>MWEM01000055.1 GCA_002071085.1 Thermotogota bacterium ADurb.Bin062 | reverse complement strand
TTGGGACTACGGGAGCGGGGGATGGAGGAGCCGAAGCTGGCGATCGGGGATGGAGGGATGGGTTTTTGGTCTGCGCTAAGAGAGGTATACCCTCAAACGAGAGAACAGCGGTGTTGGGTCCATAAAACGGCGAACGTATTGAACCAGTTGCCGAAGAAACTCCACCCGATGGCAAAAAAGATGCTCCAAGAAATCTATCTATCGCCGGATAAAGCCCAAGCGGAAAGAGGCATAGGAAGATTCGTTAACGTCTTCGAGGACAAATACCCCAAAGCGGTGAAGAGTCTGACGAAAGACGCAGAGGAATTGCTGACATTCTATGATTTTCCAGCAGCGCACTTCCAGCATATCAGAACGACGAATCCGATAGAATCGAGCTTTTCGACTATACGGCTCAGGACAAAAAAGATGAGGAACTGTGGCAACCGAAAAACAACGTTAGCGATGCTGTACAAATTGTCCCAACAGGTGGAGAAGGGGTGGCGCAAACTGCGAGGATTCAAAGAGATTCCCTATGTTTTGGAAGGGATGCCCTATCTCGACGGTTCAAGAATGGAAAACGCCGTCGTTTAACTGCTTGCTGGAGGATACGCTCGATTTCGCTTATTCCACAACATTTGACAATAACTCTGTATGAAACGACGTACGATATAGTGGAAAAGTATGAAAATTGTAGTTATGTTGATTATTTAGCCGATTCTGATTTTTCTGCAGATGATTTCTATGACGGAGATCATTTAAATGAACAAGGTGCCCGAAAATTAACAAAAAAACTGTATAGCTCCTTAAAAACGCTCAGTGGAGACATTGATAGTTCCACAAACAATTAATAACAGTTCTCCAAAACTTTATTCGAGAAAGAAGGAGTTTTCGGTTAGTAGAGAATCGGATGCAGAACGTTCAAGAAAGCAGTCCCACTGAAAAGTGCCATTTGGGCGGAAAATGGGATGAAAACGAGGCTTCTTGTATATTCGGGCAATTGCTTGGGGGGCGTGGAACCGTCGTACATTTACAAAATAAAACAAAATGCCTGGAAGTACACATTCTCGTTGATTTCAAACCAGGAGCGAGATTTACCTAAATAGGCGAGCTGTTGCAGTGTCCACGAAACGGTTAACCGACAGTGGAGGCATATGAACCTGTTTCAGTATAACCTATCTGCGTGCGCGTATTCCGAGAATCTATACTCCGGATGGAGTCAAAGAAGTCAAGTTACCTAAGCGAGGGGGAGTAAGATGAAGGGAAGCGTTGAAAAAGGTACGTTTACTGCTACGTAACAATCCTAAACACGAAATGCCAAAGGCGGCTCAAGCGATTTTGACCGATCTTTAAACACTATGGCCTGTTTTTCCTGCCGGGTGACCAACGCCGTGGTGATCTCTTTGGTATTCACGCAACTCTTGTTCGATGCACAAAGGCTGGTATCACTATGTTCAATCAATTTAACTTGGAAAAGAACTCTTAAGAATAGATAATTCAGGAAGGAGCGGGGTACGAAATGAACATTTTTCTCGACCTCATTCGGTCGAAAATCCGCAAAAAACTGGCATCCCGTAAGGGATCAGCTGCATACTGGACCGTTCATATGGTTGCTAATGAATCGTTCAACTCGGCTGAAGAATCACTGTGCTATTTTCATTGGCGTAATGCGCAATACCCTGGATATATCGACTTGATGCCTGTACACGGTCAAGATGGAAAAGTTGTCCTTGATTACGGATGCGGCCCTGGAAATGATGTGGTTGGGTTTTCAGTATACTCGGATGTAAAAAAACTCTACGCAGTGGATGTTTCCTCGACTGCTCTTGAGGTAGCGAAGAAGAGATTGGAGTTACACAACAAAACTGCGGACTTTTTCTTAATCAATGAGAAAGAAAACAAAATCCCATTGCCTTCGAAATCCGTAGACTATATCCATACTTCAGGGGTGCTTCACCACTGTGCTAACTTGGGGAACGTATTAGCAGAACTCTACAGAATACTAAAGGATAACGGACAAATCGCCGTTATGGTGTACAATTATTGTAGTATTTGGCTCCATCTTTATGTCGCATATGTTTTAAAAATATATTATGGGCGGTTCAAAGATAGTTCTTTACTGGATGCTTTCCGTAGATCGACCGATGGTGAAGACTGTCCAGTTTCTCGTTGTTATAAACCGGATGAGTTTCTTTCTATTGCACAACAACATGGTTTTAAAGGAAGATTTAAAGGGGCTGCCATTTCAATGACAGAAATGAAGTGTCTTGGGGCCAGATTCGATGCCATCTCTGATCGACGCTTAAGTGTAGAACACCGGGATTTTCTATCCGAACTCTCATTCAACGAGAAGGGCATACCGGTGTATCAAGGGGAGGTAGCCGGAATTGATGCCTGTTATCTGTTGGAAAAGTGAGTTTAGAACCTCTATTTCAAGGAGTGGTCAATGAGCGGCATTTCCGGTTTTGTTAATCTATTAAATCGCCCAATTTCTCATCCCCGGTCTGCCATTGCAGTGATGAACTTACTTCAACAGCACAGAGGTCCAGATGGATATGGAGAATGGATAAGAGACGATTCTACGGTAGGGTTAGGACATCGTCGTCAGAACATCATAGGTATATCATCAGAAGCAGCTCAGCCGATGACAGACGGGAACGGGAACTGGATCGTATACGACGGAAAGATCTACAACTACCGTGAACTCCGTAAAGAGCTTGGGGAGACTCTGTTTCGTACCACTTCTGATACAGAGGTCATCCTACATTCGTATGAGCAGTGGAGAAAGTCCTGTGTAAATCGGTTTCGAGGTATGTTTTCCTTTGCAATCTGGAATGAAACACGAAGAACGCTGTTCTGCGCTCGAGACCGTTTTGGCATCAAGCCATTCTACTACGCGCTGGTAGACGATATTCTTTATTTTTCTTCGGAGATTAAAGCACTTCTCCCTTTTTTGCCAGATATCGAGACTGATGTCGATGGACTAAAAGACTACCTGACCTTCCAGTTTTGTCTCGGAGGTAAGACGCTTTTCGTAGGGGTAAACGAGTTACCGCCGGCGCATTTACTAATAATACGAGATGGGAATGTCAAAGTCGAAAAATACTGGGAAGTGTATTACTCACTCGATTTCGACCATACAGAGAAATATTTCCAAGATCGGCTTGAATCATTGGTCTCAGAATCCGTCTCGCTTCATATGCAGAGTGACGTACCCGTAGGCGCTTACGTTTCGGGCGGGCTGGATTCAAGTACTATCGCTTCTTTAGCTGCAAAGCTAGTCCAAAAAAATGAGATGATCGGTTTCAATGGCCGTTTTAAGGAGTTTGGATCGGCTTTCGACGAAAGCGATTATGCAAAGGCCGTTGCCCATTATTCTGGTTTCGACCTAAAAATAAGAGATATTCACTGTAACGATTTCCTTGAACACATTCGAAATGTGATTTACCATATGGATTTTCCGGTTGCGGGACCGGGCGCGCTTCCTCAATACCTAGTCTCTCAAGAAGCTTCTCAACACAGAAAAGTCCTCCTAGGAGGACAAGGCGGCGATGAAATCTTTGGAGGCTATATTCGATACCTCGTGGCTTATTTTGAGCAATGTATCAAAGGAGCCATAAATGGCGTGACAGGTGGGGCTCGCTTTGTGCTCACCTACCAGTCCATCATACCAAACCTTACTGCTCTGAAAGATTATCAACCGATGCTCGCGAAGTTTTGGAGCGAGGGCCTTTTCGATGAGATGGACAAACGGTATTTCAGACTGATTAATCGGGCGCCGGATTTAGGAGAAGCAATTCGCTGGAATGAGTTAGGAGAGTACTCTCCTTACGAAATCTTCCGGTCAATTTTCAAAGGAACCAATGTAGGAAAGGAGTCTTATCTCGATCAAATGACTCATTTTGACTTCAAAACACTACTACCAGCCTTACTGCAAGTGGAGGATCGCACGTCAATGGCTTGGGGTGTGGAGTCACGCTTGCCCTTTTTAGATCATCCGCTTGTTGAGTTTGTGGCGACAATTCCGGCAAACATAAAAATAAAAGACGGCCGAATGAAATATATCCTCCACGAGATAGCAAAGCCTCATCTTCCAAAGGTGATTCTAGAGAGAACCGACAAGAAAGGGTTCCCCACTCCTTTTACACAGTGGATTCAAGGAGAAGCGAAAGATTTTGTAATAGATGTGTTCTCCTCAACAAAGGCGCTTTCCAGAAATTTCGTGGATAATAAAAAGGTACTTCGGTTGTTGGACAAAGAACCCAAATATGGTAGGAATATTTGGGGTCTACTTTGTTTGGAGTTGTGGCAACAAGAGTTTCACGATAAAAAAGGATATTTCCAATCGTTAAATACAAAGTGATTATCAGAAGGAAGGAGAGGATTTCGATGAAAGTATTCATAACGGGCGGATGTGGCCAGATAGGTTCTCATATCGCCGAAATGCTCTTGGGTCGGGGTGATGAAGTGCTGACGATCGACAACCTCGCTACAGGACGAAAAGAACATCTCAAGGGACACCCGAAACTACGATTGGTGGTTGATACCATTGCAAACAGAGAACTCGTAAATTCTCTGATCTCGGACTTTCACCCCGATGTGATTGTTCATACCGCTGCGTCGTATAAAAACCCTGATGATTGGTACAATGATACGATGACCAACTGCGTCGGCGGTGCAAATGTAATCCAAGCAGCTAAAGCCAATAAAGTGAAACGGTTTATCTATTTTCAGACCGCGCTTTGCTACGGGTTAAAACCTTTACAACGACCAATCACTCTTTCGCATCCGAAGCTCCCCGCTAACAGCAGTTATGCGATAACAAAAACTGCGAACGAGGACTTTTTAGAAATTTCAGGGTTAGATTATGTAACATTTCGGTTGGCCAATGTAGTGGGGCCGCGAAACGTCAGCGGTCCTCTCCCGATTTTTTACCAACGACTTTCTGAAGGCAGGCGCTGTTTTGTCACGAAAGCGCGCAGAGACTTCGTTTTTGTAAAAGACCTTGTGAAAACTGTGTTGGACGCCTGCGATGGAGTTGGCCACGGCGCTTACCATTTCTCTTCTGGGACAGATATTCCCATAGTAGACTTGTATAATGCAGTCGTTCGGGCGATGAATCTGCCGGAGTATCCCCAACCGGAAATCCGCGAACTCGGTCCAGACGACACCCCTTCGATTCTTTTAGATCCTTCACGTACCTTCCAAGATTTCGGAAAGATTGAATTTTCACCTCTTTCTACAATTGTCGGCGAGGCAGTTGCATACTACGAGCAATTCGGTGTGAGGGGTGGGCACACCCATCTAAAATACCAACAAGAAAATTAGGTGTGAAGAAATGAGAATTTTAATTACGGGCGGAGCAGGGTGCCTTGGATCGAATCTCGTTGAGCACTGGATTCCTGCAGGGCACGAAATTTTGGTTATTGACAATTTTACCACGGGAAAACGTGAGGTGTTGCCGGAAATTGGCGGTTTATACGTGAAGGAGGGTAGCGTAGCCGACGGAAAATTGATGGAAGAAGCATTCGGGTCTTTCGAACCCGAAGTGGTTGTACACAGCGCAGCCTCGTACAAAGACCCGAAGAATTGGATAGAAGACACAGCCACAAATGTTATGGGAGCAGTATTGGTTGCGAAAGAGTCGATTCGCAAAGGCGTGAAACGCATCATCAATTTTCAGACGGCGCTGTGCTACGGTCACCCTCAGCAGATACCGGTACCTGTGAACCATCCACTCGCACCCTTCACAAGCTATGGGATATCCAAGACCGCAGGGGAACTCTATTTATTACTCGCGAAGCTGCCTGTTATATCGCTTCGCCTAGCGAACATTTGCGGCCCAAGACTCGCGATCGGACCGATTCCGACTTTTTATAAACGACTCAAGGCAGAGCGGGACTGTTTTTGCAGTGACACCGTGCGAGATTTTATGGATATAAGCGACTTTTTCACCCTTATGGACGAGTTGTTGGTAATTTCCGATCTTCCTACTGGCGTTTTCAATGTTTCCACTGGAGAAGGGCATTCAATAAAAGAAGTATACGATATCGTAGCAAAATTCTTAGGGATAAAACCGCCTGAAGTTCCAATCATTTCTCCAGGAATTGATGACGTTGCGGTGATGGTTCTTGATCCTACACAGACGGAGCGCATTTTGGGCTGGAAAACTTCGGTATCGTTTGAGGAGACGATCACTAGGCAATTGAAGTGGTATGAAGCTCACGGAGTCAGTGACGTATTTAGCCACTTAATGCAGCCAGGAAAAAAGGAGAGAGACGAGTGTTGATGAGTTTTGAAAAGAGTAAGGTTCTGGTCGTAGGAGGCGCAGGGTTTGTTGGAAGCAATCTGTGTCATTTACTGCTATCAGAAGGGACTGTAAAAGAACTCTGGATAGTTGATAATTTCCTTTCGTCAGTTCAGCGTAATGTTCCAAGAGACCCTAGAGTACGCTTCGTTTTTGGCTCAATCACCGATGCTCGAATACTTTCTCAGCTTCCCCGAGATATTGAGTATGTCTTTCATCTCGCCTGTTATCACGGTAATCAATCGTCGATCGCCGACCCTTTCGCTGACCTTGAGAATAATACGTTAACCTCTTTGAAGCTTTTCGATGCATTAAAGGATTTTTCCTCTCTTCGTAAGGTGGTGTATGCGGCTGCCGGTTGCGCCGTAGCCGAGAAGACTTACGATGATGCTAAACCAACAACCGAAGACGCACCTGTTTCACTTTTTCACGACAGTCCTTACTCCATCTCTAAACTCGTAGGAGAATTGTATGGAAACTTCTATTTCCGACGCTATGGCCTTCCTTTAGTTAAAGCGCGTTTTCAGAACGTATACGGTCCTAGGGAAATATTGGGGGCCGGACAATGGCGTGGAACATCGCATACCGTATGGCGTAACGTAGTCCCTACGTTCATCTGGAAATCGCTACATGGGGAAGCTTTACCTTTAGATAACTCCGGAAACACCAGCCGGGACTTCATATTCGTCGAAGATACGGTCAAAGGGCTTCTTGCATGTGCTGTGAATGGGAAGGCGGGTGAAGTATACAACCTTGCCTCAGGTGTGGAAACTTCTATTTTTGAGTTAGCGAAAATGATCAATACCTTCATTGGAAATCAGACACCAGTAGATCTTAGGCCAGCTCGCGATTGGGATCGATCTGGCAAACGTTTTGGTTCCGTAGATAAAGCTAGAGAAAAGTTGGGGTTTGAGGCGAAAGTTTCTCTCGCAGAGGGTTTAGGGCGTACGATAACGTGGACAAAGCACGAACAAGAAAACATCCTTCGAACTATGTTGACTCACAGTTATTTTGTACCAGACGTGTTGCGTTACGTTGAGACTAACAATCGCGGTGCGGAAAATGTCCGATAAGTTGAACATATTGATACTCCACAGAATGGGCGACCCAAGAACGTGGCTCACTTCAGTTCGGGATTTAGAGTACTGTCTCCCTGATTACGCCCCAGAACATCATTATATCGTTCATAACGCCGCATTACCACCTCCTAAATTCATTAAAGACATCGATTTTCACGGAATAATCCTCGGGTCTACTTTTTTATGCAATCGGTGTCTTCCTGCATTGTACAAAAAAACTTTGGAAGACTATTCATTTATCGGAAATTCTGATGCCTTCAAAATCGCTTTACCACAGGATGATTACGATTGTTCTGCGATCCTTGAAAAATGGATGTTAGAATGGAATATTGATCTGGTATATACGGTATGTCCAAATCATTGGGACATACTCTACCCTACTATTTCATTGGATAATAAAATTAAATTGGGTTATACCTCTTACATTTCAGAAAAAATGATTGAGCGGTGTAAGAGCCCGAAACCTTTTTCGTCCAGAAGAACGGACGTTTCTTATAGATCTAAATTATCGTATTTAGGGCAAATGAGATATACGAAAGGTACTATTGGAAATGTATTCGTTAATAATATACCTTTTTCCGACTACGTTCTCAATATCTCTACTCACCCCAAAGACACGATTTTTGGTGAAAGGTGGCTTGACTTCATTGAAGATTCCAAATTCGTGTTGGGAAGCAATAGTGGAAGTAGTATACTGGACCCTGAAGGGGAACTCGCCGCCGATGTGAATCGATATCTTGCATCACATCGTAATGCTACTTTCGAAGAGGTCAGGAAAGCTTGCTTTCCTGAAGAAGACGGTACATGGAACTTTACAGCGATATCTCCTCGAAACATCGAAGCGGCGCTTCTTGAAACAGCCCAGATATGTGTACCAGGCCCTTATAGTGGAATTATGCAACCCGAGGAACATTATATTCCCATTGAACCCGATGGCTCCAATATCCAAGATGTTCTAGCGAAAATGCGAGATACGGCAAGTGTTGGAAAAATGATTCGCAGGTGTAAGGAGGCATTTCTAGCTGTCGAGGAACTGCGTTATCGGCATCTCGTCCAAGAAATATTAGAAACGATAACTCATGGCGTGTCTGCCAAGAGGATTACGGGGACTAAACCTGATCAAATGGAAAAACATATTATGAGTTATAAGGAATTCGACGAAACGTGCTCAAAGTATTATTGGCCATATCAACGCTTATGGCAGCGATTCAAGAGAACTGCCAAATATCTAGGCGCGAAAAAGATAAAGGATTTTCTTACCAGTAGGAAATAGACCTACTACAAAACTTTAGAGAAACTCGCGAAACTCTCAAAAATAGGGTAATGTGAAGAGAAAACGAATAGATTCCTCGCGCATAAAACTGGCCCTAGAAAAGCCGTCAGCGATTCACCTTATCCGTGACCGTAAAGAATACAATAAAACCGCAATAGCAAACGGAATAATGGTGTATACGTGCGAAGAACTCAAAATCATCGAGTGCGAAAAAGGGGTCTATCCTACCCCTATCATCTGTCGGCATAAGAATTCGCAAACGGATTGATAACATCGGATTGATCGGTAGGGAACGAAAAATAAAACGCGATCCATTGAGGACGAATCCAGTGGCTGGAAATATCTGAAGTCTATGGAAGGGCACTGATTCTTTTTCCTGAGTCTGGCAACGCACTGTAAAACGAAAAGCGGAGTTTCTCTGGCTTTTTTCACTCCAGTCAATTGAAACGAGTTATGCTCAAAAAACGTTACCTTATCGCAATCAAGGAGGTCTATGGTCAAAGTCTTAACAGTTGTCGGCGCACGGCCGCAGTTCATTAAGGAAGCGGTGGTGGCCAAGGCTTTTCAAGAAATGGGAATCCAAGAGGTCTTGATTCACACGGGGCAGCATTACGATGCGAATATGTCGGACCTCTTCTTTTCTGATTTAAAGATCAAACAACCCGATTATAACTTGGGAATCGGGTCGGGTTCTCACGGGTACCAAACGGGTATGGGCATAATGAGAATAGAGGAGATCGCGGTGAAGGAAAAACCCGATGTGTTGCTGGTTCACGGAGATACAAACGCCACGGTTGCAGGAGCCTTGGCGGGCGCAAAGCTGAAAATCCCTGTCGCCCACGTCGAAGCCGGTTTGCGTCAATTTCCAAAGGATATGCCCGAAGAGATCAATCGCGTGGTCACCGACCGTGTGTCCCGCTTTTTGTTCTGTCCCACGTTACTGGCTATCGAGAACCTTAAGGCAGAAGGGATCACCACCAGTGTGTTCTTTACCGGAGACGTGATGTACGACCTCTTCCTCTCGGTTCGTCAGTCCGTGGATGTCGGAAAAATCTGCTCTCGATATGCCGTGACCGAAAAATCGTTCTTCTTCGCAACCCTCCACCGGGATTTCAATACCGACCACCCCGAGCGGTTGAGAGCGATCTTGGAAGCTTTTGCCGAAATATCCCAGCATTTCCCGTTGGTATTTCCGATGCATCCGAGAACCCGTAAAGCGGTCGAAGCGAACGACTTTGGCCACTATCTGAAATTGGTCACCGTGACGGATCCGATTCCGTACCCCGATACCGTCGCTCTGTTATCGGCCGCCCGTTGCGTGATCACCGACAGCGGCGGCGTTCAGAAGGAAGCCTACTTCGCTGAGACCCCCGCGCTTGTGATGATGGAGGATACGGGTTGGCGAGAGTTGGTGGATATGGGTTTTAACACCCTGGTGGATGCGAATAAAGAGAAGATCGTATCCGGTGCTTTGTCGAAAAAGGCAGTTTCAGAAGTGTCCACAGGGCTTTTCGGCAACGGAGACGCCGGGAGTAGAATCGCGGGAATCATCAGCGAGGCGTTCTGAGAACGCCAAAAAGAGAAAGAAGGGTTCGCACAGAGGGCACGAAGGGGGAAAAGAATAAAGGGTTTCGCACGAAGGACGCAGAGGGCACGGAGGGAGGATGAAAACGCAAAGGACTTGCCAGACTGAAGTTGCGGGAAACATGCCAACTTAAAAGCTGGCGGTCCCAGCTTTCCTAGTTTGGGTCTCCGCTCTGCGTTCTCTGTGTACTCTGTGCGAACAAAGCCTTTGGCGCTCCCAGAGGAGACATGCCGGACTAAAGTCTGGCGGTTCCAGACGTGCCCAGGAAACAAAAAGACATGCCAACTTAAAAGTTGGCGGTCCCAGGAAGTCGGCGGTCCCAGGAAATAAAACCTTAAGAGGCGGTTCTTTCCCGAGCGACGGAGACGAGTTGTTTTTTTCCTTTGTCTCGGAAAGTCGCGAGGATGAGTTCGGCGTCTTCGTGGGCGACAGTTAAAAACGAAAATTTTTCTAGGATTTCGATTTCGCGGATTTTCCGGTCTTCGACCCCCGTTTTTGTGCGTATGAGTTGGACGAGTTTTTTCGGGGTCATTCCATTCGTGCGACCTTGCGCGAAGAAGAGCCGGGTTTTACTCGGTTTTCTATAAGTGACCTCTTGTATGTGTCGGTAAGCCGATTCGTCTAATTGCTCCCCAAAAGAATGTTTGAGTACCGCCGCGAGGACGGTTTCGGGGTCCCTGTCTCCCAATATCCGTTTGGATAGTTCGAGGTAATCGTTCAAGTCGGTGTCTTGTAGGATCGCTTCGACTTGTTCTTGGATCCGCGCCTTTTTCGACTCTATCACTTTCTTCACGGGCGGTATCTTTTCTTTTTTGATCTCCGTCCTCGTGATCTTTTTGATAAATGAGAGCTTCCGGTACTCTTCCGGTGTCACAAACGTGATGGCGGTGCCTTCTTTTCCTGCCCTGCCGGTTCTGCCTATCCGATGAACGTAGGCCTCCGGGTCCTGTGGCAACGAGAAGTTGATGACGTGCGTCAAATCGGCGACGTCTATCCCCCGCGCGGCGACGTCCGTCGCCACCAATATCCGGATCCTGCGCTTCCGGAACTTTTCCATTATCCTTTCCCGTTGGTACTGAGCGATGTCCCCGTGTAGGCACTCCGCATCGTACCCCCGTTCGATGAGTTTTTGCGTGAGTTCGTCAACGTCGACTTTCGTTTTGCAGAAAATTAACCCGTAAAAATCCCTTTCTAGATCGATCGTCCGGCATAACACTTCGACTTTGTCGCCTTCGTTCACTTCAAAGTATATCTGTTCCGTCGTGTTGACCGTGAGCTGCTTCTCTTCTTCCACGAAGTGTTCGTAGTCTCCCATATACCGCCGAGCAATGCTTAATATGGGTCTGGGCATCGTGGCCGAAAAGAGGAGTACCCGTTTGTCCGCCGGGGTGTTCTTGATGATTTCTTCCATTTCTTCAATGAAGCCCATATTCAGCATTTCATCGGCTTCATCCAGAACGAGATAGCCGATTGATCCGATGTTTAAGGTCCCGCGATGGATGTGGTCGATCAACCTCCCGGGTGTTCCGACAACGATTTCTACTCCCTTTTTCAATTGCTTGAACTGTGTGTCATAGGATTGCCCGCCATAGACGGAGATGATCCTGAACCCACGGTCTCCCCTCAATGAATTCAGTTCTTCGCAGACTTGTAGCGCGAGTTCTCGCGTCGGGACGACGATGAGCGCCTGCGGTATCCCGTCTCTTTTTTCTAATCGTTCCATTATCGCTAACCCAAAGGCGGCCGTCTTTCCGGTGCCCGTTTTGGCTTGCCCGATGATGTCTTTGGTTCCCCGAAGCATCGCCGGTATCACCTTCTTCTGGATCGGCGTCGGCTCCACGAACCCCTTTTCTTCAATGGCGTTTATCGCTTCCTGCGATAGTCCCAAAGCATTAAAACTTTCTGTTTTCTTCAAGTCACTTTCTTCCTTTCGTTTTTTCAAAAAAAAAGTCCCCTTCTTTCGTGACAGGAACTTTTCGGTTATTCTTACTATCCCGCTGTAGGCGGTTCAGTCCAATTGGTTCTTATCGGCTCGATTATATCATAAAAAGGGACGAAAATAAACACGCGAGTCTTTTATGGAAACGCCAAAAAGCGCAAAGACGGGTTCGCACAGAGAGCACAGAGGGCACGCCAAAAAGAGAAAGAAGGGTTTCGCACAGAAGGCACAGAGGGCACAGAGGGCACGGAGTGCACGCTGGGAACGCCAATCTTTAGATTGGCATAACTTATGGAAGATAAAAGAAGGGTTTGCACGGAGAACACGGAGGGCACAGAGAAAGATGAAAACGTAGAAGACATGCCGGACTAAAGTCCGGCGTTCCCAGGCGTTCTCTAGAATACAAAAAAGTTTCGCACGGAGTGCACGGAGTGCACACTGGGAACGCCAATCTTTAGATTGGCATGACTTATAGAGGATAAAAAGATGGGTTCGCACAGAGGGCACAGAGGGCACGGAGGGCACGCTGGGAACGCCAATCTTTAGATTGGCATAACTTATGGAAGATAAAAGAAGGGTTTGCACGGAGGGTGCGGAGAAAGGATGAAAACATAGAAAGCGGCTCTTCGATACATTACTTGAAGCCCACAGATCATCCAAGAAATATAAAGTAACATAAGAGGAATAAGGGGAGTCCGCCAGACGGTCGATTATGCGATTAGAGCGGATTAGCGAAACGGTCTAAGGGTCTATATAATTATTACGATAGAAGATGTTTATTAAGTACGTCTTGTAAATTGTCGAAGAGCCTAGAAAGCATGCCGGACTAAAGTCCGGCGTTCCCAGGCGTTCTCTAGAATACAAAAAAGTTTCGCACGGAGGGCACGCAGAAAGGATGAAAACATTTAAGACATGCCAACTTAAAAGTTAGCGTTCCCAGCGTTCCCAGCAAGGCGAGTACTCTGTGCGAACAAAAGTTTTTTTGGGGTTTCACACGGTGAGCGCGGAGAAAGGATGAAAACATAGAAAGTATGCCCGACAGAAGTTGCATAAAACATGCCAACTTAAAAGTTGGCGTTCCCAGCGTTCCCAGTTTGGGTCTCCCCTCTGTGTACTCTGTGCGAACAAAGGTTTTGGCGCTCTCAGAAAGGCGCGTTCTCCAAAGCGCGAAAATAGCGCTTCTCACGAAGGGCACAGAGGAAGATAAAAACTCGAAAAATGAAGAATTCCTCCCTCGGTTAACAAGGTTGGGATAACTGTGTTCCTATCAATCTAACTCGGAAGAGGGCTTTATTCGTTAAACCCTAATGATTAAATTTCAGTTGTGAATCAGCTCTATTCCGAAAGCGAGGTATATTGGCGCCAAGTATGTGGCGCAAGAAGCGGAAAATGATAGGGAGTCTTCATTCTAAAGGGGTAGGTCGATCTTTCCTTCGGCAAATTGGTGTAGTAGACGATTAATTAAAGTTTGATAGGAAATACCGGCATCAATCGATTTTGCCCTGATTCTTCGGAAATCCTTTTCTTCGATGGTGATGCTGATACGTTTGTTCGTCGCTACCGTGTTTTTCGCTACTTGTACGTATTTATCCAAGTTTTCGTGTAATGTTATGAGCTCATTTTTCTCTGCCGCTTCGAGGAGTTCAATCTCTTCAGCATCTAGTTCGTCGAGAGGAGTCATTTCTTTTTTAGCCATTCTTACCTCCTTTTAAGTATTTTTTCGTGTATTTTCTACTCGGCACGATGGTTTTTAAGAAAATTTCTTCTTCGGTTTCTATAAATGGCACAAGATAACAATAATCTCTAACAAGCACGACGAGAATTTTCTGATTCGGATACTTCTCACGGTTTGGGTGCGCGACGATTTCTAATAAACTATTCTCTAACAATGCATCCACTATTTCCCCGAAAGTAATCCCGCGAGTTTCCTTTAATTTCTCGTTCTTTTCTCGGTTCCAGCTGAAAGTCTTCACGGTATTGAGTATAAATGAAAAAGACAGTTCTGTCAATAAGAAGTACCCGACTCTGTATTAGTCGAATAATCAGACTCGGAAAGTTCGCCATCCTTGGCTCATTTTTCGAGGCCGTTTATGGGAAAGCCGCGCTTTATCGCGGCAAGTTTTTCGGGAAAGCTAAAAAAAGAGGAAAGACGGGTTCGCACGGAGAACACAGAGGGCACGGAGTGCACACTGGGAACGCCAATCTTTAGATTGGCATGGCTTCTAGACGATAAAAAAGATGGTTTCGCACGGAGGGTGCGGAGAAAGGATGAAAACATAGAAAGCATGCCGGACTAAAGTCCGGCGTTCCCAGGCGTTCTCTAGAATACAAAAAAGTTGCGCACGGAGAACACAGAGGGCACGGAGTGCATGCTGGGAACGCCAATCTTTAGATTGGCACGGCTTCTAGAAGGTAAAAAAGATGGGTTCGCACGGAGAACACGGAGAGCACAGAGAAAGATGAAAACGTAGAAGACATGCCGGACTAAAGTCCGGCGTTCCCAGGCGTTCTCTAGAATACAAA
>MWEM01000054.1 GCA_002071085.1 Thermotogota bacterium ADurb.Bin062 | reverse complement strand
TCGCTGTCGCTGGGCCGGTTTCAACGCCGAGTGGTAAATGCCCACCTCCACATCTGGAAAACGGGTTCTGACCCGGGCGATCGTTTGTGGAGAAAGAGATATCTCAGGGATCAGAAAAAGAACCGCTCGCCCCCTTTTGAGTATCTCGGCGATCACAGAAAAGTAAACCTCCGTCTTCCCGCTGCCCGTCACCCCGTGGATCACGTGCTCCAACACCGGCGCGGACCTGTCGATATCGCGCAGAATCGACCGACTGACCTCTTTTTGCCGGTCCGTCAGGTTCACCCGCCCCCGCTCTTCGACATAGGTCGCCTCCGAATCGTCCATCTCTTCGATCAATAGAAGGCGGCGCTTGGCCATAGATAGAAGGGTAGCGTCGTTGACGCGAAAGGTCTTTTTTACGTAAGAGGCCGGTTCCTCAGCGTGCAAGAGCAGGTGCTGCATGATGGCCCACTCTTTGCCCGAGGTTTTCTCTAGTTTAGACAGCGCTTGCCCGAGGTCATCGACCGGCCGTATCCAAGAGTCGGTGCGGGTTCGCTGCGTTCTGGTTTTCAGACCGATCGCCCTCACAACGCGTTTCTCTTTCAGCCATTCTTCCAGAAGGACGCGCCCCTTTTTCCGCCCTACCCTCTGGAAAAAGACCTCCGCGGGTACGGAGGCCTCGGCACTCTCGAATCCCGGCATCTCATCGTAAGAGGACCGAACGAGACGCGTCTGAACTACGATTTGGGGCGAGGCGGAAAAGAAGAGATCGCAGACTTTCCCGATCGGAGAGAAAAAATACCGAGCGGTCCGTTTCGCGAGCTCGATGTGGGTCGACGTCAGCAGGGGGTAGTAGTCGACGATCTCGAGGAGCGCTTTCGTTTTGGCGGCCAGCTCTTCCGAGGGATGGGCGACGTCCAAAACGTACCCGATCGTGACCCGATTCCGGAAATCGACGACCACCCGCGTTCCGGGATCGATTTCTTCGGAAGAAGCGTAAGTGAAGGCTCGCCGTAGGGGATTCCCGGATATCGCTACCTCATAGTACGTCGTCATAGCGGCCTGAAGACCCCAGTTATTGTTGAGTCAGTTTGTGATAGCAATCCAGACAAACCGCGAAGTATTTATCGAACCCGCCCACGTCTATCTCAGACTCGTTGTCGACGTACTTGTAGGTAATGATCCCGTTGTATTCTCCGCATTCGTGGCAAACTGCCCGTTTTTTGATTACCACATCGGCCAAACAAAGCAGCAAAGCAGTCGTCTCGAATGGGTTTTCTTTGAAGCTCATATCGAGCCCGGCGCAGATGACATCTTTCCCAAGATGTCGAATCCTTTTCACGACATCGGCCAGGTCCCGATCGAAGAATTGGACCTCATCGAAAAAGATCGCCTTCTCATCCGTGATATACCTCTCCGCATCGGCACTGTGGGCGATCGGAATGGCGCTTTCTTTCATACCCGAATGCGAACGGATCTCCTGCAACCGATACCGGTTGTCGATGATGGGCTTGAATATCTGATACCGTTTTTTACCGAGCTTATAGATTTCGGCATAGGATAGCAGTTCCGAGGTTTTGCCCGAATACATCGGACCGACAATCACGGTGATCTTCCCTTGGGCCATCAACGAGTCCTTTCCATCTTAGTCGCGCCGATTTGGATATGGGAGAGGCGGTATCGATTACTCGCGTTAATGATCCCGAGGGAGCTCGCCAGCGAAAAGTTCAGGGTTACCTTTCCGTCCGATTCGACCGCTCTCTGTATCGTAAACGGAAAGGCGATAGTGTCCTGCGAGGCGACGAGTTGCGGTATCACCGCGATAAAATCGTTCGTCCCCGCGTACGGATAATAGTACAGAAAGTATTGCCACATGAATGACATATTGTTGTCCAACAAGATGGTGTTGGGCGTCCAGGGAAGGGTGACGGTCTTCTCCCCCGACCGGACCTCCAACACGTCTCCTTTCACCGTTGCTTCGATCATCGTGCGTTTTCCGTTGTAGTCCACATCGAGGGCGTATTCGACTATACGGCTATCGTCGGTCTTCCCGCTCGCGAGCAGTATGGCCGGTTGACCTTGTGAAAAGAGCACGGCATTGGCGGTAAAGGTCGTGACGCCCTCGGCTTGACTAAAAAACACCGTTTCCGTCGCGAAGGTCTGGGTCATCACGCGTATCGTAAAATCCCAGCTCTCATCTTTGGTGTTGGCTACGGTTAGCGTTGGCGCCTGCTGCGCATAGATAATGCCGGCCCCGAGCAGGAACAGCACGAATAACAGCCCCCGGATAGATGGTCTAAAGTTTTTTTCGATCATTCGGACTCTCCTTTTTCACTAATATGGCTAACGGACGGTATCGGGCTTCAGTGTCCA
Source organism: Thermotogota bacterium ADurb.Bin062 (assembly GCA_002071085.1). Taxonomy (GTDB): domain Bacteria; phylum Thermotogota; class Thermotogae; order MWEM01; family MWEM01; genus MWEM01. The sequence goes on along the minus strand of MWEM01000054.1, from coordinate 12,530 downwards.
CACGCCGGCGACCCAAGGGCTATCGATTCGCTTTTCTACGAAACATAAGCCCAACCCCCGCATCTTCTTGTCAAATATCCGCCATTTCGTCTCTAAGATACCGGATAAAATGTACACCTTTTCCGATCCCTCTGTGCGCTCCACGCTATTTAGAGAGGCCTTCACCGCCTCTTCCAACACCTCAACGTAGATATTCGATACGAAAAGGTCAAATGGAACCCGTTCCGATATATGGACGTAGTCTCCTTCCCGAAAGTCAGGTGCTGGATCGCATTGGTTCAGTCTGGCGTTACCTCGGGCTTCTCGGACGGCATCGGGATCGATGTCAAAACCGGTCACCGAACGGGCCCCCCATTTCGAGGCCAAAATAGACAGGATGCCTGTGCCGTATCCCACGTCCAAAACCCGCTGCCCTCGTTTCAGGTATTTCTGGAGGAGTTCGACCGCCATACGCGTCGTCGAGTGATCACCAATTCCAAAGGCTTTACCGCACGCAATCCTGACAAGCAGTATCTCGCGTTCCGTGCCGACGAAAGGGTCCACCAAAACGTTTGGCGTGAGCCAATACGGTTCCAGGGTTTTTATGTAAAAGGCGGACCAATCACCGTCCACAACCACCCGAACGGAAGCTTTCCCAAAGACGCCCCGATTCTCTTCTATCCAAGACAATACTACGGCCGCATCCGCTTCAGGCACAAACAGGTGAAAAACAGATTCTGTTAGGCCCTCGGGTTCTTCCAGGTAGTAATTGAACTCCGACGGACCTTCCGTGTCGCTCAGACCGACGAGTATCAGGCTTTCAGCCTCTTCGGCCCTTTCTCGAGGAACTCGAAGAACGATCTCCCGCATTGGCATCTCCTTCCCGGATCCCGTCTCTATTCCGCTCGCGGGATCGGTCATTTCGTTTGGACGTACAGCGGAAACACCGCGATTGGATCCGCGTTACTCTGTTTTAGAAAAGCGATCAACGATTCGAGGTACTCCTTTTCTGCGTGGTGCGCCGTCCGGTCGTAGGCATAGATCTCCAACAGCTTCTTGTAGTAATCGTTCGCGGTGATATATCCCTTGGTGTGCGCCTCTTGCACCTTCGGCAATTGGTTGAGCTGGAGGTTCTTTTCGTCTTGAGAAGCCTTTAGACGCGCGGTCGCGATCTTGAGTCCTTCGTGATAGCGCGCCAGGTCATAGTACAGGTCTTGTTCCAGCGATTTGATGTTCAACTCGTGTATTTTCGCCATACGCTTGGAGTAGTCGGCTTGATAGGCGGTCGTCATCCCGGCGGAGGAAAGCCGGTATCGGGTCATTTCGATCTCGTTGCTGGATTGGGCAATCTTGATCTCGATCGAACCGTCCTTGGCTTTCTTTTGGGTCTCCTCGTTGAGCGTCGGCAAAGCGGCCAAAGGAAGGGTAATCGTCGGGATCTCGCTAACGGAAAGGGTTTCCTTCAAATGGGTCTCCAGTTGGGCCCTATAGTTTTTGTAATATTCGAGTTCGGCCAGATGCAGGTCCCGACGAATCAGCGCGATCTGTACTTCCGTTTCGGACACGCCTCCGTAGGTGAAGGCTTTTTGTTTGTTCGTATAGTCCTCGCTGTACATATTGTATTCGACTTCGGCGATATTCTTCTCGATCTGCGCGAGTTTCCAGTCCAAAAGGGCGTCGATCAAATCGGCGATCAGGGCCCATTTTTTGGAGGTATAGGCGAGCTGTTTCTCATAACGCGCCACGTCCGCCATAAGGATTTCGAGCTTGGAGGAGGCTCTGAGCAAGGCGGCGTTGTACTCGTCGTTCGCGTTTTGCCAGACCAATTCCGTGGTGACCGCGGCCGGACAGGTTTCGAAGTACTTCGTCAGGACGGTCTTGAAGTCCGCCCACGCGCTATTACAGAAAAGTAGGATACCCATTAGGAAAAGGAAAAACCGCATAACCTTCCGCACCCCCCTTAACGTCGCGCTCTAACGTGGCGCGCTTCGCGACTTCGTTCTCGAAACCACTTGGCAAAGAACCCTTTATGTGAACCGAGGGCCTCCCGATACTTCTGATCCAATCCATCCCCCGCATAGTCAACGAGACGTTCGGAAGCGATGAGTTCTTTCAAGTCGGCCATTTTGGATACGAGGTCCCCGAACGCGGGGTGGTAGGGTCCGGCGACGACCTCTGAAACGCGGTTCGCTGGGATGTGCAAGCCCATTCGCGCGACAGGGGTTTGCGCGCTCCGACAGAGCAATAGCGCGTCAGAGCAGCCGTCCACCCCTTCGAAGAGGGAGGCCGGTCGGTAGCGTCTCTCGCGATAGAGTCCTTCCAGTCCGGTATGCCGAAGCACCAAGGTCGGATGCAAGCGTAAAAAAGCCGGCCGGTACGACAGGGCAGCGGACAACGACTGGGCATCGATAGCCTCGGACGAACCGTACAGATGGGTCATCAAATGTACGCCGACACGAAAAGGCGACGACTTGAGAAGCCCGAAGGCGCGGTCGATATCCTCGGAGGTGTAGGAACGGCGATTGAGACGCAGGGTGTGATCGTCAAAACTCTGCGCCCCAATTTCGATGGTTTTCACGCCATAACGCGCCAAGCATTGCAGTTTGTCTACGGTCAGGTCATCCGGGCGGGTCGAGACCCGTATCGAATCGATCGAGCCCCTCTCCAGCCATCGGTAGGCCCAACGCAGAAAAGCCTCCTGCATGGGTTCCGGAATAGACGTGAAGGTACCGCCGTAGAAGGCGATCTCAAAACGCCTGGAAGAGACTTCGGATGAGTTCGAACGGTTAGAGCGGGAGGAAATAAACGTCATCACGCGTTCATCGAGTTCCTCGAAGGACCTCTGCGAATCGTCTTCGGTGACCCCTTTTTGAGAGCAAAACAAACATTGGTTTGGGCATCCCATATAGGAGAGGAAAACCGGGATGATGCCGTTACTTTTAGCCGAGCCCATCGGATCTCTCCTTTGAAAGCAGCTTGATCCCGCCTTCCGCCGCGTTCTGTTCCGCTTCTTTTTTGGTTCTCCCTTCGCCTCTCGCGAGCAGTCTGGACTCCAGGTACACATCGACGACGAAGAGCGGTTGGTGAGAAGGTCCGGATACAGAGACCAACCGGTACTCGGGAAGTAAACGGTCCACCCCCTGTGTGAACTCCTGAAGCTTCGACTTATAGTCCAAGCAGATGACGTCGTCGAAAACGTCTTGCAAATAGGGGAACAGCAAGCGTTCTAGAAGGAGCCGAACAGGATCCATTCCCAAATCGAGATAGATAGCGCCACAAACGGCTTCGAAGGCGTCGGCCAATATCGAGTCCCTCTCTCTCCCGCCGGAGTGGATCTCCCCCTTCCCCAAAAACAAAAACTTCCCCATATCCAACGCTTTCGCTGCCCGAGAGAGCAGCGGTTCGCTCGCCATCACCGCTTTCACCCTGGCCAAAGTCCCCTCGTTTTCCAGAGGATAATCTCTGTACAGTTTTTCAACGACTAGGAAGCCCACGATGGCGTCTCCGAGGAATTCGAGCCGCTCGTTCGATTGCGGGGCAGTCTCCGCAGTTTTAACCGCTTGTTCGTAGACCCAAGAAGAGTGAGACAACGCCAGTTTGAGCAGGTCTTTGTCTTTGAAGGTCAAGCCCAAACGCCGCTCAAACCCGCTAACCATGTCCTCTTCACGCTGTTTGTGTATATGACAGTTCTTTCCCATGATTACAAATTATAGCACGAAAAAACGCAAAACCTTCCGCGGCGTTTGCCGAAAGCGCACTGGGAACGCCTGGGAACGCCTGGGAACGCCGCGCTTCAGTGCGGCATGTCTTCTTGTATTTTTGGTGTTTTTGCTTTTCTATGAGCGCCTTGGAACGCCAAACTTCAGTTTGGCATGCCTTCTTTTTTGGCGCTTTCGTTTTTATGGGAACGCCTGGGAACGCCGCACTTCAGTGCGGCATGTCTTCTTTCTTTCATCTTTCTCTGTGCCCTCTGTGTTCTCTGTGCTCTCTGTGCGAAACCTTTTTTCAAGGCATGCCAGCTTTAAAATTGGCGTTCCCAGTGACGGGGATATTGGTGTGGTTCAAGCTATGGGGTGTAATCAAGAAACAAGGCCAGAATCGATCGCGCGATTTTTAGCCCACATAGTCATCGCGGCGTAAGCGCTCCTTCTTTTCGCGACGGCGCGATACGTTTATGAGAGGGCATAAGGCGGATCGCGGTCGTAAAAACCACTTACCCCGCGATGAACCTCTTAGTTATGCCACTCCATAACTTGGCTCACACGGATATTGCGATGGCGCGGTAGTTATGGTAAAATAAAGAGGCGATAGAGGGGGGTTGGTTTTTTGAAAAGAAAAATCACGTTTGATCTAGGGGGTTACACTTTTTCGTTTTTGTCTGACGAACCGGGAGAAAAGATTCAGAAGATGAAAACGGAGCTCGAAAACGAGCTTTCCCGTTACCGACAGCATATCGAATCGAATCCGGAAGAGGGGCTGAAAGAGGTTTTCGTATTGATGCTACTGAACCACGTAACGCGAGAAACGCAGCTGGAAGAAGAGGTCAAGCGATTGGAAGAAAAGGTCGAAAGGCTCTCTCTGGAAGTAGGCCACGTAAAATCGAACCGTAGCGATATGGTCGGTTAAAGGAACGCTTTGGCAACACAGAAACTTCACTGTTTTTTTGAGAAAGAAGCGCCCCATGCATAACGAGAAAACCAGGAATCTGGTGATCCTTTCTGGGCTATCCGGTTCTGGAAAAACGACCTGCCTCGGGTTGTTGGAAGATATCGGTTTTTTTTGCGTGGACAATATCCCCCCTCAACTCTTGAAAGACATGATGTCTCTCTTTGAACATATGGACGTCCAGAAGATGGCGCTCGTGGTCGACGCCCGCTGGAAACAACGCCTCGATATCGCCAAAGAAACCATCCTGCAATACCGCGAAATGCACCCCGAGGTTGACATCAGGATCATTTTCCTCGAGGCTCAAGAAACGCATATTATTAGACGGTACGCGTTGACCCGTCGTAAGCACCCGTTGACCGATGGGGGCAGTCTTGCGGAGGCGTACCGTAAAGAGATCGATTTCCTCGCCCCGATCAAAGAGATCGCGGACAACGTGATCGACACCTCCAACTGGAACACCCACGAACTCCGCGAAGCCCTCAAGTCCATCGTCGTTTGGTCCTTCGAATCTCGAGGCCGAATCACCGCCCTGCGCCTAATCAGCTTCGGATACAAGCACGGGATGCCCCTCGGAGCCGATTTCGTGGTGGATACCCGTTTCCTGCCAAATCCCTACTATCGCCCGGAACTGGCGCATCTAGACGGTTTGGACCCGCTGTTAGGAGATTTTTTCTCGAAATTCCCAATCGTGTCCGACTTCATCCAAACCGTGATCTCAATGCTGGAAATCGGCTTGCATCGCTATGAAGAAGAGGGAAGAGACAGCGTCACCGTGGCTATCGGCTGTTCCGGAGGGAGACACCGATCGGTATTCCTTACCGAAAGAATACGCGAGTTCTTTTCGGCAGAGGGATTTTCCGTTTACGTCGAGCACCGGGATATCCGGTTGTAAGCGGAGCAGGTGCGCGCGATGAAAGACATCGTCGTCATAGGCGGCGGAACGGGTCTCTCTACCCTTCTGAGAGGATTGAAGAACATCCGGGCTTTCCGGTTGACCGCAGTGGTGACGATCACGGACGAAGGCGGGAGCTCGGGCACCATACGTGAGGAGATGCACATACCGCCCCCCGGAGATGTGCGTAACAATATCGTCGCGTTGGCCGAAGACGAGAACCTGCTGACCCAATTGATCCGCTACCGATTCACCGACACCGGGGTTTTCGAAAACCATTCGGTCGGTAACATTGTGCTCGCGGCGCTGACGAAAATACTAGGGAGCTTTCCCGAAGCGGTGATGAAGCTCTCCGACGTCCTCGCGATCCAAGGAACCGTCTACCCCGTGAGTTCTCAGATCGTTCGGCTGATCGCGGTGAACAACCTGGGCGAAACCTTAATCGGAGAGAAGGGAATCGAACGAAACCGCGGAAAGATCATCTACATCACGACCAACAAACGCTTTTCTGCGATACCTGAGGTCATTAGGGCCTTGAAAAGCGCCCGCGGCATAGTCTTCGGACCCGGAAGCCTATACACCAGCATCATCCCGAATATCCTGGCCGATGGCGTACCAGAAGCGATCGCCGCGAACCCCTGTCGAAAAGTCTACGTCGCCAACATCATGACGCAAATGGGTGAAACGCTCGGAATGACCCTTTCCGACCACGTTTCAGAGATCGAGCGCTATCTGGGTTCTCCCTTGGATGACCTTATCGCGAATTCGGAAGGGATCCCGGAGACGCTGATGCAGCGCTATGCGGAACAAGGCGCGGAACCGGTGCGGATCGACTCCGCCGCGATTCCTAGGCGGGTCTCTATAGAAAAACTCCTGAAGCTTGTGGTAGACGATCGCGACCAACTACTCAAGGTGCGACACGACGAGATCAAACTGGCCACGATCTTGAAGCGCATCTTTTCGTGACAGAGGCGCGCGGTTGAGTTTTTGTTCCATGGTCAAAGAGGAATTGGCGGCAGCGCCCTGTGGGGATACGCGTTCTTGCCTGTTGGAGCTCTTCGGTATGCTCAAATTTCGCGGAAGCATTCTGCTTTCGGGTAGCCAGGAAGACAAAAGCCATTCCTACGTCTTTCATATCTCCCCCGTCTACGTCACCCGCCGCGTCCTGTCCCTATTGAAACGATTGGGCTATCGAGATATCGAGGCCTCCTACGAACTCCACCGCTACTTCGAACGGCAAAAGTCTTTCAGGGTGACGATCCCTATGGACCTTTTCAACCAAGACCTCTGGGAGCGTTTCCGTATCGATTCTCGAGCGGAGAGCTGGCAGTCGGTCCTGAGTCAAGACACGCTGTACATCGGTGATTTCCTGAGAGGATGTTTTCTTGTCGGCGGGTACATCAGCGACCCGAAACGACTGTATCATCTCGAGTTAATCGAGAAAGAAAGCGATGTCATCGTACGCTTCGTCGCCGAATTGTTGAGAAAACACTACCGTATGACCCCCGGCATCGTCCTCTCCGCGAAAGGGTACAAGTTCTATATCAAAAGCGTCATCGATATGATCGCGTTGCTGGAAATGATGGGCGCGGCCGTTGGCGCCGAAAAGATCGAAACGATCGCGGACCAGAGGAAGGTGAAAGCGGACTTCAACCGGACGATCAATTTTACGCTCGCGAACGCCAATAAAACGGCGCGCAGCAACTTTACCCAGATCCGAGCGATCCGCACGATTCAAAAGACGCTGGGGTTAGGGGCCTTGGACGCCGAGAGCCGCGAGATCGCCCTGCTGCGCCTCAACAACGAAGACCTGAGCTTGAGCGAACTAGATTCCTTGATGAAAAGTCCAATAGGCAAGTCGGCCCTGTACAATCGCATTAAAAAAATGATAAAATTGGCTCATCTATTAGATGAGGAAGAAAGATGAAATGCCTTTTCTGCGGTTATGAAGACACGAAAGTCGCCGACTCCAGACCCGCCGAAGAGAACAAAGCCGTTCGCAGACGGCGCGTCTGTCCGTCTTGTCGTGCCAGATTCACGACCTATGAGCGGTATGAGATGCAGCCGGTCGTGGTGATCAAACGAGATGGCCGGCGGGAGCCTTTCAAACGCGAAAAGATCCTGAACGGATTGATCCGCTCGTGTGAAAAACGGAGCATCTCGGAAGAGCAGCTCAACGCCTTGGTATCGGATGTAGAACTGCAAATCCAACGAAGCGACCTGACGGAGGTTAAAACGACGCAGATCGGCGAATGGGTGATGGAAGCCTTGAAGAAGCTAGACAACGTGGCTTACGTCCGGTTCGCGTCGGTCTACAAAGATTTCCGAGATATCGATCAGTTTCGACATATCATCGATGAACTGGGAAGGGGAGGAACGTAAGTGGCCAAATCGAAAGACATCATCTACTTGACGAAAGAGGGATTCGACTCGTTAAACGAGGAATTGAAGCAGCTTCGGGAAAAATTGATGTATGAAATCGCCCAACGGATAAAAGAGGCCCGGGAGTTCGGGGACCTCAGCGAAAACAGCGAATACGAAGAGGCGAAAAATGAGCAAGGGCGGATCAACGGCCGGATCATCGAGATAGAGAACATCTTGCAGAAGGCGGAGATCATCGACCCCAATGACATACAAACCGATGTCATCAACTTGGGACACCAGGTGTTGCTCAAGGACCTAAAAACCAACAAAGAGCAGAAGATCAAGATCGTGAACTCACAAGAAGCGGACATCTTCGAAAAAAAGATCAGCGTCGAGTCTCCGTTAGGAAAAGAAATCAGCGGCAGAAGGGTCGGAGAAGAGATCCGTGTGAAAACTCCCGGAGGTATCCAGCGTTTTAAAATAATGGGGATCGAACTCTAAACACAGGAGGCTAAGTATGTCAGACAGCATCAGAGAGCAACGGCTTCAAGAGATCGCCGAACTACGCGCTCAGGGGGTTAACCCCTATCCGCATGAATTCGAAAGAACCCATACGACTGACAAAATACTGGAGACTTTCGCCTACCTCCAACCGGAGCAGACCCTAGAGAGCGAAACGGTACACTGTGCGGGCCGGGTCATCGCCATACGCGATCACGGCAAATCGGCCTTCTTTGTGATATCCGACTACTACGGCAAGATACAGGTTTACATTCGCCAAGCCGGAGTGGGAGAGGAAGCGTACTCCTTCTTCAAGAAGCACATCAATGTCGGTGATTACGCGGGCATCGTCGGGTTCCCTTTTCGCTCAAAGACCGGGGAGTTGACCATTTACACCCAACAGATCCAATTGTTGACGAAAACCGTACGCCCGCTACCCGAAAAATGGCACGGAATAAAGGACAAAGAGGTCATCTATCGACAACGGTACGTCGACTTGATTGCGAACGACGAAAGCATGAAACGGTTCAAAGTGCGTTTCGAGGCGTTGAAGCTCATACGCGAGTTTATGAATAACCGGCAGTTCGTCGAGGTAGAGACGCCGATGCTCCAGTACATTTTAGGTGGCGCTTCCGCGAGGCCGTTCGTGACCCGTATGAACGCTTACGATATTGATCTGTATTTAAGAATAGCGCCTGAACTCTACTTAAAACGCTTGATCGTCGGGGGTTTCGACCGAGTCTACGAGATCAACCGCAACTTCCGAAACGAGGGGGTCAGCTACAAGCACAGCCCGGAATTCACGATGATGGAATGTTATCAGGCCTACGCCGACTATGAAGATATGATGGAACTCACCGAAAGCCTGATGTCATCGGTAGTCAAGAAGATGTTTGGCACCTATCTCCTCACCTATCAAGGCGTGGAGATCAACTTCGAACCCCCGTGGGAGCGCATCCCGATGATAGACTTCATAAACCGGCACCTCCAGATGGACGTAGACTCCAGCAGCGATGCGCAACTACTCGATTACCTGAAGCAGAGGGGCCAGGAGCCGGAGCTGACGGACCGCGGGCATCTGATCGAAGCGTTATGGGACCTCGTCGAAGACAAAGTCGTTCAACCCGTGTTCATCATCGACCATCCGATCGAGATCTCCCCGTTGGCTAAAAAGCATCGGTCCAAAGCCGGTCTCACCGAACGATTCGAGCTCATCATCTACGGGCGGGAGATGGCGAACGCGTTCAGCGAATTGAACGATCCCGTGGACCAGCGCGAACGGTTCGAAGGACAGGTGAAATTGCGTGAAAGCGGAGACGAAGAAGCGCAAATGATGGATATGGACTTCGTACGAGCGCTGGAATACGGAATGCCCCCAACCGGCGGCCTAGGCATCGGGATAGACCGCTTCATCATGTTCCTGTCTGACGCGCCGAGCATCCGAGACGTCATCGCCTTCCCGCTCGTGCGGCCCGAGATGGTTTATCAGGAATACGACGAGGAAGGAGAGGAATAGGGAGAGTAATTGTGGGTGAAAGGAGGTCAGATGGCGCGCATAGCCGATCACTTCGATCCAAACGCAACGATAGTTCTTTATGAAGGCAACTGTCTAACTCTGTTGGGCACCATCCCAGAAGAAACGGTCCAGCTCGTGGTCACCTCACCTCCCTATAACATAGGAAAAGAATACGAAGAAAAATCCTCCTTAAGCGCCTACTACCAGTCACAAAAGAGAGTAATCGAAGAATGCTACCGGGTGCTTAAGCCTGAGGGTAGTATCTGTTGGCAAGTAGGAAACTACGTTGACAACGGAGAAATCTTGCCTCTCGACATATTCCTATACCCAATTTTTCAAGAATTGAATCTTCAGCTCAGGAACCGGATAATATGGCATTATGGTCACGGTTTACACGCGACGAAGAGGTTCTCTGGCAGATACGAAACAATATTATGGTTTACAAAAACCGATGATTATTATTTCAACGTCGATCCCATACGCGTCCCGCAGAAGTACCCAGAAAAGAAGTATTTCAAAGGTGAGAAGCGGGGAGAGCTCTCTTGCAATCCTTTGGGGAAAAATCCAACGGATGTTTGGGATATCCCAAACGTAAAAGCGGATCATATCGAGAAAACCATTCACCCAGCGCAATTCCCGGTAGAACTCATCGAACGCCTTGTACTCTCGATGACAAAGGAAGGCGATTGGGTACTCGATCCGTTCTGTGGGTCAGGAACCACGCAAATCGCTTCAATGATTCATCAACGAAAGGCAATCGGGGCGGAAATAGAAAAAAAGTACGTTGAAATCGCACGAAGCAGAATCATGGCCGCAGAAAAAGGAGAACTAAGAATCCGACCTATGGAGCGTCCGATCTATGACCCAAGCGCGAAAACGCCGAGTATTCATCCCAAGATAGTGCATACGGGAAAATCGAACAAGACTGTTCCTCTAAGCCCCATCGATCTAAACCGACAGTTCAAAAATAATTCGGTGATCGAGACTTCGCTGAGGTTCGCGAAAAGTATACGATAGTAATCGACCCAAATCAGGATCAAACCCGACAAGGGTATGAGATCGAAGTACCAGGAGCTTACAAACAAATCGTTTTTGCAAAAAGAGAGTGCTCATTGAAGTACAATTAGGGAAATACGCCTTCATGTTTTATGACTTGGCGAAATTCCAGTTTTTTATAACAGCGGACAAATGGACGTCGGCATAGAAATCGTTCCTTGTTATAGTATGCACAAACAGATGTCAAGCGGCGTTTCGTACGGAGAACAACTCGTATTTGATATAGAAAGACTAAAAAGGCACTTCCCTTCAGTCCCTGTAGCCATCATTTTGATTGGCTGCGATGAAGACTAACCGATTTTTGGGAGCGCCTGGGAACGCCGCACTTTGAGGTTAATCGCGGGGTAACCAACGGGACCCCGCGATACGCTCTTCGCCCTTTTTACGGCCCGCTAAAGACCTGCCAACTTAAAAGTTGGCGTTCCCAGTGTGCTCTCTGGGGCCTCTGTGCCTTCAGGGAACCCCTGGGAACTCCGGACTTCAGTCCGGCATGTCTTCAACGCTTTCATCACTCCTCCGTGCCCTCGGTGCTCTCCGTGCGAAACCTTCTTTTTTTTTTCTCTGCGCCCTCTGTGCCCTCCGTGCGAACCCTTCTTTTTTTCTTTCTCTGTGCCCTCCGGGTTCTCCTGGGAACGCCGGACTTCAGTCCGGCATGTCTTCTACGTTTTCATCTTTCTCCGTGCCCTCTGTGTTCTCCGTGCGAACCCTTCTTTTTTTCTTTTTCAGGGCCCTCTGTGTTCTCCGTGCGAAACCTTCTTTTTTCCTCCTCCGTGCCCTCTGTGTTCTCTGTGCGAACCCTTCTTTTTTCTTCCTCCATACCCTCTGTGCCCCTGTGTTCTCTGTGCGAACCCTTCTTTTTTCTTTCTCTGTGTCCTCAATGCGAAACCCACTTTTTTCTTCCTCTGTGCGCAACTTCACAAATCGAGACGCTCTTCATGTTATACTCTCTCATAGGGGTACCAAAAAATACAAATGCGAGGGTAAATGAAAAAGCTACCGATCGGAATCCAAGACTATAAAAAACTACGAGAAGATGGATACCTTTACGTTGACAAAACCCGCTATCTGTATCAATTAGCAAATGAGGGTACACCGTATTTCCTCTCACGCCCACGCCGATTCGGGAAATCGCTGACGCTCTCGACGTTGAAATATCTTTTCCTTGGTGAGAAAGGACTATTCAAAGACACCTGGATAGAAAACCGATGGGACTGGAAAGCTTTTCCGGTGATCCATCTGAGTATGACGGAAGTGGATACTGCGGACCCTCAAGAGGTCGGACGCGGAATCACCTACCGGCTAAAAAGAATCGCGGAAGAAAACGGAATATCTCTGGAAGAAGCACATTACAAGTACGCCTTCACCGAACTGATCGAAAAAATGGGAAAACGGGAACGACTTGTCTTACTCATCGACGAATACGACAAGCCGATACTCGACCACTTGCACGAACCGGAAATTGCGCAAAAACACCGAGATCTGCTTCGGACGTTCTATTCCACGATCAAGGACGCGGACCCGTATCTGCGGTTCGTCCTGATGACCGGGATCACG
>MWEM01000053.1 GCA_002071085.1 Thermotogota bacterium ADurb.Bin062 | reverse complement strand
CAAATTTGCGAAGCAGAACCTCTCTTTGGCGAAATGCCATTCGCGTGATGAAAGCGCGCAAAGCCATTTTTTGATTCTTATCGCTATCGCTTATCTGATTTTCAATGACCTACTAAGAATACTACAAACATCAGAAGAAAACTTGACTCATTGCGAACTTTTTTATGTCATTAGACTGGCTTTTTCGATTTTCGCTGTAACCTATTTCTCTCGGTCTTCTGTAAGAACAACAGAATCCTTTCTCTCTGAGTGCAGGTATTCAAAGGCTTCACAGCGAGTGTTGGTTTTACTGTTACATTCACGCACAGGATGAGTACTAAGTCACACTGCGGTTTTTCACCATAAAAAGGGGTTATTGAACAGAATAGAATCCAATAATGATCCACGAGGAATACTTTTTGAGTACTACTTTTGTATTTTCAAAATTCCAAATAACCTCGTTTTCTTTGGTACTATCTTCAAAAACTCCCAGGATACTGCTGAGTTCTAATTTGAGAGTGTCGAAATACTTAGCCAAAAGATCTGATGGTAGAAAGGTGTCATCGAAGTCATATATTATGGCTTTCAAACCAGTTGTATTGTTAGCCATTAAGTCGAAGCAAAAATACACTATCCAAGTCTTCCCGAAAAGAGATAAAGAGGTATCCAGCCTTGCTAGATAATTTCCTGGATAGTTAACATTGGTTTTGGTGTTTTCTACTCCGTACTCTTCGATAGCATTCGATACTTGATTAAGCGCCATATCCCATTCGGTTTTTAGGAAGAAATCGCTCAATTTTTCGGGCTTGAGAGTTTTCAGTTCTTCTATGCTTTTTTTTACAACCGATACGGTACCTGCAGGGGCTTTTTCTTTCCAATAAAAGTCATACAAGTATTTTTTGACGACATATTCCATCTCTTCGATTTTCTCTTTGCTAGGTTCTTGGCTAACTTGTGATTTTAGAACGCCTGATTTGTTCTCTCGCGCGAATAAAGAAGCTTCATAGAACAGGATCTTAAGCTTCGTATCGAAATTATCATTTGCGAGTTCCGCAAAACCATTTAGAAGCATCACGGCGTTCCAACAAAGAAAATAGCCGCCGCCTTCAGTACTGACAGGGATCCATACGTAAGCCAATATTTCACCGTCTGAGTTGGCACCTTCCCAATCATAACTTAGGTAGATTCTTTTCCCTTCTAAGTATTGTTTTGTAAGCATCAAGGGAAGATCCCTTGAATCGTACGAAGAGGTATTACCAACGTCAAGACCGATCAGAGACAGTCTTTCTCGCCTACCCACAGGAAGGAAATATTCTACTTCTATGGTTTTTCCGTCGATTACTTTTGTGCATTGCGCTTCTTCGACAAATGACGGGAAATATCTCAGTAGATCCGTCGGATAACTCAATTGACCGATGCGCGTTACGGGAAAAGAGAAGGCAGAAAGCACTATCGCCAACAATACGAGTATTGATACGCCCCTTTTCGTCATCTGCATTCCTCCCCTTAGATGGTGTTTAGGCCGAAGATGTTTTCTTGTGGGATATCGACGTCGATGATCGTCGTTGTAATCAGAATATCCACGACCCGATTTTCATTATTCTTCTTTTCCAGCCTGAAAAATTGTCCAACGAAAGGTAAATCCCCAAAGAAAGGAATCTTTGAGACTTCCACCGAGTCAGTTTTTAAATTCAAACCGCCGATTATTAGAGTCTCGCCATTCTTAAGTACTACCGTTGAATTGGCGACTGTCTTCATGACTTTGTAAGTTTTAAAGTTATCGGAGGTTTGCTCGTCTTCTTGTGAACCATCAGAAACTGTAAACTCTAAATGAATGCTACCATCGTTTCTCACAATTGGCGTCACATTAAACTCGTATCCAGCGAAAACCTTTGATTGACTTTGCCTCGTATCTGTAGTGCCCGAAGCGTCCGTGGAAGTTGTAACAGTTATTATCGTATTTTCAGTTCCTATTTGTATGGAAGCAGATTTTCCACTCAAAGCCATAATGCGGCGATTAACGACATCTACTCTATCGGATTCGGTTCTCCTGCCCGATATTTCCAATTCGACTGCTAACTCTTTTGTCAGGGCAGTTAGTAGTTTTGTAGTATTGGCAAAATCCAATAGGCTACCTGTAAAGTGAAACCCGCCGCTTCCCAATGACATCATCGAAGAAGCGTTTATTGTCATCTCTAATTCTTTTAATAACCTGTCTACTAGAGAAGAACCGACCACAGCAGCTTTGATTTCCACCATCTTTTTCGGCTGGACGATTTTCTCTAGCATAGGACGAAGTTGTTCCATTTTTTTATCTGCGATGTTCGTGAAAAGGACAGCGCCATTGACTTCATCTGTGTATACTAGACCGCCAAACATTGGTGAGGAAATCAGGCGGGCCGCTTCGTCGAACCCGTGGCTGATGTTTAACACTCTCGTTTTCGTTAACCCTGTTTCGTGTTCTAACGTCGGAGGGGTTACAACGTATATCGGTTCTACTAAACCGTCTATCAGTTCTACTTGATAGTCGTACAATCTTTCGATTATGCTTATCCATTTTTCCCAATTTAAGTTTGAAAGCGTTAGTGTCACGGTGTGGGTCGCGCTTTCATCGGGAAGGAATAATTTCACTTCCGGTACTAAGGAGCGCGCGATCTCTTTTGTGAGCTCAATTAAATTCTTATCTTTCGCTTTGAGGTCGAAAACATCTGTTTGATCTTCTCGGATGATAGCCGATGGAGTGAAAAAGTACGACCTCACAACATTAAACGCTTCGTCCACGTCGTCTTTCATTCCTTTTATGAATAGGGCCTTCTCTGAGGATTTGTATTCAACCACTAAAGTAGGATAGCTTTTCTTTAACGTTTCGGTCAAATCTTCCGGAGCTATTTCTTTCCATTCAATCTGATCAAATAGGAAGCCTAACTCTATGTTTCTTTCGATCGTTTCTTGTCCCATTTTTACTAGTTCGAGTATTTTGTTTTCTGCTGCTTCCACTTCTTCTTTTGGGCCGGTTAGCATAAAGGTTTCAGAAAGTTCAAACAACTCGAGGGTGATTGTTGGGTAAAGCTTGCTTGTAATTTCGGCTATTTCACTCGGAGTATACCGCGAGTCTTGCGAGCGCATTTCCTTTACGTTTATCGTTTTAACGAAGGAGCGTTCCGTTCCTTCTTTTTCTTCGATTAATCCGAAGCTTCTGAGTATTAAACGAATGTTGTCTACCCGTTCTTTTTGGCCTTTTACTAAAATCCTGGTTCCTCCGAAATCCAGCAATTGTATCGTTTTCCCAATATCATAATACAACGCAAGTACTTTAGAAACTGTCTCGACGGATACCCCTGGGCTGAGTTGCAGGATTGCGGATTCTTCCATAAAATCAGTGCTCATCGAGTTGAGTAAGTCTTTGGCTTTGGCTATCTGCTCTTCTGTTCCCGTAATAAGATAGCCTCCTCCTTCAAAGGCCTCGATAATAACGCCCGGCACTTTGGTTGTTACTAGGCGATTGACATCTTGGGTAGAAAGAGAAGTGATATAAATTTTCACCAATTCAGTTTGCACGACCGGCTGCCCCACGATGCGGCCGACGTCTATCTCGCTCAATTCATCGACAAAGGCGCGGACGTACTTTTCCGGGCCGTAAAACTTGTAGGCGCCCAGGGATTCGATGTAGATGATCTTGACGTTATGCTTCATATAAAATTGTTCCCAGATGAGTGAGATGTTCGGGGCTTTCAGGTATTCGAAATAGGCGAGCTCCGAGTAGATCGTCTCGTTTGCGGCCTCCCAATCCAAGCGGCGCAGCTCTTCAGCGGCGGCCTTGATGTCAGCTGCGTTTTCACCTCGGAGTATGAAAAGGTCGAGGAAGTACACTGCGGATACGTTCACGCTCGGCCAGCGTTTGGCGAGATAGGTCGCGATGTCTCCCTGCCCGGATAGTAAGTTCGAAGCGACGACGTTGACCTGCCCGAGCTCGATGTATGAGGTTTTTCCAGCGGAGGTTGAACCGGTCGCTGACGGTGTGGCGGGGCTCTGCGTTTCCGTGGCTGTGGCTGAAGATCCTTGCGCGCTGGCAGAACCCGCGCTTTCTGTGATTTTTACCTGGGTTGTCATAAATTTATCCGCTTCTTTCGCCATCAGCTCTTGGCTCACGTTAACCACTTCGACGTATTCAGGCTTTTTGAACCAGACCTGCTCGAGGGTCGTCAAGTATCCCGCGATCGTGTCGAGGTCCTGTGGCTTCCCCCGAAGGATGATCAGAGGCTCGAAAGACGGGTCGATCTGTACCGACGGGTACTTCGCCACGAGGCTGTTCGGACTGTCGGGGTTCAGTAAGGCGGTTCGGGCGTTGTCCGGGAGGTTTTCGGACAGGACGATCATCCGTATCTCCGACTCGAGCGGGGGCACGAGTATGCCCCAGTCGTCGGCTATGCGCTTGGCCGTTATCACTTCGTAGTTCGAGCCGAGGATCGTGATCTCGTCTGGCTCTCCGTCGTAGATCTGCTGTAGCTTCCGCAACTCCTCGAGGTCTTTGTCGGTCCATTCGAAGGTGGGTTTACCCGCGAGCTGCGTCTGGGCGCTCATCCCTTCGAAGTTTACGAGTGCCTTCGGGAAGGTCCGATTCAACGCCAACGCGAAGATCATCCCCGCCCCGTCTTTGACCATGAAACGCTCCATCTTTTCGTTTCCTCGGGCTTTTCGGTCTTTGATGTAATCGCTGAGGTATTGCGCCAGCTTCTTCACCTGCGGCTCTTCTCCGTAGATGTAGACGGTCGCGTTCGCATCCCGTATCTCGAAGCGCATCGTGTCAAGTCGCGGGAAGCTTTCGTTCGGAGAGAAAATGTCTTTCACCGTCTTGGTGTAGAAGGTCATGAAGGCCCGCAGTTCGTCGGTCGAAAGCGGGGCGTATTCGATTTTCTGGGAGTACTCGGTTATGGTTTCTGCCGTCTCGGTTTCCGCGCCCGCTTGTCCCATCCCCTCGAAGAAACCCATGAAGTATTCAAACTTCTCTTGCAGCCTCGGGTTCCCGTACAGCAGAATGCCGATCGAAACCTCTTCCGGCCCGCTTTTACCGCGAATCAGCACGATGAGGTCGTTTTGTAGGGAGGAGGGCAGCTTCGCGTACTTTTCTCCGAATTCGTAGATGAGAAATTGAGTGAAAGCGTCTTTGTTGAAGACCTGCTGTCTCGCGGTGTCTTGAAAGTAGGAGAAGTTTTGGAAGAGTTCGGAGTCCTTCTTCAGGTTGAAGTTGTAGGAGGCCCAGTAACTGGTGTCGGTTTTCGGGGAGAGGTTGACCTCTTTCAAGACCTCCTGAACTTTTTCCGAGATCAGGTCTTTTCTCACGACGTAGACCGTGTTGTTCGGCAGAAACGCGTAGCCCAAAGAGGGATTGTTCATCATAATCTGGAAGAAGTAGTCCTCCGCTTTTAGGCTTTCGGAAAGCATCACGAATTCGGCTTGCAACCCGCGTATGCTGGCTTCGTCGATGACCAAGTTCACGTCCAGGTACTTCTGAAGTCGCGCCAGCAAGGACGTCAACGGCGGACGGCTCCCCGACTGCGCGCTGTCGGAGTAGATCGTCACCTCGTCCCACGCGACGGTCGTCCTGTGAAAGGTCACACGGAGGGTGTTCGCAATCACGACGATCTCCGGCTCGCGCGGCAGGAGCATGTCGAAGCGCAGGGTGATCACCCCTTTTCCAGACGAGGCACGGAACCCCACGATCGGCGAATACCCAAGGAAGCGATTGATTTCCACGTCTTTCAGCGACCCGGGAAGGGTGATTTCGTAGTAGCGGCCGTAGTCGAGCGCTTGTGTGGCGTATTTCGTGGGTTCGCTTCCGAAGATGAATACGAAGTCCAACGCGTCTTCTGACGGAAAGTACGTGTAGTTCACGAGGTCGGCGCCTAACACCGCCCCTGCCAAGAGTAACCCCACCATCAAAAAGAAACGGAGATAAAACATAACGGTTCTCTTCATTTTTTAAACCCCCCTCGACACTCATTCATATCGCATCTGATAAAAAAGTAGAAATTCGGACAGTGTGCCCTGTATATGACTAATACGCGCCCCGTCAACTTCCGGCTTCTACGGGGATTTTGGTTTCAAGCCGGGCGCTTTGTCTCCTACAACTGGAAGTCCTTGTATGCCCGGGACAGTATTCGGTACAGCTGTGGATTCTGATCCTCCGGCTTCTTGTTCACGTCGGGGTAGCGGTAGATCAAAATACCGACCTCGTTGATGTCGATGATTTGCGTGTCCGGATACCCGGGCAACGGGTGGTTCACCTTGATTTCGATGATTTCGTTCTCTCTCTCGCGCGATCGTATCCACCCCGTTTTATCTCCGGAACGGTCTGTGAAGCAGCTCAGATAGACGATCTCCGGGAATGTGGCCAGACCCGGGGTTTTCGAGGTGAGGAGCCTCCGGATCTCTTCGGGGTTGTCCAAGCTCAACAGGTACGGGAGGATGATCTCGGAGTCGTATCGGGTGCTCTTGTCTACCTGGGAGAGCTCGCTCACGCTCTGACGAATCAGAGCGGCGTCCACACCCGCTTGAACGGGTACGGGAGCGCCGGCGCTTGGACTCGTCGTCACAGCTCCCACCGGCCGAACGGGTGCAACCGCGGCTTTCGGTTTCGAATTAGTCGGGAATAGGTTGATCCCAAGCGTCGGGAGGGTGTAGAAAACCATAACCACCATCACGGCGCACAATATCACGATTAGGGCGACGATCTTGAGTTTTTTGTTCTCTTTCTTCTTTTTCGGAGGCATCGGACGATCACCTCTTGCTGAGTTTTTCGTTGTACTGGATCGACTTGACCTCTAGATTCCGTATGTCGAAGGTCGTCATTTTCGACTCGCTGATCTGTATCGGCATCTTTTCGGAGTTGCTCGCATTGAACCGGTTGATCTCCAAGGTGTAGGCGTTTCCGAAGGCGCTCAAAAGTTCGGAGAAAGCCTGGGCGCTGACCTTTCCCGAAACCGTCAACGACTTTCCGCTCAACGTCGGTTTCAGGTTGTAGTTCCGCAAAACGGCCACCAGTTGATCGAACTCGTTGCTTTGGCTGTCGATCAATCGGGCGTACTGCGTGTATTGGTTGCTTTCGTTCTCGTGTTGCCGCCAGGTCTGTTCGTATACCTGCGCGATCAGGGTCAATGCTTCCTTCTGTTTTCTAAACTCCAACGTGGGCAGAATGGCGAAAAAGATAATGGAGGCGATGAATATCCCTATGGCAATGAGAATTCCGAATATCCTGTTGAAAGCCATATCTTTCACCCCCTAAAACTTGCTCGTGTCGACTGTAATTTTCGCTTTCAAGGCGGAGAGTTCTACAAACCCTATCTGCTGAGACTGATTCCGTGTATTTCCAATGATCCGATCGATACTGCTCAGGACATCTTGGAAAAACAGAAACTGCGTGTTTCCGGCTTTAAGCTGGATATCGAAAAAATCGATCTCGATTTTGGACTTCCTTTCGATTTGGATGCTCTCGACGAAAACCCGTTCCTCCTGGCTGTGCTTGTGGTAGCTCGCGTCAACCGCCTTGAAAAACTTCCGAGTGATCATCGCGTACACGAGCGCGCGTTCGAGGTTTCGGCGTTCGTTCTGAAGGATAGAAATTTGGGTCTTCGTCTCCTCGTCTTTCAAGGTCAACAACCGGATGCTATCATCGTAATCGGATATGGGTGTTTCGCGTAAGACTACGCCGCTTTGCGGGTTTGCCAAGCGTATCTTCTGCATTTCATTGTTCTTCAGGGTCGTGAGGGTGATGCGATACCCCAATACCGGCAACAGTAGGATCGCTACCAAAAACAAGATCGTGGTGATCTTAAGCTTTGGTTTTTTGTTTTTGTAAAGGTTTATATTTATCAAAACCTCTTCCCCCCCGCTCGATTTCTTTCACAAATTTGTATTTTCCGATTTCTCTAATGCCACGATAGCCCAGTCCGACCACCGTCCGATAAAGGTCCAAATCCTCCGGGAAGTCTGGTTTCAGAGGTATTCGAGTGATCGGCGCGCCGTTCAACAACCGCATATTGCGCGCGATCATCTCGAGGTCCATTGTGATGCGATGGTTCAACGAGAGGAGGGACAGAGCGTCCACTTGATTGATCGCGTTAGCGATACGAGAGTTGTTTAGGACGAGCCGGATCGCCTTTTCGGTCTCGAACAAAAAATTCCGGTAGGTTTCATCTATCACGGGTTCTATATCCTTCACGTAACCCAACGAGCCGATTTCCGCACCTTTGACGATCGCTTCGAGCACTTCTTCCACATCGACATCGAGAGTCCTCAACCGCTCCAACAGGGTTTTGATCGTGATTGGAATCTCGGCCACGTGGTAGATACTGCCGTTGAGAAAGGCGAACAGCAAAGAGTATTGGAGGTCGAGGAGCGCCAGGAAACGGAAGCGGTCGCCGGTTTTCATACTCCCCAAAAAGGCTTTGTTGTCGATGAGTTCGAAATATTTTATGCTGTCCGGTAGTAGGACGTCGGGTTCCGGGGCCTTCGCCTCGGAAAAGAGTCTGCTGAGATATTGGTCGATGGATACGCGCTTCGTCGCGAAGGCTAAGTGTCGGGTTTTTTCGAAGAGGCTTCTGGTATCGCGTAACGGTTGGGCGACCTTAACCACAAGGTCGCTGACCGAGATGGAATATTCCTCCGCCTTCTTGAACTTGATAGCATTGGCCAATTGCTCCTCTGAGAGGGCCGGCATCTGCTCGACCGCGGTGATCAGCTTTTCTGACGGAAAGTTGAGAACGACGAAATCCTCGGCGTCGGGCGATAGGGCTTCTACCACCTTCTTGAAATGGGTGACCTGGATATCAGAAAGGATCTCGTCGGTGAACGAGGGATGCGTCTTAATGATTTTCTTTAGTACCTTCGCCCTCTTTCCCGAAAGATGCAACAACAACGCTTTCGTGATAAACGGGTTCGTTTCCAGAGCTAAGACTCTACGGTTAAAAATCTGCACAGAGAATCCCCCCACCCTCTATGGCACCTTAAAAAAGCGGATACCGGCGGTGACCGGTGAGATGGTCAACCGAAAGAAGTCGTTGCCTTTAGCGACCCCCACGCTACCGCCTTTCTCTATAACCCCGAAATGATTGAACAGAATCTGAAAATCTTGCATAACGCGGAATCCGCAAATCACTGTGTCTTTACGTATGAAAAGCGCTTTCTGTTTTATTTCTATCAACGCTTCGCAGCGAACGCGAGCCATCTGCCGCTCGATGGCGGCCACGAAACTCTCGGGCGTTCCCACCGCCGAGTGAGAAAGCGAAGAGGTCCAATGCGTGAGGAACGCGGTCTCGACCGAAACGGTGATCAGGAGATAGAGGATGAACTCAACTAAAGACCAGCCTTTTCGTCTCTCCATACGGGGTCCGTCGCTATCGAGGAACCCCTAAAACCTCGAGAGGTTTTGTTGCCCCGAGAACATCGAACTGTACATCGCGTAGGCGATCAACCCGATAAAACCGCCCACGACCACCATCATCGCCGGCTCCAGCATAGACACCAGCTGCTTAACGGAAGTCCGCACCCGTTCCTCGAAGAAATCGCCGACTTTATCCAAAACCTTGTCCAGTTTACCGGTTTTCTCACCGGTTCCGACCATTGCGATCACGATACCCGGGAAGAGCTCGGCTTCTGTGAAGGCTTGTTCGAGCGTCTCGCCCGTTTTGATGCGTTCGGCCATTTCCTGCGCCGATTTTTCGAATCGATAATCGTTCGCCGCCTTGCTGGCGAGCTCCAACGCCCGAAGGATCTCGACCCCGGCGCCCACCATTACCGACAACGTTCGGCAGTAGCGCTCCAAAGAGCTGTTTCGTCTGATGTTCTTCACCGCCGGAATCACGCTCAAGATGTAGGATAGCGCTTTTTTTCCGGCGAAGGTCTTAAGGTAATAGGCTAGGAAAATCCCCAATCCGACGACGATGAGAAGCAATATGAGCCAGTTGCCGCGGAGGAAGTTGCTGGCCTGCATGAGGATAGCCATTATGCCCTCCGCTTCTCCACCGAAGGCTTCGACCAGTTTGGGCAACACGAAGGCGAGGATGGCGATCACCATGATCACCGAAAATCCCATCACGAAAACCGGGTAGGAGGTCGCCGATTTGATCTCGTCTTTCAGGCGTTTCTGGGACTCATAAAAGCTGGCGACTTTTTCGAGTGTCTCGGCAAGCGTACCGCTCGTTTCCCCTGCTTCGATGAGGTTGACGAAGAGATCGTCAAAGGCTTTTTCGTTGTCGAGCGCTTCAGAAAAGCTCATCCCGGCTTCTATATTCGAGAGAACGCTCGTGACGATCTTTCGGAATTTGGGCGAAAACACCTCCTGCTCCGCCAGGGTGGCCAAGGCGTTCGCCAAATTGACACCGGCTTCGATCATGGTCGCCAACTGCCGGGAAAAGGTCATGATATCCAGCAATCGCAGCGTCATAATCCGCTTGATCTTTTTTTCCGCGATCGTTTCCAGAGACAGGACGATGTATCCTCTGTTGATCAATGAGGTAACCGCTGTGGCTTCGTTGGCCGAGTTCACCACACCGGTTATACGGTTGCCGCTGGAATCCGTCGCTCTGTAACTGTAATTCGGCATAATTACCACCTGTGTCCGCGTGCTATTTGTCTAAACCCCTTCGTTTGAGCTCATCCAACCCGCGCGGGTCGTTTATCTTTTTCAAGGCCTCTACCGCGAATTTATAGACCGCCATTTCGATGCTCTTTCCCGTTTTCGGGTCCACGCTTTTCAGGAGGGTCGTATCGTTGAGCAAGGCGAAAAGCGGGTACACCGCCCGAACGTCTTTGATCTCTCCGAGCGCGTACGCGGCGAAGGCTTTAATCACCGCGTTCGGATCCGAAAGCAAATTGATCAGGTACAGGCTGGCCCCCGGGTCCTTTAACTCTCCTAGCGCGATCACCGCTTGCATCCGCACGTTCTCGTCGGTGTCCCGTAGGAAGGCGATCAAATAGGGCAGATTCCCCGGGGCTTTGATACGGCCCAGGGCATTGGCGACGGTGCGGCGGACGGCGGGATTGAAGGATTCGGCTTGGCTATATAGGACTTCTAGGGCCTTTTCGCTCCCGATCGTGACCAACGTGTTTAGTATGTTGATTTTTACATCGTCTGAATAGGTCTTTTGAAAGGCGACCATCAAGGGAGCGATCGCCTTTTCCCCGATTTGCGATAACATAGAAGTGGCTTTGGACTTGTACCCTTCGTTGGTTAGAAGGTTCGTGAGGAAGTTCGCGACTTCTACGATTCCGTCCGGGCTGTTGATGTCGATAATGATCCTGGAAACGCGTAACCCTTGCTCGTAGTCCTGCATAATCCCGATCAACTTCAGTTTGACGATCAGGTGAGGAATGGCGAGTTCTCCGAAGTTGATCAGTGCGCTGTCGATGCGCACATCATCATCCGAGCCGAGCATCCACACGATCGGTTCTAGGGCCAATAGACTCCTGATCTGCCCCAGCGACCAAACGGCGGACAGCCGGAGCTCTCTATTCTCGTTCTTCAAATACGTCAGAAGCAAATCCTCCACTTGTGGTTCGTAGAGATAGCCCATCGCTTCCAAAGCAACCCGCTTTTCGGCAGTGTTGCCGTGATTTAGGACTTGAAGCCACTCCTCGAAAGTCAACCCTTTGTAAGCGCTAGCCAAAAGCGATGTGCCAAGAACGAAGAAAATTAGGATGTAAAGCCACTTTCCCCTACGCATAAAACCCCCCTCAAACGAAATCAGATAAAAATTGCCTTTCCCTCGTCACGTTACGTATAATCGACCTGCATTTGCAAAAGCACCAAGCCACAACAGAGTAACCCCTCGCTGGCGCAAATGAACAAGATCCTCTTTTTTACCCCCCTGGGCGCTATGAGAATAGCGCCCATTCGCTATAGCCGAACGGGAAAAACGCAATAGGATGGTTCTATTGTACAACAAACCCGGTCTTTTCGCAACCTTATCCTTTTGTTAATTCTTCTTTTCCATCCACCTGGCTTGGAACGTCGAACTTAAGTTCGGCATGCCTTTCCAAAAACCAAAGCCGTTTCGCACAGAGAACACGGAGTACACAGAGAGAACACGAGCGTCTCCTATGAGCGCTTGGGAACGCCAAACTTTGGTTTGGTATGTCTTTCCAAAAACCAAAGCCGTTTCGCACAGAGAACACGGAGTACACAAAGAGAATACGAGTGTCTCTTATGGGCGCTTGGGAACGCCAAACTTTATTTTGGCATGTCTTTGCCTTTCTGGGAACACCTGCGGGGCGCCACCAGAGAGGCGGACTTTAGTCTGGCACGTTTTTGCTTTTACCTTGTGCTCCGTGCCCTCTGTGTTCTCCGTGTGAGCCTCTGTTTTTCCCTAAAAAACACGTGCCAATCTAAAGATTGGCGTTCTCAGGGCACTCTCGGCCGTTCGGCGTTCCCAGATGCACCTTATACCATATATAGATATAGACGGCATTCCGTTGAGTTTCCTCCCAAGAGACGGACTCAGGGTTGAGTCAGCCTCGGAGCGCGGCGTGACAACAGGGTTATAGCGGGCTGCGAGCCGGTCTCGGGTGGTCAAGTATGAGACCTCCTCCCAGTCTTCGCTATCGCTTTTTGTCCATCGCGGAATACGCCGCTTGAACGATATCCGCAGCCGTCATATGATACTTTTCCATGAGGAAGTCGGATTTTCCCACTTCTCCGAAATGGTCCTGAACCCCGATCCGAAAGACTGGCACCGGACAGTGCTCCGAGACCACTTCCGCGACCGCGGAACCCCAAGCGTTCAGCACGCTGTGGTTTTCGGCCACGACGATCGCCCCCGTCTCGCGCGCGGCCTGGATAATGGTTGTAGCGTCCACCGGCTTGAGCGTATGCATATTTAATACGCGAGGGCGCACACCCTCTTTTCGCAATATCTCCGAGGCTTTCAAGGATTGCTTCACCATCATCCCACTGCAAATCAGCGTCACATCCTCCCCCGTTTCCAGGGTTTCTATCTTGCCTATTGTGAAGGATCGATCGGGTGAGAAGAGGACTTCTTTATTCTTGCGGTGCAGCCGCATATACACCGGCCCCGGGTGCGAGATGACCTGGGGAAGCAAGGCCGCCAATTGCACGGAATCGACGGGCTCGACGATCGTCATACCGGGAAGGTTCCGCATGATCCCCGCATCCTCGAAGCTCATATGCGTGCCGCCGTTGAGCTCCGCGCTCACGCCGGGGTCCGCGCCACCGATTTTGACGGGTAACCGGGAGTAGGCGATCGATATCGTCACCTGATCGAAGGCTCTGCGCGTGGCAAATGCCGTGAAGGAATGCGCGAAGGGGATCATCCCCATCACCGCCAAACCCGCAGATATGCCCATCAGGTTCGCCTCCGCGACGCCGACGTTAATGAGGCGATCGGGAAATCGTTCTTTGAAGGCTTTCGTTCCGGTAGAACTCATCAAGTCCGCCTCTAACAGGACGATCCGGTCATCCTTTTGCGCAAGCTCTATCAATAGCTCCGCGTAAACCTTTCTCATTTCCAATCCTTCGTACATCCTTATCTCCCCTCGCCGGAGGTCACGGGCTCGCCTTCTTGTCGCAAGCGCTCCACTGCCTCACGCCACTGTTCGTCCGTTACCACCATATTGTGGGAGCTCACCTTCCCTTCTGAAAAGAAAGCGCCTTTTCCCTTCGTCGTGTTCAGGATGATCATCGTCGGTCTGCCTTTAAACCGCTTCCCGAGAGTCAAGGCGCTATCGATCGCGACGATGTCGTGGCCATCCACCGAGTAGACGTTCCACCCGAAGGCCCTCCATTTATCCGCCACCGGTTCCAAAGAATTGATCTCGGAGACTAGCCCGTCTATTTGCATATTGTTGTAGTCGAGAAACGCGATCAGGTTATCGAGACCGTGGTTGCCCGCGAACATCGCGGCTTCCCAAATCTGGCCTTCTTGGCTTTCCCCGTCTCCGATAAGCGCGTAGACCCGTACGCCCTGACCCTGCATCCTCGCGGCCAACGCCATTCCCACGGCGGCTGAAAACCCTTGAGCTAAAGACCCGGCTGTCATATCGATCCCGGGCGTTTTCAACCGGTCACAGTGGCTGGGGAGATTGGTGTTCGGCCTGTTCAGCGTATCCAGCCAGCTCCTCGGGAAATACCCTTTATCGGCTAAGACCGCGTACAGTCCGGGGCCGCTATGACCTTTCGATAACACGAAGCGATCACGTTTTTCCCATAACGGGTTTTGCGGATCGACGGTCATATGCTTGTAGTAGAGCACGGTGAGCGCCTCCACGATGGAAAGGGAACCACCGATATGCCCGACCCCCAGTTTGCCGATCATCTCCAATATCAACCGGCGGATTTCGTTTGCCTTCGACACCAAAGCGTTTGTTTGCGTAGCGTCCATTGACATCATCACCTCACATAGTCTATTTCGATTTACTTGATTATATAACGAAAGCCACTTTTTTTGAATTCTTCGAGCGTGCCCTTCCGGGATCGCATCCCTGAGAGCGTCCTGGGAACGCTCTGGGAACGCCAATTTTAGTACGTCCAGATAAGGCGGAAATGTTCAGCAGGAAGAAAGCAAGCCTGCCGGGGAAAAAGTCAGAACCCCGTAGCTTGGACAGCAGGTAGGGAGGAAACGAACTGTCTGGAGTCTGTTGACAAAGCCACGGAAAGGGTGGTGAGCGAGTAACCGGGCCGTAACAACCGTGAACGCATAGTAGCCTCGAAAGGCGTGGATTTGGAAGTCGAGCTGTTTGGAGTGCAGCGAAGACAGCAGGAAGTCTTGAAGACTGACTGAAACGGGACTTTCTTCCGGCGGGGTGCAAGCGACAGCACGTTACAAGGACATTTCAGGCAACTGGAGAGACCCTCCTCGCCCGAATATTACACGCGCGAACGGGGATGACTGGCAGAGGTGTAGTAGGGAGGCGCCCCGTCGACCGAAAGCGCTCACCGGTTAAAGGTCACAAAACCCTTTTGACGAAGACGTTTGGAAAGCCGTATGCGGGAAATCCGTACGTACGGTTTGAGATGGCAGGAGAAGGAAACCGGGAGAGGGTAAGCTGCCAGGTGGTGCGATGGACACTCACACACAGAAATCGAGAGCGGTACATCTCTGACTCCACGGCGCCTTCTCTTGACCCTACGTGCGGCATGCCTTTTTGTTTTTTTCTAGGAGTCGCAAGAAAGCTTGTAAAACATTTAAAAGCTTAAACTATGCCGAACTGAAGTTCGGCGTTCCCAAGGCGCTCAAAAATGGCTCACGTGGCGGGCCCAGCGCGAATCTCCCTTCTGCGCTCTCTGTGCCCTACGTATGAACCCCTGTTATACCTTGATAAGATATGCCGGACTGAAGTTCGGCGTTCCCAGAGGTGTTCCCAGCCGCGAGGCGCTCACGAGGCGCTCTCAGTTTGGCCCCGAAACCTCTCATATCGGAAGATGCCTTTTCAGCTCCTCCTCGCTCCGCATATCTATCAGGTCCAAGCCCAAGGTATCGAGTTGGTCTATCGTGAGTGCTTTCAGCTTTTCGTAGTACCTTTGAGGAATTTGGGGGAATTTTTTAGTGATCTGTTTCCAAAGAAGTTCTTCTCGGCCTTCTTCCCGACCTTCTTCTCGGCCTTTTATAATCCCTTTTGCTAATCCCTTTTCCATACCTTTTTCCATCCCTTTTTTCATCCCTTTTTCCATCCCTTTTTCCATACCTTCTTGAAGTAGCTTTTCCGCAATCGTTAGCATCTTTTCACTCCTTTCCAACGATACCGTCTTTATCCGCTCCTTGAGCTCCTCTTGCTCCAAGTCCGTCCGAGCGTAAAACAGATACCGGATGTACGCTTCGAAGTATTCTTCGTTCCCTACCGTGCCCCTTAATTCGTCGAAGGCTTTCATCGCGTCGAGT
>MWEM01000052.1 GCA_002071085.1 Thermotogota bacterium ADurb.Bin062 | reverse complement strand
GTCTGCCTGTCTGCTTATTACTTACTTCGCGTCTGGTTGCTTATTCGTCTATTATCTGCTTTTCAAAGACCGAAAATTTCCCGGTGACCTTTCTTTCCACCGGTCCCTATTCCTTTCCGTATTCCCGATACTCTTCCCTTCGAAACCTCGGTTATCTTATCATATCTCCGCCGGTTTGTCAATGTTTTTCATCTTTCGCGCAAATAGATTTTCGGTTAATGCGTCAAGAAAAACAAACCGCCTTCCGGCGGTTTGTTTATCAGACGGTATCCAAACGGCTCACGCTGATTCTCTGAGCGCAATGATCGGATTCCCGCGGTTTTCGACGGCCGCGCCGGTGATGATGACCTCCTTGACGTTCTGCATACTCGGCAATTCGAACATCAGGTCGAGCATCACCTGTTCCAAGACGCTCTTCAAAGCGCGCGCGCCGGTGCCGTTTTTCATCGCCTTTTTTGCGATGCCGGATAAGGCTTCTTTTTCGAACTCCAATGTGATATTGTCCAACTGTAGAAGCTTTTGATACTGCTTGATGATAGAGTTTTGCGGTTCGGTCATGATCCGGACCAAGTCTTCTTCGTTCAGGTCGTTCAGCGTGGTGAGGACTGGAAACCGTCCGATGAACTCCGGTATCAACCCGTATTGTACAAGGTCGTACGGGGTGACCTTCGCCAACACCTCGCCGATCCGCTCTTCAGACTTCCCTTTCACGTCTTTGCCAAATCCCATCACGCTGTTTTGGGTTCGGCTACGAATGATGTCTTCCAGGTTGTCGAAGGCTCCGCCGGCGATGAAAAGGATATTTGAAGTGTCTATCTTGATGAACTCCTGGTAGGGGTGCTTCCTTCCCCCTTGAGGGGGCACGTTGGCGGTGGTGCCTTCCAGAATGGTCAACAGCGCTTGCTGGACCCCTTCTCCGGACACGTCGCGCGTGATCGAAACGTTCGGTCCCTTTTTGCTGATTTTGTCGACTTCGTCGATGTAAATGATGCCTTTTTCCGCCTTTTCGATATCGTAGTCGGCCGATTGGATCAGCCGCAACAGGATGTTTTCCACGTCCTCCCCGACGTACCCGGCTTCGGTTAACGGTGTGGCGTCGGCGATGGCGAAAGGCACGTCCAAAAACTTTGCCAAGGTTCGGGCGATCAGGGTTTTCCCACACCCGGTCGGTCCGAGCATCAGGATGTTGGACTTTTCGATGTCTTTGTTTTTCGGTGCGCCCGCGGCTACCCTCTTATAGTGGTTGTACACGGCGACTGAAACGACCCTTTTCGTTCGGTTTTGCCCGACGATGAACTTGTCTAGTTCTTTCGCGATCTCCGCCGGTGTCGGGATGCTGCTGACCAGTTCATGACATTTGATCGTCTGCTCGTCTTTCAGGGTGTCGTTGAAAAGCTCGACACATTCGTTACAGATATAGACGTTCGGGCCGGCTATCAACCTCTGAACCTGCGCCGAGGAACGACCGCAAAACGAACACTTTTTATCTACTTTCACAGAGCACATCCCTTCCCATTTTAAAGCTCTTTTTTAGCGGTGGTTTTCGTGATGATTTTATCTATGATTCCGTATTCGATCGCCTCTTCCGGAGTCATATACCGATCTCGGTTGGTGTCCTGCTCTATCGTCTCGACCGTTCTCCCGGTGTGGTGATGGATGATCTTGTTGATCTGGTCTTTCGTTCGAAGCAGCTCTTTCACTTGGATTTCCACGTCGGCTGCTGTCCCTTTCGCTCCTCCCCAAGGCTGATGGATCATCACTTTGGAGTTGGGTAGAGACAAACGTTTTCCCGGGGCGCCCGCCATCAGCAGCACAGCGCCCATTGAGGCAGCCATCCCTGTACATATCGTGGAAACGGCGGGTTTGATGCATTGTATTGTGTCGTAGATCGCCAAACCTGCCGTAACGGAGCCCCCGGGAGAATTGATATAGAGGTTGATGTCTTTCTCGGGGTCCTGAGCCTCCAAAAAAAGGAGTTGTGCCACGATTAGGTTGGCCGTATGATCATTAATCTCGCCGCCCAAAATGACGATTCGGTCCTTGAGCAGCCGTGAGTATATATCATAGGCCCGTTCGTAGCGCCCCGTCGTTTCGATCACGATGGGCACGATCTGGTTGATAATGCGCTCCTGTTCTCTCTTTTCGTCGTAGTGGTCGTACATAGGGTTCACTCCTCATCCCAAGGCTCATCCTCGTCTGGCTGTTCCAAATTTGCAAGTGAATCGCCTTCTAAAAATCCTTCATCGTCTTCGTCATACTCTTCGGAGAGCATATTGAAATCTTCGTCGAGTGTAGTTTCTTCCTCCTCTACGGTCACCTGTGTAAGAAGGAAGTCCATCACCTCTTCATTCTTAAGAAGGAGCTTGATCTCATCGCGAAAATCTTTGTCTTTCTTGTATTTCGCCAAAAGCTTTTCTGGGTTGTTGTCAAGCGACTTCGAATTTGAACGTAGCCATTCTTTCGCCTTTTCGTCGGTTATCGTGATATTGTGTTCTTGCGCCACCTTCTCTATTGCCCACGAAAGCGTCATCAACTCACGCAATTCGTCGCGAAGACTTTCCCGGTACTCCTCTTCGCTAGAATAGTCTTCTTCCCAATCCCCGTAACGTCCTCTTTTTTTCAGGTCTTCCACATACCAGTCGAGTTTATTCTGTATCGTCTCTTGCGAAACATCCACTTTAGTCATTTCTGTGAGGGCGTTTTCTATCTGCGTTTTCATATTTTTTTCCACAATGGCGTCAAAGTATTTCATATCCTTTTCCCTCAAGTTTTGGTAAAGGTCTTCGAGGGTGTTAAACTTTTCGGATACCTGACGCGCGAACGCGTCGTTCAATTCCGGCGGGATCAACCGGTAGACTTCTTTGATCTGAACCTGATAGGTGTAGGTCACGGGTTCGTCCGGTTTATCCCTTAGCGTTAAAGTCCGATCTACAGAGTAGGAATCTCCCTGTTTTTTTCCGATCATTTTCTCTATCAATGGGTTGAAATTCTCGGGAATCAAATAAGCGATCTCTTCTTTACCGGAAAACAGCTGTTTCCCTTTGGAATTGTACACCTGGTAATGGTAGGCCACCTTATCTCCGGTCTCCGCCTCGGTGTCTTTCGGGGCTAACGTAGAATAATCTTCACGCAATCTTTTCACGGTGTGCTCGTGCCAATAGTCGAGCATTTTTTCGGAAGGTCGCAGCTTTTTGACCGTTATCGATTTTAAATCAGGCAGTTGCACCGTCGGTTTTCTATAGAAAAGCATCGTAATCGAGAAGGTGCCGTCCTCTTCCTCGCGAAAGTCTTCTTCGAAGGAATAGTCGATAACTCCTGTTCCGGATAAGTTTTTTTCGACGTCATCAGCGACTATCTTGATGAAATGCCTGTTTAATTGCGGCAGGAGGTCCTCTGCTCTCACTTCCCGCCTCACGAGGTCCAACGGTGCTTTTCCTTTTCGAAACCCCGGAACCACGATGCGCGCACTCAAATCGCGTATCGCTTTCTCTGTCTGCTCCGCGACTTCTTCTAGCGTAATTATGTATCGATATCTGACGATATCCTGGCGTTCTTCAATAATCTCACGCTGCAAAACGTTTCCTCCTTAAAAGACGAGCGCTGTACTTTCTTCTTGACGTAATTATACCATTATTATTATCGAATACTGAAGCGGATCGACAATCCGATCCTTCCGCTAGTAAAAAAAAGAGCGAGAAGGAGTCCCGCCCTTTTTTTGGAGGCAACGGACGGATTTGAACCGTCGAATAGAGATTTTGCAGACCTCCGCCTTAGACCCCTTGGCTACGTTGCCCAATTCCGGCATATTATATCAGATGATGCCCAATATTGCAAGCGAAGGTGCGCGTCAAGTTATGAGGTGTTATCAAGAAACAAGACCAGAATCGATCACACGGTTTTTGTCCGTGAGGTCATCGCGGGGTAAAAAAGACAAAAGGCGTATCGCGAGACTTCGCGGACTGGGAACGCCAGCTTTTAAGTTGGCATGGTTTGGAAAAAGGGTTCGCACAGAGGGTACAGAGAGAACAGAGAGAACAGGCATCGCGGCGTAAGCGCCCTTTCTTCTCGCGACGGCGCGATACCCTGGTGTTCGTTCCAAAGATTAAAAACAGGGTTCGCACAGAGAGCACGGAGAACACGGAGGAAAACCGGGCAAGAGCGAAGGTTTCTCGGAAAAGAACACGCCAACTTAAAAGTTGGCGTTCCTAGAACATTCACAAAAAATCCGGTCGAACATAGGAAAAATGGCAATAGGCGTGGCATTCTCAGGAAAAAGAAAGAAATATGCCGGCTTAAAAGCCGGCGTTTCCAAAAAGAGTAACCCACACACGTGCCGGACTAAAGTTCAGCGCTCTCAGGGCGCTACCGGAAAGGCGAAAAAGCGAAAACCATAACCCTGCCGAACTAAAGTTCGCCATTCCCATTTTGGCGCACCTCGATATTATACCCACACTGCCTATCCGTGCGTTCCCACGTTTAGCCTTTCTCCGTATTGGAACGTGCTCGCGCTTATCGGTATTCCTTCAACCAATCGACCAATTCTTCTCGCGTAAAGGATTTCGGATTGAGTTTGGTGATAGGCGAGCGCATCGTTTGATCCGCTATGCTTTCCAACTCTTCTTCCTGCACACCCACGGTACTCAAACGCGTCGGGGCGTTGATAGACTGCATGAGCCCTTCGATCCTCTCCAAAAGAGCGTCGAGTGACGGGGACCCCAGATAGTCCAATAAACGAGCCATTTTCTCCGGGATCAGCGGGGCGTTGGTTTGGAGCATCGGTTTTAATAGTACGGAGCAAGCGAAGCCGTGTTCCAGATGGTAGTCGACCGTCAGCGGATAACTCAGGGCGTGAAGGATCGTCGTCCTCGTCTGACTAAAAGCGATACCGGCCATCAAGCTCCCCAGCGACAGATTCGTCCGCGCCACCCTATCCTCGGGATTGCGATAGCCTTGGGTTAGATTGTCCAGTATGAGTTTGATCGCCTCCAAGGCGATCGGCTCGCTAAAGGGTGTCGAACTGAGCGCCCAATAAGACTCGACGGCGTGTACGAGCGCGTCCAGTCCCGTTGCAGCCGTATGTTTGTCGGGTACCGTCAGGGTCAATTCCGGGTCCACGTAGGCGTAGTCGTTCCAAAACCACGGCGACACTATAGACTTCTTTAGCCGATTCGCGGGATCGGAGAAGACGGCCACGTTCGTCACTTCGCTGCCGGTTCCAGAGGTAGTCGGGATGGCGATCAACTGCGTATGCCGTCGAGTGAACGCGCGTTCACCCGAGAGATACGATCGGATCCCCGACGAGGCGTCCAGGAGCTCTTCCCGCTCGTCACGTAAACAGGCGATCCCTTTCGCCGCATCCAACGCGCTCCCACCGCCCAACGCGATGATCACTTCGATCTCGTTAACGCGCGCCAGGAATCCGCCCTTATCCACGCTTTCGCAGGTCGGGTTGGGCTCGATCTCGTCGAAAACGATCAGATCGGCCGGCGTACCCGCCTCCCGTATGATTCTGTTCAGTATCCCGGTGCGCCTCAGACCTGTGGTCACGACCATGACCCGCTTTTGTGCGCACAGTTCACCGATACCTTGCGTGACGCCCACGCCAAAAAACGTTTTCGTGGGCAAGAAGAATAGAAAAGACCGATTTGTCACGTTGTCTGTTTCACCTCACCATTTCTTATAGATTTGTGGGTCTTGACGGCTGATATACATCCGTTCGGTCATCGTGAGGGTGTTTTCGCCGAGGGGAAATATGTCAGGCGGCGGCACCGTTCCGGCTCCTTTGACCTTCCAGAAGCAGTGATAGAAGAGCGACCACTCGGTTTCGATGCCGTGAGTGTTCGCATAGTTTTGTACCGCTGTCCACCCTGCGCCCGTGGACCAGAAAGATAGCTGTTGCAAAAAGTCGCTCGTCCACTCGACATAAGAATCTTCCTTGTTGTGGTCGTGCAAGACGCTAACGGGTAGGCCATCTCCAAAGATGCCGATCAACGTCAATTGATCCCAATCGGGGTACGCGAATTTGTCAGCGGAAGTGGACGCGATGAAGAGGCCTAAGTTCTCGAGGATTCTGGAGGTAGTTCCGTCGAAGTTATCGAGCCAGCTGCCGGCATGACAGGTTTCCAAGATCACCGAAAACAGCACATCAGGATAACTATTGATCAAAGTGTGCAACTGAGACGCCCTGTAGCTCGTGCCGCCTATGGAAATCCTATCGTTGCCTCCGTGTCCGATTATATACAAAACGATATTGCGGCAGTCCCGATTTACGACTAAATATTCAACGGCCTGTAGTATTTGTTCCGCGGGGTTCGCCATAACCGTGGGGCTCGTCAGGTCTCGCACGTTATTGTTTCCGAAAAGCGTCTTCATATCGTTCAAAAATTGTTTGGAGATCGCTTTCGCTTCTGCGGACAAGGTTTCCTCCGTCAAACACCCATTCACGACCACCGCGCCTTTGGCGGATGCGGAAATCGCCGAAGGGAACCAGGTTTTGTTGTGGGTGTCGGGTTTACACCACGCGTAGGGATTCCAAACGATCGCTCCAAAGTATCTGTCGGAAGTGGCGCTATTCAGTTGGATTGGCCGGTTACCATTGACCGTCGGCCATCCGTTCGTCGGCTCATTCACGAGGATGGCGCCCGAGGTGCTGACCACGACGATCCTGCCCGGGTGCTCGTAAAACGCTCCAGGACACTCGTCGACATAAAACAGCCAGCCATTTTGCGTGAGCGGCTCACCCGCACGCTGTGGGGATTCCATCAGCGGTGAATTAGACTCGATAACATCGCCCTTCTTGACCTCACCTAAGAACAATCCGACCATAGGGGTCTCCGGCGGGTTTGGGTAGCCGTTATCGTTTAGCCACGACAAAAAGCGATCGATCGCTCCGCTTTCGTTATAGACCAAAGTGCTGGTACAACCGGTGAGGGCAAGGATGAGAACAGCGATGAGAAGCAGCGTAAAGCAAGCTCTTTTCATTGGATATTCCTCCTTTGCGTTTTTGTATAAAACAGTGTAGACCGCGCTTACGGCGTGGTCAACCGACTGCCTACCTCCCGGGTCTTATAAGAAGGCTCCGCGAAAGTCTGTGCCCATAAATAAGGTAAAGCAAGACCTAGAAATAGATTTAGGTGATTATAACACAAACCGCGCCCGATGTGGAGAGAGATCCGCGATGGAGGCTATTGAGTGGGAGCGTTTTTCTGGGAACGCCTTGGGAGCGCCCTTGCTGCGCGCGGGAACGCCCTGGGAACGCCGAACTTTATTTCGGCGTTCCCAGGCCTTACCAGGTCGGCGTTTCAGGGCGCGCCGACGGGTGTGGTATAATGGTCTATCATCGCGGTTTTTCCGCCGTTTTGGAGGAGTTTTGAAAAAAGCGTTCGGATTCGTTATCGCCTTCGGGCTGTGTGTGTGGGCGCTGAGCGCGGGCGGCCTTTCTTCACTTTTTCCCGCTAAAGTTCAAAAAACACCCACGTACATCGGCGACTTGCTGATTGTGGATATCCCTCCGTTCTCACGAGTGTTGTCTTTCGAAGGGTTGACCGATGTGAAGGAGCTCAAAGACAAAGTGATCGCCCAACTTGCCTTGCCGAAGTGGTCGGTAGTCCTTTTCCGTAACGGATTGCTCGGTCACCGCGATGTGTTCGGCGGTCAAGTGGCGATGACGGATTCAGACCACGACGGCTTTCCAGATGAAGCCGAACTGTGGGGGGACGATGCGACTCGCTTTCGTCACTGGTTCGTCTACATCGCTATGCAACAGAAGGTCGAGCCCTCGCCCGCTTGGAAGGATCGGGACTGCGCGGGGTTAATCCGGTTCGCCCTGCAAGAGGCGCTCCGGAAACACGACGCCAAGTGGTACGAGCGGGTTCGGATTCCGCCTGCAGCTTTCCCCGATATCGAAGCCTTTCATTACCCCGCCGTCCCCACGCTCGGCGCTCAGATTTACCAGCTTAAAGAGAGGTTCTACAGCTTCGCAAACGCCCGAAACCTCTACTTGTACAATGTGGACAAAGTAAGCCACTCGCTGGGAAGCGAAGTGAAGCCGGGAGACCTCCTCTTTTTGTACCACCCGCAAGACACCGCCTTCCCGTACCACGTCATGATATACACCGGTGACGGTTTCGTCTATCACACCGGGAGTTCCGACGTTTCCGAGGGGGAGGTTCGACTCTGGAAAACCGAGGAATATATGAAAGCCGCTCCGCTGACGTGGCTTCCGGTTAAAGAAAATCCGAACTTCCTGGGTTTTTTCCGTCTTAAGATATTGAACGACGATCTTTCATAAGGGGGGATTTGATGAAAAACGCCGTAAGGCTCTTTCTTTTGCTTATCGCGATATCAAGTGTCGCGTTCGGTTACATCTCTGCGGACAGAAACGCCATCCTGTATCCGTATCAATCTTACTCGTTTTGGGCGTACAACGAGCCCGACGGGGTCACCGTCAACCTTTACTACATCGGACCCACACTCCAGGATTTTTTGACGGAATTCAAGCGCAACACGTTAAAAAAGCCTCCTAAACAGGCGGATCACGCGGTGTATTTCGAAGAGGCGAAGGCTTGGAAGCGCTTGGAAATCCCTTCCGGCTATTTCGAGAGGGTCGGAACCTACGTCCTCGAATACGTTTCAAAAGACAGAAAAGACTATACCCTACTACTGAAGACGAATGTGAACGGAGCTCTGGTGAGTATAGGAGAGTCCGTCTACATAAAGCTCTGGGACAACATCGAGGGAAAGGATGTGCGATTTACACAGATTCTCACGGGCTACACCTCTCCCAAACCCCTGTCAATCGCCCCATCCGCCGGTCTCGTCGAAATAGAGCTATCGAAAATCGTGGAGGAAACGCTGTTCGTCGAAACTCCGAATGGCATCCTGTTCCTCTCGGACGCCCTTCGCCAAGCGGACGAGCGGCTCGATCCCCTGATCTTTTTAACCGACCGCCCCTTGTACCGCCCGGGCGACTTGGTTCAGGCGCGGGCCATCTTTTTAAACTCCAAAACTGGAGAGCTGTTGACCAACCGCCCCATAGAAGTCGCCATCGTGGACCCGCTCGGAAGAGAGAAGATGAAGGGCGTCTTTCACTCCGACGAGTGGGGAGGGATCAGTTTTATATATGAAACTTTCCCGGACGACACTCGAGGGCACTACACCGTCAAGATCAGATACGGGGATGATGTGAGCTACCGCTACTTCGAACTGGCCGACTACGCCAAACCGTCATTTACCGTGAACGCCTCGCTGCAAAAACCCGTCTACGCGCTCGACGAGCCGATAGAGCTCCGTGTGGAAGCCAATTATTACTACGGACAGAGTGTGTCCGACGCCCGACTTCACCTGCACGTCATTGAGTTTTCCGGAGACTACTACGACTACTCCGACAAGGTGCTGGACAGCCGCGTCTTTCCTCTCAAAGACGGCCTCGCTTCCGTAGCGCTGCAGATCCCGCGAGACCAAAAACGGAACGTCCAGGTCACCTGCACCGTTGTGGACCAGACGGGTCGGGAGATCGAAGACACCGTTTTCTTCCGGTACATCCCCGGCGACGCCGAAATCGACTTCAAACTCTCTAAATACTGGCTACCCTTTGGCGAAACCGCCCACGGGGCCGTTCGCGTCAAGGGCCTCCTGCCAACCGCCGAGGTCAACCGCCCCCTGACCTTCGAGGTGTACTACGACGACACCTTCGAGTCCTCGTCCACCGTGTACCCCGACCCAAACGGCGCGTTGACCCTCGCCTTTGAACCGAAAAAGCCCGGCTCTTACCGATTACGCCTGATCGACTCCAAGTACCCTGCCTACGTCGTGGAGCGCGCCCTCTTCTCCTACTCCTCCACCTATACCTATCGCACCGGAAAAGAGCTGGACGTCTTCACGAATATAGAAACGGCCAGCCCGGGAGATCAGATCATTTTCAACGTGGTATCTTCTTTCCCATCGTTGAGCGTGTTAGCCTTGATCGACGACGGCAACCGAGCGAGCGTCCGCGAGATAAAACTCAAAAACGGCAACGGGCAGCTCGCGTTTTTTGTGGCCGACTCGGTGAACTCCTCTACCCTGAGATGCCGGTTCATTTCTTTTTTCGGGTCGAAATGGCTGACGAAAAACCTGTACGTTCCCGTGGACCTGAGTCACCGACAGGCCGCCATTCACATCGGCGTACCCGAGCGGGTGAAACCAGGTGATACGATTCCATTGGAAATACGACTGTTGAACCACGAAGAGAAACCTGTGGAAGGGGCCGTGACGCTGGGTATCCTGGACCAAGCCGTACTGGACCTCTACGGAGATGACGATTGGGAAGGTCTGTTGAACGAATTGACCAACCCGCCCCTTCGATACGGGTTCTACTACTTCAACGACTCGTACTCCTACTACCGTTTAAGGAATCAGCTGGGCTTCGAATACGACTACGAGACGCCGGAGACGTTGGCCCAAACGAAACAGGCCGCGGTCAATCGTTCTGTGAAGGTGCGGACGAAGTTTTCCGACACGGCTTTCTGGACACCGCTGTGGATCGTCTCAGGCAACGAAAAGACCGAAATTACCTTGCCCGAGGACCTCACCACTTGGCGCGTACGCGCGATGGCCTTCACCAAAACGGGGTTGACAGGATACGCCAAAGCCAGCATCCTCTCCACGCTCCCGGTGACCGTTAACCCGGTCTTCCCGAAGTTCCTTCGAACGGGAGACGAGACGCGTGTGGGCCTGTTGGTCGGAAACAGTTTGGACCAAGCGGAAACCTTTCGCGTGTCTTTGGGGCTTCCGGAAGAAGCTGGCGGCGAGGTATTGGAACAAACGGCCGTCATCCCAGCGAAGGGCAGCCGGGTCTTCTGGTTTACGATCACGATTCCGGAAGTGGAGCAGGAAAAGTCCCTGGCCTTCGCGCTCGAAGCGGAGGGAGAGTCCGCGGCCGACGCGATGGTCCACCTGATCCCGGTGAAACCCGATACGATGGAGATACCGACCGGTCAAAGCGGCTTGCTGGGTTTAGAAAGCCAATCGATCGCCTACCGTGCGGAGACGGAAACGCAATTGTCGCTGACGATCAGCGCCGACCTTTCCGGAGAATTGCTCGAAGCCCTGCGATTTTTAATCCGCTATCCCTACGGGTGCGTCGAACAGACGGTCAGCTCATTCCTGCCGACGATCGTGGCCCGCCCCCTGATCGAGGAACGCCCGGAAATCAAGGCGCAAGAGCCGTTCGCCAAGATCGAGGACATCATACAAAAAGGCGTTCAGAAGCTGTACGGCATGCAAAACTATCAAGGGGGTTGGGGATGGTGGGCCGGGCAGTCTTCGGACGCTTTCATGACGGCGTACGCCCTCTATGCCTTTGACATACTGAGGCAAACCGGATACGACATCAACGAAGACGTCGTGGCGATGGGGGTAGGGGCGCTGAAAAACGTCATCAAACGGGCGAAAGAATACGAGGCCTTCTGCTACTACGTGATCAAATCCTTCGACCCGGATTACCCCTTACTACTCACGGCCACTGACAGCTTGGAGACGAAGCTCTTTTTGGCGTTGTCTTTCGTCAAAACCGGAGAGACCGCGGCGGCGAGCGCCCTGCTGAAAGAGATCCTCGCGCAAGGGACACGGGCCTCCCCATTATTCTACGTGCGATTTGATAAGAACGCCTACTTTTTGAGCGCCTTTCAGAAAAACGCCCTGCTGCTGTCCCTGATGAACGGCCTCGCCTATGAAGGCCCCGAAAAGAACGGGCTCATCCTATACCTGGTCAAAAACAGGTCCGGAGAGTACTGGGCCTCTACGAAAGACACCTCCTTCGCCGTTATGGCCCTCGTTGGGACCGAGCTACTCGCGGACCAGTACGTCTGGCAGACGGAGGGTAACCTCTTCGATTACGTTCCGGAAGACGCGCAATACAAACGGGTGCTCCAAAAGGGAGAGAGCGTCGTGATTCCGGTTCGCCTGCGCGCGGGAGACTCCCTCGAACTCGATATCAGCGGCACACAAGGGCTACTCTGGAAGTTGACCGGCACGGAACGCTGGAAGCTGGCGGAATACGAAACAAAGACACCCGAAGCCCAATTTTCACGCAAGTTGGAGAAGCTGTACGAACTGAAAAGCTACTCCTACCAAACTATAGAAAAGATCGACACCTACCAGTTCGATATCTACCTACCTTGGGATGTGCCCCTATTGCCGGGCGTCATCGCCCAAAAGGGAATCCCGGTGGACATCGACGCGGTGCCCTTGACGGACTATGAATTGGTTTATGCCTACACCGATCGGTATAAGAACGATGTTTACGAACTTTACGTCAACGGATGTGACACGGGATTGGCATTCGACGAAAGCTACTGGGTGCTCGGCTTCTACTCTGACCACCTCGTCCTGAACAAGAATCCGTGGTTGGGTTACGCCGGACAATACTCGCTCTACTTCGTTCCAAACCGAACGGCGTTGAGCGTCGGCGACAAAGTGCGCCATCGATTCGTGTTCAACACCGAGGAATCGCTCGCCTATGCCGTGCTGGAGGATTCTATACCGCCCGCCTACATACAGAGCGAGGGCGAGTACTCGTATTACGAGGGGAAGTACTTCGGATACGGAGCGAATTGGTTGTGGTACGCCCACAAGGAGGACCGTTACGACCTCACGGCCGCATTCTACAGTGTGATGAGCGAAGGGAACACGGCAGAGAAGTTTTACTACACGCTCACCACCGCCGGCGTTTTCCAGGTACCCCCGGCCGTGTTGTATGAGATGTACGACCCCACGCGCGTCTTCGTCACAGACGGATACACGGTCCAAATCCAAGAATAACGCGATCTTACCGACACCGCTCCGAAGGCCCTACCTTTGGAGCGGTTTTTTGTATCCCATCGGGGCGCGTATGCCGGATTCACGACCCTCGCGCGTCACGCGTTACGGTTTTTGGCCATTCTTCACACTTCTCTCCTCTTTATGATATGATAGAGGTGCTTATATCTTATCGGGTTCGTTTGTGAGAATCACTAAGGAGGGGTTCAGAAGATGGATGTCGCCGCTATCGTCCTTTCCGCTTTAACTTGTTTTTTTATTCTGATGGGGAACTTCAAGATCTCCCGTTTGGGAGAAGAGCAAGAAAAACGCTTTCAGGAAACCGAACACGCTACCGGAAAACTCCTGCAAGAACTGCAAAATCTTCGAAGCGAATGGTATGACAAAGCCAAAGAGCTCAGCTTAGAGCTTTCTAAGGCGAAGACCGAGATAGGCGATCTCACGATGGGAAAATCGAACGTTTCTACCGTTAGTGACCGTGTCGATTTCGAAGACGGGATCCGTCGGCTCGACAAGCGGTTGGATTCGCTCGAGCAAACGATCAAATCGCTGGAAGGAACCATCGGCCCGCTCGTGATTCGGCCTTTGTCGCAAGAAAAGAGGACGCCCGTCGGTTCTTTCGATACCGTGATACCGAAGATCTCTTTGGTGGATAAAATCAAACAAAAATACCCGATGTTGTCGACCGACGAAAAACTGTTTCTCAACACCCTCTTCCGAAAGACGGAATGCGAGTGGCATAAGACAGAAGACCTCGGCTTAGACGCCTCCACGGCCAAATTCCTGGTGCCGATGGTCGGTCGGAAGCTGGTCTTCTCCGGGGTGCCTCTGATAAAAATAAAGGACATCAATGGAACGATGAAAGTTTTATGGGGAGAAGGATTGCGGGGAGAGGACGTTGCCGGTATCGCCGAAGCCTTCGTGAATGAGGTTCACGTTTAATGGCCACGTTTGAAGGAGAGATCGTCCGCGCGCTCCGAAACGGTTCGGATCTTCCTTTCGGCGCCGCCTGCCGCATCCTGAAGGGGCGGGATCGCGAAGTGGACATCCTTCGAAAAGACATCCAGTTCGTCGCCGCCGGAGGGAGCGCGTTACGCGTATGGGTTGGCGATTACGGCACGGGGAAGTCGCTGCTCGGAAGGGCGGCATTAGAGTTAGGACTCGAAGCGGGCCTCCTACCTATATACGTTTCGGAGCCCCCCCTCTCCAAACCTGTCGAACTGTACCAAGCCATCATCAACGGCATCATCACGCCCGAATTCGCGGGCGATTCCTTGTTTTATCTCCTCTCTCAGTGGGCGGAAAGCGCGATCCGAGAGATCGAGCAGACGGGCCTCACTAGGGGTCAAGACACGCTATTCAGGGAAAGTGTCACGCGAAAAATATTAGATTTCGAATTTACGAACGATTTCAACATGGCGATCTCGGCCTTCGTAGACGCGCACCTATCCGGTATGGAGGATCAAAAGAAGAAGATCGTCGACTGGATGTCCGGTCGGAAGGTGAACTATTGGGATCTGAAAGCGCTCAAAATTAGCCGACGAGTCGAGACCAAAGAGGAGAGCTACCTCTTCATCCAAGACATATTGAAGCTGTCGCGGACCATCGCCTACAACGGCGTCCTCATGGTCTTCGACGAACTCGAGCTGATGCAAAACCTGCCCTCGCGAACCACCTTCAAAGGGTATGAAGCCCTCCGCGAGATCGTGGATATGATCTCGTCGAAAGACTTTCCCCGCCTATACTCCATCTTGCTCGGAACGCCCACGTGGTTTGAAAACCCCGACCGCGGGGTCAAGAGCTACCTGGCG
This sequence comes from Thermotogota bacterium ADurb.Bin062, assembly GCA_002071085.1. GTDB lineage: Bacteria > Thermotogota > Thermotogae > MWEM01 > MWEM01 > MWEM01. The sequence goes on along the minus strand of MWEM01000052.1, from coordinate 1,539 downwards.
CTCTACGACCGGCTGAAAACCGAAGTTTCGGTCACCACCGAGTCCACGGTTCAGACGCTGGCGCTCATCTCTCCCGATATCTTCGACCCGCTTCTCTCGGATCTGTCCGCGATCTACGCAACCGCCTACGGATACGACCCGAAAAAGACCCTCACCGCCACTTTGAAAGAAGCCCTCAAAACCCGTTTGAGCTCGCCTTTCCATCAAAATCAATTCGTGGAAATGCGCCAAGTGGTCAAAAGCCTCATAGAATTCTTCGATCTACTCAAAGACGGCGCGTCGGCGGAGAAGGCGCTCCAGATCATCGATTCTTCCGCGCGCCCCGCGAAAGAAGCCGGGACGCAAACGGCCGACTTCTGGGGTTAAGCCCACTCGCATACCCCCTCGCACACGTCACGCGCGATCAGGTTATCGCGGCGTAAGCGCCCTTTCTTTTCGCGACGGCGCGATACGCCTGGAAACGTCTGGGTGTGCCCGGGAACGCTATGGGAACGCCAAACTTTAGTTTGGCCTGTCTTTCAAAGACCAAAAACCGGGTTCACACAGAGGGCACAGAGAACACGGAGAAAAGATTCTTTCGAACGCCTGGGAACGCGTCTTGGGAACGCCAAACTTTAGTTTGGCATGTCTTCTGGGAACGCCAACTTTTAAGTTGGCATGTCTTGAAAACACGGTTCGCACAGAGAACACAGGTCATCGTGGGGTAACCAACGGGACCCCGCGATACCCCACACGGTAGGCATCACGGCGTAAGGGCTTAAGGCTTCTTAAGCGCTTGAGGAAAGGAGAAAAAAACATGCCGGACTAAAGTCCGGCGTTCCCAGTACTTTCACAAAAAACCCGGTGCGCACAGAGAGAACAGGCATCGCGGCGTAAGCGCCCTTTCTTTTCGCGACGGCGCGATACGCCTGGGAACGCCAACTTTTAAGTTGGTATGCTTTGAAAGAAAAAAGATGGGTTCGCACGGAGAGCACAAAGGAGAGAGATTTTTACGAGAGTCATCATCTGGTTATTGTTTTCTCTGTGTTCTCTCTGTGTACTCCGTGTGTCTCTGTGCGAAACTTCTTTTGGTTTTGAAAAGGCAAAAGGCAGGTCGCGAGACTTCGCAGGCATCGCGGCGTAAACAATTAAGGCCTCACAGAGCGCTCCCGGAAAGGTGTTCTCTGTTTGACCCTCAAAGCTTCTCATATCGGAAGATGCCTTTTCAGTTCCTCCTCGCTTTGCATATCTATCAGGTCCAAGCCCAAGGTATCGAGTTGGTCTATCGTGAGCGCTTTAAGCTTTTCGAAGTACCTTGAAGGGATTTGTGGGAATTTTTTGGAAATCTGCTTCCAAAGAAGTTCTTCCCTGCCTTCTTCTCTACCTTCCTCTCTACCTTCTATCCGACCTTCTATCCGGCCTTCTATCCGACCTTCTACCCGGCCTTCTATCCGACCTTCTTCTCGGCCTTTTATTAATCCCTTCTCCATTCCTTTTTCCATTCCTTCTTGCTTAAGCCATTCCGCTATCGTTTGCATCCTTTCACTCCTTTCTACCGAT
>MWEM01000051.1 GCA_002071085.1 Thermotogota bacterium ADurb.Bin062 | reverse complement strand
CTCGAGCTAGCCGAACGCTCACTGTTCTATGTGGCGGCCACCCGCCCCAAAACCCGACTCTACGTCACCTCCTTCTGCGCGCCTTCACCGTTTTTGAACACATAAAGCCGCTGGAAGTAGGTGGGAACGCCTAACTTCGCGGGTTATCGCGGCGTAAGCGCCCTTTCTTTTCGCGACGGCGCGATACGCCGACATCATCGCGGCGTAAAGAGAACAAAAGGGGGATCGCGGGGTCCCTTCGGTTACCCCGCGATAACCTCTAACGGGCATCGCGGCGTAAGCGCTTCTTCTTTTCGCGACGGCGCGATACCCTTTTTGAAAGACATGGAGCGGATCGCGGGGTCCTGTTAGTTACCCCGCGATAACCTCTAACGGGCATCGCGGCGTAAGCGCTTCTTCTTTTTGCGACGGCGCGATAACCCGACATCATCGCGGTGTAAAGAGAACAAAAGGGGGATCGCGGGGTCCCTTCGGTTACCCTGCGATTACCCCTTGACGCGATACCCTTTTTAGAAAGACACAGAGCGGATCGCGGGGTCCTGTTAGTTACCCCGCGATAACCTCAAACGGGCATCGCGGCGTAAGCGCTTTTTCTTTTTGCGACGGCGCGATACCCTTTTTAGAAAGACACAGAGCGGATCGCGGGGTCCTGTTAGTTACCCCGCGATAACCTCTAACGGGCATCGCGGCGTAAGCGCCCCTTCTTTTTGCGACGGTGCGATACCCTTTTTAGAAAGACATGGAGCGGATCGCGGGGTCCTGTTAGTTACCCCGCGATAACCTATAACGGGCATCGCGGCGTAAGCGCTTCTTCTTTTTGCGACGGCGCGATACCCCGATATCCCGCAGTGTAAAAAAACAAAAGGGGGATCGCGGGGTCCCTTCGGTTACCCCGCGATTACCCCTTGACGCGATACCCTTTTTAGAAAGACACAGAGCGGATCGCGGGGGCCTGTTAGTTACCCCGCGATAACCCATAAAGTCCGGCGTTCCCAGCGCGCTCCTACTCCCCCTCTTCTCCCTTAAGCACGTACACCCCATTCGATACGAGGAGTTCTTTTGCTGCAGCCGTGTACCTGTTTTGCGAGTATGTCGCGAATAAAGTTTTCGGGCTTTTTTCGCCGATTGCCTGCTTGATCTCTATCCAACGGTCCGCTTCGCGTTTCCCGTACTTCCCTTTCGTGTCTTTCACGTCGATCCACAACTCGACATTGCCTTTCACGATCAGATCTATCTCTCGATCCCGTAGTCCCACTTTGACCGTTTCTCGCTCTAAGATCGTTTTCGGCTTGATGGTGAGGTCGATCCCGTTTTCCGCGAGGTCTTTCAGGTTGAACGGCTTCTTGATACGCTCTCGTACAAGGTATTCTCTGAACTTTCCCTTCTCATAGCTCGTCCTTCCCATCTCTTGACGAAGCTCTTTCTTTATGTCCGGGACAAAGTAGTCGATCTCTTTTTGAAAGAGGTGTCGAAAGACGAGTTCGTAGGTTTTGTCTTTTCCGATCTTGTAATCGAAGTATGTTTCACCTCGCGAGATCAGATCCGCTTTGATCAACTTATGAAGTTTCGTTTCCAGTTCAGAGTCGGTTATATCGAGCTTGAGGTCTTTGATTATCTGCGCTCGGGTGCGCTCTTCGCCAGCTTGAAATAAATACAGTAAGATCCGCTTTGCATTCCTTTTATTCACTTCTACGAATATCTTCGCGATATATTCGGTCCAGGTGCCGTAGATCTCTCCTTGTGTGATCTCTTGCGTGTACGTCGCGATGATGTTGTCTTCGTTCGTGTAGTCTTTTGTATCGTTATGCTCGCTCTGCATCAGCGCGCGGATATACAACGGGTCCCCTTGCGTCAGATTCCATATCTTTTCCTCCGCCTGTTCGTTGATTTTGGTCCGCGAGGCCTTCGCATACCGCCGAATCGCTTCTTTTGCTTCATCTTCCGGGAGATTCCCAAGTGTCCGTTCTTTGAACCGTGCTGTGAGTCTTCGTACGATCTCCAACAGTCCGTGGACTTCACTCCCCGAAATGATAAGCGGCGCCTCTCTCTTCTCGGCGAGGATCAGGTACGCCCCACTCATCGTATCAATCGTATTCCCACGTTCATCAAGGATATAGGCGTTGATGTTCTGAAATTCGTCGATGATTTGGACGACTTTAACCCCTGTCGACACGGCGATATCAAACGGAATCCGGCTTGCGACCTTCCACATCAAATCCCAGTTGCCTGTTTTTTCATATGCGTCTATCGATTTGCTTTTTTTATAGAGATCAGGGTATTGGGTAATGTATTCTTTCATTTCCACGTAATCGAAAGGGGTCCTAACCCATTCTTCGTTCCGAGTGAGAAACGAAAGGTAGTGACTTGCGAACGTCGCGAAGAATTCTTTTGCGAAGCTGGCGCGGGTGATCTGTTCCTCTTGTATCGCATAATAGAAAGGAATCACCTTGCTTTCCGAACAGCTCCACAGGATATTGAACAATCGCTGCAGAAACGCCGTTTTACCTTTCTTCCGTCTGGCGACGATCGCTTGGCTTTGGGCCATATTGTTGACCAGGTAGTAGTACCAATCTCCCAGATAGTAGTCGAACTCCTTCTTTCTCCCGACGAAGAGCTCGGTGTTTCCTATTTCCTCCGGTAAGGCGTAGATTATCTTTTCCGGCATCTTGAACATCGCTTTCACCCGCTTTGTTTCGGTTTGGAAAGATTATAGCATAGAGTGGAAGTCTGGAAGCAAATAGTAGGGCCGACTCCCAGTCGGCCTGCCTTGTAAAAAGGTCTCGCACAGAGATCACAGAGGGCACGGAGGACACAAAGGAGAGAGATTCTTAAGAGAGTCAACACTTGGTTATTGTTTTCTCTGTGTTCTCTCCGTGTACTCTGTGCGAACCTTCTTTTGGTTTTGGAAAGACATAAAGCTGATAGCGAGACTTCGTGAGCTTCCGAAGTCAGCCCGATGGTTACCCCGCGATAACCTCAAACGGGCATCGCAGCGCAAGTGCTCCTTCTTTTCGCGACGGCGCGAAAAGAAGGGGTTCACACAGAGGACACAGAGAGCACGGAGGAGTGCAAAAAACTCAAAAACATGCCGGACTGAAGTCCGGCGTTCCCAAGCGAAACATCGCGGCGTAAGAAAGGCAAAGGGGGATCGCGGGGTCCCTTTGGTTACCCCGCGATAACCTCAAACGGGCATCGCGGCGTAATCGCCCTTTCTTTTCGCGACGGCGCGATACCCCGACATCATCGCGGTGTAAAGAGAACAAAAGGGGGATCGCGGGGTCCCTTCGGTCACCCCGCGATTACCCCTTGGCGCGATACCCATTTTAGAGTGGCATAGAGTGGATCGCGGGGTCCCTTTGGTTACCCCGCGATGAACCGCAAATTGGCGTTCCTAGGTGATGCGCGAAGGGATACAGCCGGCTGAATGTCCGTAACACCTTTTCCACCGAAATAGCATATAATACACGCGAAAAGTGCGGGCTGGGGGTCCACCTCACCGAACGCGGGAGGAACAGATATGCGGTTGCCAGATTACTTAAAACAGACGGGCGCGATCACGGATGAGAGGCTTTATCGCGCCTTTTGCGCGATAGATCGGGCGTCCTTTCTTCCCGAAGATCGACAAGAGGAGGCCCATAGAGACTGGGTGATCCCGACCTACCAAGTTCGTGGAAGAAGTTTCAGCACGAACTCCCAACCGTCGCTCATCGCCGCGATGATCGAGATGCTCCGGCTCACGGGGTCAGAACGTGTGCTGGAGATCGGAACGGGTACCGGCTATTGTACGGCGCTTCTTGCCTCTATGCTCGACCTCGGAGCCGTCTACTCCGTCGACATCTTGGATCACTTGGTCGAGGAAGCGCGGAAAAACCTATCCCGGTATGGGATCACGAACGCACGTTTGAAAGTCGGAGATGGTTTTTTCGGCTGGGAGGAGGAGGCGCCTTTCGACGCGATCTTGGCGACGGTCGCGATCGGTGATATACCGGGGCCGCTTTTTAATCAGCTGAAAGTGGGGGGATTGTTTGTCTGCCCGCTGTACATCCATCAAGGCCGAACACCGGTCTACTTGTTGGAAAGGCTCTCGCTTCTGGAAGTCATCGGGTCCTTCCGTATCGACGCGGTCTTTATCACGATGGCCGATCACATCGGGCCCGAAGAAAACCGCCTTCAAAAACCTAAAACCCGGATACGCTTTCGTAAAGAGACCCCCGATTCTCCTTACCTGCTGAGCACGGTAAACGGCGGAAGAGAGAGATGGTTCTGATGGGCATCTTTATCGATTCTGTCGTCGAATTGCTCATGTACGCCAACCTAGCGATGTTCAACATCTTGGGGCAGTACTTCTATATGCGCGGATTCTCTCCCTTCGAAGTCGGTATCCTCGTCGCGATGATCCCAGCTGCCTCCTTCGTTTCGAACCCCTTCTGGTTCCGGATGAAAGAGAAGCTACCCAGAACTCGGCTGATCGCGATTCTGACAATCGGAACAGTCGTCGGGTTCTGGAGCCTGTTCTTCGTCCGTCCCTTCCTATTGAATTTGGTTTTGATGGCCTTTACCGCGTTTTTCTCGGGTGCGGTGGTTCCGATAGGCGAGTCTTACGTGATGGAGTCTTTAATCCGTAAACAAAAAAAGCTCGACCTGCCGCGTATGTTCGGCACGATCGGCTATTCGATGGGTTCTTTGATGATCGGCTTTCTCCTGAAGATCGATGTGGTCTTTTTGTTCGCCTTCTCGACGCTCTTTCTGGTCCTCGTCTCCTTCCTGATTCGTCGTTTGGACCAGATCGCCCTCGTGAGCGAGGGTAGAAGCGCGGCCTCTCTTCCCAGAACCGGGAGCTGGAATGCCTTTCTATGGTACCTGGTTCTCGCCAGCGCCTCGATTCTGCTGATCTCTTTCAACGGAGCCTTTTTGCCACAACTGATCGGGCAACGGGGTTACGATCCCGCGTTAACCGGTATCTGTTTCGCCGTGTTGTCCTTTTCGGAGGTTCCCTTCCTGCTCTTCGCAAAAAAAATCCTGCGTAAAATGGGCACCTTGCTGCTGTTGGCGACCGGCGTGCTGTGTATTTCGCTAAGAATGTTTCTCACGCCTTTCACGAATTCGGAACTCGCGCTGGTTCTGGTTCAGGCTATGCACGGTTGGAGCTACATCGTCATTTACTATGCCCTGTTCGACTACATCCACTATGAATTGCCGATCGCCTATGCTTCTAAAGCCCAGGCGGTCTTCTGGATTGGGATACAAGGCCTGAGCTTTTTTCTGGGCTCCAGCTTGGGTGGGCTTTTGGTCGAAGGCATCGGCCTTGACCGAACCTATCTCCTACTGTCTATCGGGCTGTTCTGTGTCGCCGCACCGCTGACCGTTGTCGCGGTCGTCAAGCGCTTCAAGGGTTCCGGGTTGAAAAGAAAGGCCGCCTAACGCTTGTTCGAAGACAGGTCGAAAGCCCCTTTCCGGTTTTTAGTGTGCGTCAGGCTTTGGGGCGTAATCAAGAAAAAAGGTCAGAATCAACCGCGCGAATTTTCGTCCGTGTAGTCATTGTGGCATAAGAAAGGCAAAAAGCGGATCGCGGGGTCGTAAAAACCACTTACCCCGCGATAACACACACGAGCATCGCGGCGTAAGCGCCCCTTCTTCTCGCGACGGCGCGATACGCTTTTGTATATGTCCGAAAACAGGGTTCGCACAGAGAACACAGAGGGCACGGAGGAGTGCCAAAAACTTAAAACCTGCCGGACTGAAGTCCAGCGTTCCCAGGGCGTTCCCAAGCGAAAACATCGCGGCGTAAGAAAGGCAAAGGGGGATCGCGAGACTTCGTGGGTTTCCGAAGTCAGCCCGCCGGTTAACCCGCGATAACACTCACCTTCATCCTCATTCCATTTTTTGCTACGCCTCGATCTTATACCCGCACTTTTGCCGTCGCTTTGGAAGCGTAGAACCATACTGGCGAAAGGGCGCCGTCAACGTGGAGCCGTGTCGCCAAACCGTAAGACTTGATGGATAGCTATCTCTTTTTTGCCGTGAAGTTCCCGGTTTTCGGGAAGGCGCCTCCGCTGCTCACCGTCCCCTTAAGGGTGTTGTTGTCGATGACCGTCGCTTTGAACGTGATCTCTCCGTTGAAGAAGGATTTCCCGTTGAATGTCAATTCGTTGCTGCTGACGATTCGTCCGGTCACGTTCGTCGTTCCGAAGGTGTCTTTCCAGGTCAGGGTGATCGACGTTTGACCGTGGGTGATTTGAGCGCTCATCGTTTCGTCGAAGATGCCGAGCGTCCAAGAGAAATCCCATTGGCCCGTGAGGTTGTAGCGCAAAGAAGGGCTTCCCGACTGCGCCCAATCCCACGTGCGGTTTTCGTACAGAATGACCTTTCGACCGTCATCGGTCGTCGCGATCATCGGGCCACAGACGAGTGTCGTCACGGAAAAAACGGTCAGCAAGATGAACAGTATCTTTCGCATAAATTCCTCCTTCAATCACTAGACTCGACATTCAACAGATGAAGTTCGGGAAGAACAGAAAAGCGGTTCTTCGGGGACAGGATCCAGTCCAGATCATTTGAAAAGCCCAGGCTTCTCAAGGTCATCGCGTGGCGCACGTGATGTAAGGTGGCTCTAAGCATTGACTCGTCTTGGAGTCTTGGGGCCAAGAACTCGGCAAGCGTCTTTTCGTCGGAAACGGGTGCTTCATCGTACCGTTTCAGAGTGCGCCAGAACAGGGCGCCCACGCCGAAATCCTCTAAGGACAAGCGGTTGCGGGTTCCCGCGCAGAGAATCGTGACCCGTCCCCTTCCGCGTCCGTCGATGACAAAGTTTCTCTCCACCCAGGAAACGGCGGCCTCAAAGTTGACCAAGGAGAGGGCGAACAGACGACCGGTCTTTTTCCAGAAAGCCGCGGCGGCCCGTGTCCCATTCGTTGTGGTCAACACGACTGTTTTCCCCGTCAAAGAGCGGTTTTCCAGCTCCGTGGGCGAGTTGCCCCCGTCAAAGCCCGGAGGGGCGACCCCTCCCCGTTCGCCGTATAAGAGCACTTCCGGATGGCGTTCTTTCCAACACAAGGCGGCCTGAACCTCCGCGGTCAAAAAAAACCGTTCCGCGCCCCGTTGGGCCAAGGCCACCACCATGCTGCTCGCCCGGTAAACGTCGATTAAAAAACAGACGTCGGAGGGTTCGTAAAGGGTTTCGCAACCCGTATAATAGAAGGGAATGAGGTCGATCTCCATTGCGCTATTTCAACAGCTCGAAGTCGATTTCACCGCGAACGTGGTCGATGCCTTTGACCCGAACTTCCAAGATATCCCCGATCTTATAGACCTTTCGCGTCCTCTCGCCCACCAAGATGTTGCGCTCCTCGTCGAAGACGAAGTAGTCGTCGAGCGTTGAAATCGGGATAAGGCCGGGGATGAGTTTTTCGGGCACTTCGACGAAAAGGCCAAACCGCGCGACGTTCGTGACCACAACTTGGTACAGTTCGGCCAGGTTCCGACTCACGTAGTTGACTTTTTTCAGCGCGACCAAATCCCACTCCGCCTCGCTGGAAACGCGCTCCCGCACCGAAGACTGCCTGGCGATCTTCGTCAGCTGTTCCGAGTTATAGGGGGCCGGCCTGTGTTTCATCCACCCTTTCAGCATCCGGTGAACGACGAGGTCCGGGTATCTCCGAATCGGCGCGGTGAAATGGGTGTAGTTCTCCGAGGCGAGGCCGTAATGTCCGATGTTTTCCTCACTGTAGAGCGCGCGCTTCATCGATCGGATGACCAATCGCTGTATGCTGCTTTTCAACGGGTGGTCCTGGAGGGTTTCGAGATACGCTTGGATGTCCGAAGAGCGCATCTCCTTCGGCAGCTTCTTCTGTACGCCCAACGCGAGGAGGTACCTTTTTAGCTGGATCAGTGTCTCAGGATCCGGGCGTTCGTGGACCCGGTAAATGAAGGCCTCTGGCTTGTCGGCGAAGATAGAGGCGACGGTTTCGTTGGCCAACAGCATGAATTCCTCGATGAAAGGCTCCGCTCGATCGCGTTTTTTGACCAAGATGTCGAGGGCGTTCCCCACTTCATCGAGCGGGATCTCGACCTCTCCGCTCTCGATCTCAATAATCGCTCCTCTGCTTTTCCGGTTCTCTCTGAGGATTTTGGCCAGTTCGTCCATCAGGATCAGGGCCTGCCCGATCTCAGGGTTTTTCGCGAACAACTTCGCGCCCTCGGAGGGGGTGTTTCCATTCAAGAAGTCATTCACTGCGGTGTAAGTCAGTCGTTTTTTGCTTTTTATCACGCCTTCGTGACATTCGTACCGCACGAGGCGGCCGTTCGAGTCTACTTCCATCTCCAAAGAGAGCGTCAACCGAGACCGGTTCTCTATCAGAGAACAAATCCCGTTGGACAGCGCGAGGGGCAACATCGGGACGACCGTGTCGAGCAGGTAGGTGCTGGTACCTCGTCGGTAAGCCTCGCGATCGAGCTCCGAATCCATAGGGACGTACGCGGATACGTCGGCGATGTGGACTCCCAGCAGGTAATGGCCGTTGTCCAGCTTTTCGATCCCGACAGCGTCGTCGAAGTCTTTCGCGGTCTCTTTATCGATGGTGAAAACGATCTGATTCCGGTAATCCTTTCGGTTTTTGGTATCTTTCGGGAAGATGCGATCGGGTATACGTTTAGCCTCTTCCATAACACCCTGGGGGAAGTCTTCGGGAAAAGGCAGCCCGTGTTTGACGATCACAGTGGGTAGATGGACCCGCGGATCTTCGATCGACCCCAGATAGTGGGTGATCTTGGCCACCGGGGTTTTTTTCTTCGACGGGTAGGATACGATGTGGGCAATCACCTTCGAACCCAGCTCGCTACCGAGCCGGTCTGGTTTTTCCGCTCCTGTGAGGTAATAGCGAAGTCCCATGCGCTTGTCGTCGGGAATGATGAAGTAGTTTTGCCCTTCGCGCGCCAGGATGCCCACCACGTCTTTCTGGTTCCTTTGCAGGATCTTCACGACCTGCGCCCGACGCCAGTCTTTGTAGAACCCGCTCGGTTTTATTTGTACCAGATCGTGATGAATGGCGTATTTCGAGTCTTCCGGAAAGATCACGTACTCGATTCCGTCGCTGGCCGCGCAAAAGGCGATATGGCCATTTCGGCTGAAATCTAGTAGCCCCGCAATTCCGTGAGAAGAGGCCTTCTCTCCGGACTCGGACGCCTCCTCGTCTTCGGGTATTCGATAACGGTTCGTCTCATTCTTTTCTATCGCGCCTTCGGCCTCGAGACGTTTGATGAAGGCGCGAAATTCCGCTTTTTCGCTCTTGGTGTTGGCGCCGAAAACTCTGTACAGTTCCCTCAATAGAAGGGGCACGGCTTGTGTTCTCAGGTGCTCCAATACCGCGCTTTTGTCTTTTTGCATTGGTTTACTCCTTCGTCCCGCGCTATGCGCAGAACTATTGTTAAAAATAACAGATCTTTCCTGGGGGAACGACGTTCACTTTGACATTGTTTTCGGCCATCTTGCGTTCGAACTTTTCGATCCGTTCGCGAAGGGAGTCGGTATACCGACTGGAAATGTGGTAAAGGTAGAGTTCCTTCGGTTTCGCTGCCAGTACGGGCTCGACCAATTCTTCCAGCGACGTATGGTTTTCCCCTTTCCGCTCATCGATGTCGAGGAAGGTGCACTCGTGGAAAAGCGTGTCGGTGTTTTCCATACGCGAACGGGGCATCACCAGCCCGTCACCGCTGTAGGTGAACAGATTTTGATCGTAGTATTCGGATATCTCCTCAGAGCCTTTGCTCTGAATCGCTTTACGGATATCGGATTGGGACATCGACCGATACGGCTCCTTCAAGCGTTTTCGTGTTTCCTTGATATGAAAGCCCAGGGTGCATTCGGTTTCCATATGCTTCGTGGAGAAGGCTTCCAGGTACCGGCTCTTCTTCGCCTTTCGGTCTAAGGCCGAGCGGGTGGGAGCGCCCTCCTCTTTTGGGAAGAGCGGTAGGGTGAAGCCTTCGTCGATCTCTCGAACGAGGATATCGTACCGCAAGCGATTGCTGGACTCCACGATGAACTCCAGATACTTGCGTATTCTGGATGAGCTGCTGTGATAATATATTTCGAGGGGCTTTTCACGTTCGCCCATCGCGCTGTTCCGGGTGTTCAAGAATCCCCAGAGACCGGAAATGTGATCGGCGTGGCCGTGAGACAGAAAAATGCGCTGAACCGCGTAGATCTTGTTGGTCAGAAAGGTGCTGACGCCCTCTCCGCAATCGAACATAATCCGATCGGGCGCGTAGTAGAGCCACGTGGAATACATGGCCTTTGAAAAAACAATGATCTCCAATCTATTCCTCCGTTTTCTATTCTAGGGCGTTTTCTCGACCTTGATTTTGAGAACTCCTCTGACCCCTCCCGAGAACTTCACGCCGACCTCGTACACCCCTATCTCCTTGATCGGTGCGGACAACGAGATACAACGTTTGTCCACCGGCTCTTCAAGCACCTTTTCCAGTTCTTGCGCGATGTCGGCGTTCGTGATCGAACCGTACAGCTTCTTCCCCTCGCCCGCTTTGGCGTAAATGGTGAAAAACTCCTTGGTCAGACGGTCCAGTTTCTCCTGGCTTTTCTGCTGCATCTTATCTTGATGATCTTTACGTATCTGCGCGATGGATTGGGAATGCTTGAGGGTCCCTTCGGTCGCTTCTTTCACCAACCCCTTAGGAATGAGGAAATTCCTCGCGTAACCGTCGGCGACGGTCTTCACTTCCCCTTTCTTACCTATTTTTGGAACGTCTTGCAGTAAAATGACTTTCATCGTGAGTCCTCCTTCCTTCGATTCTTGACGCTTAATGCGTCCTTATCAATCGGTCTTCGCATATTTCAATCTTCGTTATTGTTGTTGTGGTCTGGCCACGCACGCGCTTCAAAAAACTCGCTAACAAGAATAATCGAGTTCGACACGCCGTTTGATCCCTTCGTGAAGCTCCAGAATCTGTGAGAGTTCCGTCACTTCATAGGCCTCCTGGGATAAGACGGTTCTTTCGACGAGGCGCGTCAGCTCTCCAAAAGTCACCTTTCGTTGTAGGAACAAGAGGACTGCCGCTTCGTTCGCTGCGTTGAGCGCGATTCTCAAAGAGCTAGGCGCGTCTATGACCGCTTGGGCCAACCGTAACGGGGGATGGACTGCCGTGTCGGCCGGTTTCAGGATCATCGGCTCGAAGAGGCTGCGCGGATCTTCCACGGCGGTTCCGTTCTCTTCCAAAACCGACACCCGTTCGGGGTAGGTCAAGGAGTAGGCGATCGGGATCCGCATATCGGGCGGTCCAGCGTGGATCTTGAAATGCCCGTCCCAGTACGCGAGGACCGCGTGAACGAAACTGTTGTGACAGAAAGCGGCCGCGATCGTTTCCTTCGGCAAATCGAAAAGGAACTTCGCCTCGATCATCTCCAGCGCTTTATTCATCAACGTGGCGGAATCCACCGTGATCTTTGCGCCCATCTGCCAGTTGGGGTGTCGCAGGACCTGCTCCACGCTCGCGTTCTCTTTACGCGACTCGTCCCAGTCGCGTAAAGCGCCCCCGGAAGCGGTGATATAGACCTTGCGTATTTCCTTGCGATCGGTGCCCAACAAAAGTTGAAACAGCCCGCTGTGCTCGCTGTCGACCGGTATCAACTCTTTGCCTAAGGCTTTGGCCCTCTCGGGAATCAGTCGCCCACCGAGCACGACGGACTCTTTGTTGGCCAAACAGAGCCTCTTCGAGGTCTCGAGGGCCTTCAAGGCATAAGACAGAGAGATTCCGCCGGAAGAGGCGATCATCGTCATATCGGGGTGCAGCGCGTCCAGCATCTCTTCGACGGCGCCGTAACGGCGCGCGGTCTCCGGTATTCCCGTTAAAGGCCTTTCGAAACAATAACCCGCGGGTCTGTAAGTTTTCAACTGTTGAATAAATGAGGGATGACTTCGGGCGGCCAGGCCGACGACACGCATCCCGTACCCGCGCGCAGACAGGCGATCGATGACTTGTAGCGTCTGGGTTCCGATGGACCCCGTGCTGCCTATCACGACACAAGTGGCAGTTTTTTCGCGCTGCGCGGATGTGTTCATCGATAGGCTCCTATTCTACTTCCGATGTCGTGAAGGCTGCGCCCATCCACGATCACAACGGGGGCGCGGACTCCGAATCGCAAAGGTCTTGATAATCGCAATACGCGCACAAAGGCCCCTTTTTTTTCGGAAAGGCGTTGTTTTGAGCCGCCAGGAGGACGGTTTGGCACTTTTCTTTCAAGGCGGCCTCTGTCCTTTGGTTTTGTTCGTGCGAAAAGGGGCGTTCCACGAGTTCGTCGTCCTCCAGAAAGTAGAAAAGTGTCGAATCGACTTTCAAGCCGTATTGGTAGGCCAACCAGGAGTAGGTGTGCAGCTGGAGAAAATCAATGAACCGTTCAGAGAATTTGCCGGTCTTGAAATCGACGATGCGAAACCCGGTCTGACGTTTTTCGATACGGTCGATACGGCCGACGAAGATCAAATCCTCACCCAGTGGCACATCCAAAAACCTTTCGGTTTCGTAGGGGCAGCTGGCAAATGGACTTTTATAGAAGTTTTCCAGCATCCTCAGGCCACGTATCCCGTAGATGGCTTCTTCGGAACGGGACATTTCCAACAGCCCTTGTTGACGGCACTTGTTGCGTTCGGCCATCCATTTCTGTCGGAAGGTCTGATGAAGCCACTCGAGGTCCTCATTTTCGGTAGAAAACATCACACCGGCGACGATCTGGCCCGAAGACTTGCGTTGTAGGGCTTTTTCGTAGGCAGCGATCGTGTCGTGGACGATTTGGCCTAAGAAGAGCGCCGGCGAGGTTTTTGAGGGTACTTGCTGTACGTATTGATACCGAAACTTGAGCGGACACTGGTCGAAAGCGCTCAGTTTGGAATAAGAGAAACGGGTCATATCGGTCCCTCGAAACGTTCGCCCAAAGACAATAGGCGTCCCTGTGTGGCTTGATATGTAGAAATCAAAGATTTACCAGGAAATTGAATCCGCCCCACGATCACGCTACCCATTCCGCAAGCAATTCGGGCGCCCTGTTTCGTGATATCGAGAATGGTACCCGGAGTAGGTTTCGAAGAAGCTGAGGCAGGCGGTTTTTCTTCTGGCCCGTCGTAAAGCCGGCTTCCGGCCAGTTTGACCGTCACACCTTTATATGCGGTTCGGGCCAAAGGGTCCGCGTCGAAGGCGCGGATTCGGTTATGTACAGCTTGCGAGGAGTCCGCCCAACGCACCTCCCATTCCTCTTTCTCCACTTTCGCGGCATAGGAGGGCTCTTGAGCGGGATCCTGCTCCGTTAAATGGACGGTCGCCGGATCGAATCCCCGTAAAAAATCGAGGAGCATCGGGAGGGCGGTTTCTCTCATCTGATGAACAAGCCCGCTATAGGTCTGATCGGCCGATACCGGCATCGTTACGCTCCGCGCGACCGGCCCCTCATCCAAAGCCAAGGACATCTTCATCAGGCACACGCCGGTTTCATTGTCCCCGTTGAGCAAACACCGTTGAATCGGCGCCGCGCCCCGGTATCGGGGCAGCAACGAGGGGTGAAGGTTATAGGCGCCGTACCTGGGCAGTTCCAGCGCCGGCTCTCTCAACAACTTCCCATAAGCGATCAACAAAATCAAATCCGGCTGATAACGCGCCAGGGATTCGAAGCCTTCGCCTCGGTTGATCTGACGGGGCTGAAAGACGGGGACGCCGTATTGTAACGCCGTTTGCTTCACGGGTGGGGCAACCCTTTTGTTCCCTCTCGCGCTGACGGCGTCCTCTCCGGTAAACACGGCGACTATGGGAACCCCTTCTTGGAGAAGCGGCTCCAGGTAGTTGGCTGCGAACTCCGGCGTGCCCAAGAAAACGACGCGCCTGAGAAATGGATTGAAGAATCCGCTCATTAAAGGGTTTCCTTCGCTTTTGGATTGGATTCGCTCGATGCGGGGCGCGGTTCCACGAAATCGGCAGCCATTCTCGGAATCGCTTTGCGTTGGATATCCAGGAGCGTCCGGTGGAGAAGGCGTCGCTTGGCCACGCTGATATGGTCGATAAACAACACTCCGTTTAAATGGTCGGCTTCGTGTTGAAAGACGATGGCCGGATACCCCTCCAACCGCTCTTCGACGGTCTCTCCTTCTAGGTTTTGATACCGAACCGCGATGCTCTGTGGGCGCTCCACGTCCTCGTAGATCTCAGGAAGGCTCAAACACCCCTCTTCGTTGATTACGCTCTCCTTGCTTCGCCACGTGATCTCGGGGTTGACGATCACTTTCCATCCGCCACCGCTGCCGTCATCGATGGCGAAGACCCGTTTGGGCACCCCGATCTGCACGGCGGCCAAGCCGACCCCGTCGTACTCGTACATCAACTCGACCAATCGAGTCGCGAAACGCCGAAAATCCTCGTCGAAGGATTCCACTCGTTTCGATTTCGATCGTAAAATGGGGTCTCCGTAATACCGTACGTGATAGGTCATGCCGAGCTCCTCAAGCGCTATCCCGGATATTGCCGACGTAATTGTTCGAAGGCTTTGTCGTCGTTCATAAACACGCTCAGCGGGGTGATCGAGACGTATTTGTTCATCACTGCGTAATAGTCTGACTCAAATGAAGGTTGTTCCTCAATCACGTCTCCCATCAACCAGAAGTAGTCGTTACCGTAGGGGTCTTGGCGCTTTTCATAGAAATCGTTGTATCTTCGATTACTCTGTTTCGTGATTTTAAAACCCTTCAGCTCCGAAAGGGGTACCGTGGGCACGTTGATGTTCAAAGCCCCGAAGGGGGGGATGGACTTGGGGTCGAAATCTTTTAAAAAATCGACGAGAAAGGCGGCCGCCGTTTCGTAGGTGGACTCCTTATGGCTCACGTCGGAGATGGCGATAGAGGGATAACCCATAATCGCGCCTTCCAACGCGCCGGAGACCGTTCCAGAGTAAGGAACGTCCGTGCCTAAGTTGGCGCCGTGGTTGATACCCGAAACCACGAGGTCGATCTTGAAGGGGGCCAACTGTAGAATGCCCAGTTTCACGCAGTCCGCCGGCGTCCCGCTGGAGGCGTACCCGAAGAACCGCCCGTTCAACGAGACGGACTTCGCCCACACAGGCATCCGCAAAGTGATCGCGTGACCGATCGCGCTCCTTTCCGTATCGGGCGCGCAGACCAGGGCTGCGTGCCCCGCGTTCGTCAGATAGTCTTTAAGGACCTTTAATCCGGGTGCGGTGATCCCGTCATCGTTGGTAATCAGTATATTCATACAAATCCTCTTTTCATCGGTGATAGGCACCCTCGCGGGGCACCGTGTCATCCGTCGATTATACCACAAAGGCTTTTTCGTTGAACCGCGCCGACAACGCCATTCTGGGAACACCTGGGAACGCCAAAATTCAAGTTGGTATGCTTTGAAAGAAAAAAGATGGGTTCGCACAGAGGACACAGAGAACACAGAGAGAACAGGCATCGCGGCGTAAGCGCACCTTCTTTTTGCGACGGCGCGATACCGTTTTTTATACGCTATTCGCGGCGGGTTAAAAAACAAAAGGTGGATCGCGAGACTTCTTGGGCTTCCGAAGTCAGCCCGCTGGTTACCCCGCGATAACCCTACACGGCTGGCATCGCGGCGTAAGCGCTTTTTCTTCTCGCGACGGCGCGATACCCCGGTTTTCGTTCGTTCCAAAGATTAAAAAACAGGGTTCGCACAGAGGGCACAGATAACACGGAGAAATGATTGAAGATAGTTCGCGAGGTCGGCTGAAAGTCGGTCCGGCTCTCTGGGAACGCCCTGAGAACGCCAACGACGTTCCCAAAGCGCTCTCTGTCTGACCCTCAAAACGTCTCACATCAGAAGATGCCTTTTCAGCTCCTCCTCACTCTGCATTTCCATCAGATCCAAGCCCAAGGTATCGAGCTGGTCTATCGTGAGCGCTTTCAGCTTTTCGTAGTACCTTGAAGGGATTTGTGGGAATTTTTTGGAGATCAACTTCCAAAGAAGTTCTTCCCGGCCTTCTTCTTTGCCTTTTATAATCCCTTTTGCTAATCCCTTTTCCATTCCTTCTTTCATACCTTTTTCCATTCCTTTTTCCATTCCTTCTTGCTTAAGCCATTCCGCTATCGTTTGCATCCTTTCACTCCTTTCTACCGATACCGTTCGC
>MWEM01000050.1 GCA_002071085.1 Thermotogota bacterium ADurb.Bin062 | reverse complement strand
GCGTTCTCAGTCTTGCACTCACAGGATGTGGAGTTTTGTTCAGTCTTTTACGCGGGACATCGACACGGCCGTCTCGACGTGTGACGTGTGGGGAAACATATCGATGGGTTGAACCTTTCGTAGAAAGTAGCCGTTTTTGACCAGTATCGCAATGTCTCGCGCCAATGTGGCCGGATCGCAAGACAGGTACAGGATTTTTTCAGGGGCCAAGGCTGCCAAACCTTGGGCGGTCGCCGTGGAAATCCCAGCGCGCGGCGGATCCAAGATCACTTTGGAGACCTTACGGTCCAACACTTTTGTCAGGTCCGCCTTTTCTATATCCGCTTGTATCGCGCGTACGTTGCTCAGTTGATTCAAACGCATATTCTTCACAATAGCTTTTGCGGCCACCGAGTTGCCTTCGACCGCCAATACGTATTTGACAAGGGGGGCTAAGTAGATGGAGAAGAAGCCGATCCCAGCGTATAAATCGAGCAGGTTTTCATCCTTTTCGAGCTCGAGCTCAGTTTTTACGAGTTCCAGCAACGGTTCCAACAAAGCACGGTTGCTCTGGAAAAAGGCGGTCGATGGGACGTGGTACTGAAACCAGCCTAGGGTCTCGGCTAACACACCTTCGCCATAGAGCGTCGATTGCGCCCCCCTTAACACCACCTTATCCGAGCTGTTCTTCAAATGGATGATCGAGGTCACGAAAGGGCACTCCTCCCGAAGCGTTTTGACGAAGTCGGCGGCGCCTTTGAAAGAGGGTGAATCGGTGACGACGATCACCATCCAACGCGTCAGGTCCGCGTTTGTTCGTACGACGAGGTCTTTGAGCGCGCCCCTTTTCGTCGAGCGGTCGTATACCGGCGTGGGGGTCTTAGAACGGTTCGCGAAGCTTTCCACGGTTTTACGTATTCGTTCGAAGCCCTCGGGTACGATCTTGCATCCGCGTGTCGGCACGACGTTATGGCTCTTCTTGCGCTTCAACCCCAAAACAACTGCACCGCTCACGTTGCGGAAGGCGTACTCCATCTTGTTCCGATACCCATACGGTTTTGAAGGAATGACGTCGAAGAGGACAGGCATGATATCCAGTTTCCCGATGCGTAGAAACTGCTCCCGAAGGAGCTCCTTTTTCGCTTTCAATTGGCTTTGATAGTCGTAATCCAACCACTCGCAACTGCCACATTGGTTAAAAACGGAACAAACCGTCCCATTTCTTTCTGGGACTCTGTATATCCAATCTTGGACCGTGCCAAAAAACGCGCCGCGGCTCTTCGAAGCGATCGTCGCTCGAACGATCTCGCCAGGGTAAGCACTTTCGATGAAAACCGGGACGCTGCCCTCGATATATCCCAAACCGTAGCCTCCGAAGACGAGCTTTTCGATGACGATCTGATAGGCGCTCCCGATGGTTATCTCATTTTCGTAAGCCAAAATCATTCACCGATGATCTTCACTAAGACCCGTTTCTTACGCTTTCCGTCAAACTCCCCGTAGAAAACCTGCTCCCACGGGCCGAAGTCAAAACGGCCTTCCGTGATCGCGATGACCACTTCGCGACCCATCACCTGTCTTTTTAGGTGGGCGTCGGCGTTGTCCTCAAAGCTATTATGACGGTACTGGTTGTGGGGTTTTTCCGGCGCCAGTCGTTCCAACCAAGTTTCAAAATCCTGATGTAATCCGTTTTCGTCGTCGTTGATGAACACGCTGGCCGTGATATGCATCGCGTTGCACAAACAGAGGCCTTCTTGTACGCCACTTTCTTTTAAGCACGCTTCTAATAGTGCCGTGATATTGATGAAGGCCCTACGTTGATTGGTCTCGAACCACAGTTCTTTCCGATAACTTTTCATGACCACTCCTATTGTTCCCGAGATTCTCTTCCTTCTGGTCGATTGTTTCCACGATCGCGGACGCGAGACCGGGTTCGGTGTGCTCCTTTGCGCCGCGTCGGGTGATATTGGTCATCGTCTCGAACAGCGCCGTTCGCAAGCGGATATGCCCGACGACCGAGACCCGTTTCAGTAAGAACAGGCACCCGATACGCATCACCCCACTACCGAGGAATAGAAATTGGATGCCCTGCATGTTTAGCTCCCCCATCGTGAAGGTTAAGGGGACAAGCCAACGTGAGAGCAAGCCGCCAACCAGCGAACCGATGAATCCGAATAGTCCGTTCACCGCTCCAAAGAAGGCTACCAAAACGATCGCGGATTCTCCGCCAACCAACATAGGCAGCGTAAAGACCGCCAGGTTAATCGCCGACCACGCCAACGCGCTTGTCACCGCATCCACCCACAGGAGCGTTCCCATAGTCTCCGGAGTCATAAAGAACCACATTATGGCGATGAAGCACGCGATCGCAATTCCGACTCTTAAAATGTTTTTATGCCCGATCCTGTCAGCGATCCGTCCCCAAATCCAGTAGAAGGCCATCGTGATAAGGCTGGTGAGCATTGATAGGTATCCGATCCAAGCGAAATTGACCTTCAGGTTTTCCAGCTGATGGTATGAAAAAAACGGCGCGGAAAAAAGGATGGCGAAGTTCCAACATCCGCCGAAGACCAAGAGCTTCTGATAGTCTTTGTTGGAGCGGAAGAGCTTGAGGTACGATACGGATTGGATTTCTTTGATCGGGGGTTCGTGTTGTCGCGATAAGACGAGTAGGCTGATAAAGCCAGCCGTAACGGAGATCCCCAACACCCATTGGATGCCGAAACGGTTCGGCCAGCGGTTTAGGATCATCGAATAGACCCAGGTGAAGATGAGGTTTACGAACGAGTGAACCAAATTTCGGAATCCAAAGAAGCTCCCCATCCTTCTTTGAGGAACGAGGTCCCTCATCCAGGAGGTCCAGGCGTTCCCAACCAACGCGCTGCAGACGAACCCGCAAGAGACAATGATGACAAAAAGATCTCGACGGGTCACACCCATAATCGCCAGTATCAGAATGGCCAACCACAAGCTTCGGACCAAGAAAACGGTCGTGAGAACGAAAGGTTTCCGCTTTCCGAACCTCGCGATCATTGTGGGGACGATGAGCTGAAAGACCTGGCTCAGGTACTGAATACCCAGCAGCAAGCTCAAGGTGAAGGCGTCCGCGCCAAACTCCAGCGCGATCTTCGTGAAGAAAACGCCTTGGACAACCAGCGCGTAGATGACCGCTCCGATCCCTTCATAGATCGAAATGGCCAAGGAGCGTCGAACGATTTCTTCCTCGTCCCGAACCGTTCGGCTGTTTTTTCTCCATAAAGAGGTTTTCTTCGTGAGACCTATATCTCCGTTCATTCTTTTCGAAAAGATACTCAAAAGACTTTTCACGCCTTTCTTCGACTTTCGCCAGATTGTACCATACGCGCTGATTATTCCGTATACGTTTTAAGACGCTATCGATAACGCTGTTCCGGGAGCGGCGAGCAATAGTTTGGCATGTGTTCGGAGTTTGCTCCTCTGGGAACGCGGAACTTCTCGGAGCGCTACACTTAAGTGTGGCATGTGTTGTGTTCTCTCCACGCCCTCCGTGAGAAATCACCTTCCATTCGTAAAAACCTGCCAATCTTAAGATTGGCGTTCCCAGAGCGTTCCCAACCGCAGCATCGCGGCGTAAGCGCCACTTCTTCTCGCGACGGCGCGAAACGCTTTTAAGAAAGACAAAGAGCGGATCGCGGGGTCGTAAAAATCACTTACCCCGCGATAACCTCCGAAAACAACTTTCAGAGCATTTCCTTTTTACCGATATAGATGATCTCCTTTCCCATCTTTCCCATCTTTCCCTCGTATTCTCCGTGCGAACCCCTCTTTTTTCTTTTTAAGGGTAAGCCAAACTAAAGTTCGGCGTTCCCAGGGCGTTCACAACGATCTTTTCTCTGTGTTCTCTGTGCCCTCCGTGCCCTCCGTGCGAACCCTTCTTTTTTTAAAGACATCCCGAACTAAAGTTCGGCGTTCACAGGGCGTTCACAAATGGCGTTCCCAGCTTCGGTGTTGATTTTCTTATCGGTATTTGCTATAATACCGCGAATCTCTCACACGATGCCGCTCCTTTTCTGGTGCCCGTACGGCGACAGGCTACGGGTTGGAAAGCGCGGCGCTTGCCGCAGAGGATCGTGGAGGAACAACCTATATGGAGGTGCAGTAATGCCAGTCGTTTCTATGAAACAGCTCCTTGAAGCCGGAGTTCATTTCGGTCATCGAACGATGAGATGGAACCCGAAAATGAAGGAGTACATCTACACCGATCGTAAGGGCGTCCATATTATGGACCTACAGAAGACGCTCAAACTACTCGATCAAGCTTACTATTTCGTCCGCGACGAAGCCCGTAAGGGGGCCACTATCCTGTTTGTCGGGACGAAACGCCAGGCGAGGAAGGCTATCCAAGAAGAAGCCGAGCGTTGTGGCGGGTTTTTCGTGAACAATCGCTGGTTGGGAGGGATGTTGACCAATTTCCCGACGATTCGAAAAAGAATCGAGAAGCTGAAAGAGCTTGAGAACTACGTGGAATCACCTGAATTCGAAAAGATGCCCAAACCTCAGCAAGCCATCGTTAAAAGGCAGCTCGAAAAGTTGCAGAAAAACCTGGGTGGCGTGAAAGAGATGAAAGAGGTCCCGGACATCCTCTTTATCATCGACCCTCGCAAAGAACAGACGGCCGTGTTGGAAGCCAATCACCTCGGGGTTCCGATCGTCGCGCCGGTAGATACGAACTGTGACCCCGATGAGATCGACTATATCATACCCGGGAACGACGACGCGATACGAGCGATCAAGCTGATCACGGGAAAGATCGCGGACGCCTATCTTGAAGGGCGCGAAGGGCTTTCGGAAGCGATGGCCCAGAAAGCGGCAACCGCTTCCGTTGCGGAAACTGCCGGTTCCGCCTCTTCTATTGCCGATGACGAAACCGAAGAAGGGGACCGCGCGAGTTCGAATACCACGGGCGACGCGTTTTAGCCGCTCTCGAGTCCGTTGAGACCCCCCGGAACAAGCGGTGACGATGCCGGTTTCGGGACGGGACGATTCCATCAGGCGCGATACAGCTTTTGCGTCCTGATGGTATCATCCAATGGAAAGCAGGTGACCTTATGGGACAGGCAAAGCAGAGAAAGACCTCTCTCGCCTTTATGGCGTTCTCTATAACGTTGCTCGTGTGGACGGTGACGTTCTTCGGAGCCTACACGCTCCCCTCTCAAGTCTCCAAAAAAACTACGTCGTCTTTCGGGGAGTGTCGCAATTCGAACGACCTGACCTACACGAGGTTTCACGCCGGAATCGACCTATCCACCAACGGGCTCGAAAACACCAACATCTATGCGACCGAAGAGGGGTATCTCTGGAAGATCTGGGTGAACCACGAAGACTATGGGAACGCGATTTATATCATGCACGCGGACGGTATCGCTTCCGTTTACGGTCATTTGAACCGGTTTTCAGATCGCTTTTTACCGGTGATCCAATCGGCGATGATCGAATTCGGGGAAGCCACCTATATGGAAATCACTTTCAGCCCGAATGAGTACACGATTCGACGGGGCGAGACCATCGGCCTCTCCGGCCAAACTGGAACGGCCCTCGCGCCCCATTGTCATTTCGAATTCATAGACGTGCGACACGAAGAGTATATCAATCCGCTCCTCTACTTGAGGGACCTATTGGATCCCCCGCTTGCGGACCTTAAGATCGAAAGGGTTCGTATCGATGGAGAAGCCCTGAGTATCGTCGAAAACGGAACCCTATACTTTACTTCTGCGATCCCGAAGATAGAGATCAATACCCGGTTGTCGAATCGGACGGGACAAGGGAAATACGGGGTTAAGGCCATTACTTTTTTCGTCAACGAGGCCGAATTCTATAAGATCCTTTTCGATCGTATCCCACGTAAGATGCTCGAGAATGGCGACGTCGTTTTCGGAGAGGGGTCGAATCATTCAAACTATTGGTATAAATTGTACGCCTCTCTCCAAGAGAAACCGATCGTGGTCAATCTATGGAAAAACCTGTCGACCTTCCCGGATCTAGCCGCCTGTCGGATCATCGTCGAAGACGATTGGGGCAACGTCAAAACGTGGAATTTTAAACTGAGAAGGAAGTGATGGACGTGAAATGTTGGTTTTGGAAGCGAGTGAAGAAACCGAAGTACATCACCTCTCAAAACGAACTGCTTATTTTTTACGCGCAGTGCGGAACCTGCGGGGAACTCTTTCGAACCATTATCCGAAAGAACTCCGAACTGTCGCAAAATTTCGAACAGGAGAACACCTATGAGGTGCACAAAGAGCTTATCGGCAGTTACTGCCCCAATCGGATACACGTGCATTTGTGGCTCAGTCAGGGGCTGAAGCTTTTAAAACAAACGGTCACCGGAGGGATATTACTCACCGAAGAGGAGTATACGCGATTGAAGGAGGAAAAGAACGCATGAGACGGTTATTCAGCAGCGAAAGTGTAACGGAAGGGCATCCGGATAAGGTCGCCGATCAGATCTCCGACGCCATCTTGGATGCGCTCATCGAAAAAGACCAGGAAAGCCGAGTCGCGGTCGAAACGATCGTGACGAGGGGTCTTGCCTTCGTGTCCGGAGAGATCACCACCCGTGGGTACGTCGATCTCCCTAAAGTCATAAGAGAAACGATATGGAATATCGGGTACACCCGAGCGAAATACGGATTTGACGGAGAAACGTGCGGTGTGCTATCTTCGATTGCGGAGCAATCGGAAGATATCGCGCTCGGAGTCAACCAATCCTTAGAAGTCAAAGGAGGGGAGAAGGCGGAAGAAGAGCTGGACCAGTTGGGCGCCGGCGACCAGGGTATGATGTTCGGTTACGCGACCAACGATACGCCCGAAATGATGCCGCTTCCCATACTTTTAGCCCATAAATTGGCGATGCAGTTGGCCAAAACCCGCAAGGATGGGACCCTGCATTTCTTGCGACCTGACGGCAAGTCCCAAGTTACGATCGAATACGACGAGCAGTGGAAACCCTTAAGAGTGGACACCGTTTTAATCGCCGCGCAACACGAAGACATCTCGTATGCCGAAATCCGAGAAGGGATCATCAATAAGGTCATTATGCCCGTGATTCCCGAAGAGCTTCGAACCGACCAGATGAAGATCTTGATCAATCCCACCGGACGGTTCGTAAAAGGCGGACCCCAAGGCGATACCGGCTTAACGGGCCGCAAGATCATCGTGGATACCTACGGCGGTTGGGTACCGCACGGCGGGGGCGCCTTCAGCGGCAAGGACCCCACGAAGGTCGACAGATCCGCGCACTACATGGCCCGCTACGTGGCGAAAAATATCGTGGCCGCGGGCTTGGCAGATAAGCTGTTGATCCAGCTGGCCTACGCCATAGGAAAAGCCAACCCCGTCTCCATAATGATCGATACCTACGGCACGTGCAAAATCGACGAAAAGAAATTGAACGCCCTCGTCCGAGAGGTTTTCGACTTCCGCCCCGGGCGCATCATCAAAAAGCTGGACCTGCGAAAGCCAATCTACCTGAAAACCGCCGCATACGGCCACTTTGGCAGGACCGACGTAGACTTCACGTGGGAACGGACCGATATGGCTGCCACCCTGAAGTCGATGGCCGGGTTATAGCATCCTTCGTTCATAGAAAAGGGCGAGAATCCGCGCCCTTTTTTTTTGCCAGCCTGACGCCTTTCGGTGCCTTCACGGGCTATTTCACTCTCCGCTTTTCGGGGTTTTTCTTAATCTTCCCGCGAGCGTAGAGTTCAACGAGATAGTTGTGTGTGACAAGTTATGGGGTGTACTCTAAAAACAAGGTCAGAATCGATCGCGCAGTTTTTGTCCATATAGTCATCTCGGCGTAAGCGCCCCTTCTCTTCGTGGGGCCGACTTCCAGTCGGCCTGTCTCTCTGGGAAGGCCCTGGGAACGCTAACTTTTAAGTTGGCACGTCTTAAAAACGCATCACGGAGACCACGGAGGACACAAAGCAGAGAAGTGTTTTCGAGAGTCAACACCAGGTTTATGTTTCCCCTGTGTTCTCTGCGTTCTCTGTGCGAAACCATCTTTTACTTTTCTAAAACATGCCGAACTAAAGTTCGGCGTTCCCGGGCGCACCATCGCGGAGTAAGCGCCCCTTCTTTATGCGACGGCGCGATACGGTTTTGAGAAGGGCAGAGGACGGATGCACTTTCCATTTTTGGAAACCCCGCCTTTGCGGTATAATACCGATGAGTCTTTTTTCTCAGGAGGGATATCCGTGGAAAAAATCAATAAGTCACACGACAGATTTTTTAAAGAAGTTTTGGGGGATATAGAAACCGCGAAGTCTTTCCTCCAACACTATCTACCTCCGAAGATCGTCCGGTTAGTCGATCCCGAATCGATAACGATAGAAAAAGACAGTTACGTCGGGAAAAACCTCTCGGAATACTTTTTCGATCTGCTCTTTCGGGTGAAAATACAACAGGAAGAGGGGTATGTCTATCTGTTGTTCGAACATAAAAGCAAGGTTGACAAACACGTGAGCCTGCAACTCCTGGGGTATATGACCTCCATATGGAAGAAGACCATACCGCGTCCTCTACCAGTGATTCTACCCGTGGTTTTCTACCAAGGGAGAGAGAAATGGGAAGCGCCGCAATGGTTTTCGAATCGCTTTTCAAACATCGACCGTATGGACGGGGACTTGAAAGACTACATCCCGGACTACAAATATGAACTGTTTGAAATTTCGTCATTGAGAGAAGAAGAGGTCAAAGGGGCGAAACGGCTACGAATCTATTTGGACGCAATCAGGCTGAGATCGCTCAGGGGAAAGGCAGCGATCCGAGAAGCGATGTTCCGAGTCGCAGTGACGATTTCGGAATTGCCGCGGACAGAAGCGAACGAACGATTTTTCCAAGTCTGTACGATCTACTTGTTTGAAACGATGGGCAAGGAGAATTTCGAACAATTGTCAGAACTGATGGAAACGGTATCGGAAGAAAGGAGCGAAAAGATGCAAACAATCGCGGATATGCTCAGACAGGAAGGAATGGAAAAAGGAATTATGAAAGGCAGAGAAGAAGGCAGAGAAGAAGGCAGAGAAGAAGGCAGAGAAGAAGGCAGAGAAGAAGGCTTAGAAAAGGGGATTCTAAAAGGCAAAGAAGAAGGCCGAGAAGAACTCCTTTGGAAATTAATAGCCAAAAAATTCCCTAAGGCCTCGCAAAAGTATTTCGAAAGGCTGAAGTCCCTTACAATAGAGCAACTTGACTTCTTGGGACTTGAGCTAATCGATATGAAAAACGAGGAAGAGTTAAAGAAGCATTTAATGTAGAGAGTCCGACAAAGGGCTTGAACCCGATTTGATGGGCCGTGTGTGCGAAGTTATGGTGGCTCCTTCGGGGGCCTTTTTTCCCTCCTTGTTTTTGTCTTTTTTTCTTATCACACCCGGATATTATACCCACACGAGATGGTTAGAAGCGCGATCGTGTGTGATAGAATACCCCTACCGGTGTCATATGAGAGGAGGGCTTTCTTGAAAAAACTATTGATCCTTATACTATTGTTGACGAGTGTCGCCATCAACGCCAGCCACGCGTTGATTCACTGGGAAACGACTTACGGTGGTAAAGAGGGTGACAGCGTTCGAAACGCCGCCCTTCTACAGGATGGAAGCGTGTTGTTGACCGGATTTGGCGGTTCGACTGAGCTATTTACAGGAAGGAATCGGAAGGTCGATATATTCGTGACGCTAATGGATTCGAAGGGGCAGTTCTTGCGCTCCGGGAACTTCGGAGGTATGGGAGAGGATCGCGGGTATACGGCGATTCAAACCGCCTCGGGGGATTTTTTAATCGCGGGCGCTTCGGCTTCCACCGAAGGAGGCCGTTCCGACCCCAGGGGGTTGTGGGACGGTTGGGTCATCCGGACTGACCCTGATTTCAACATCCGGTGGGAAAAGAGTTACGGGGGAAAGGACAACGATTCCATCCGAGAGATCATCGAAGCGAAAGACGGCGGGTATATCTTCTGCGGATACACGCAGTCTCCGAATTTAGAAAACTTTCACGGTGGAAAAGACTTCTGGATCGTTCGTTTGGACGAAGCGGGAGCGGTCCTTTGGGAAAAGGTCTACGGGGGCTCCGGTTTCGATATGGCGTATTCCATCGCTCAAACCTCCGACTACGGTTTCGTCGTCGCCGGATACACCTTCTCTTCCGACGGTGACCTGAAGGGCAAGACACATCGCGGAAACGGGGATTGGTGGATCATCAAGTTGAATCGTTACGGCGATATCGAATGGCACGAAACCTATGGCGGCTCTGGTTGGGATGAGCCCAGAAAAATAGCCGTCACCTCCGATAAGGGGTATATCATCACCGGCGTTACCGGATCCAATGACGGCCATATTAGCGGGAACAATGGGCGTTGGGATGTCTGGTTGCTGAAGCTGAATCGGTCCGGAAAGGTCGAGTGGTCGAAAACCTTCGGCGGGAGCGACCACGACAAGGCCTTCTCACTGACCATCGATCGACGGGGCAACTATTTCCTCGCCGGATACACCACCTCTTCCGACGGCGACGTGAGTCAACACCATGGGGGGATGGACGCGTGGGTGCTCCGCGTGAGCGCTTCGGGTTCCTTGATGTGGGAGCATACCTTTGGGACAGAAAGAGACGAGTGCGCGGAAAGCATCATCCAAATGAAAGACGGTACCTACCTGTTTGCAGGGGGCGTTTTCAAAGGCAAACCCGAGATTGCCGGCGATAGTGGGCGCTTGTACGAGGACTATTGGATCGTAAACTTCCAACCCTAAGTGGAAAAGACATAATGGAAAAAGCGCTTCTCGTTGGGGTATGGACGAAAGACAAGGAAGAGTGGGAGTTCGACGATTCGCTGCACGAATTAGAATCGCTGCTGAAGACGGCCGGCGGAGAGAAGGCCTTCGAGCTCAGACAAAAGGTTCACGAGTTGCATTCGGCCACATACATCGGAAAGGGGAAACTGGCGGAGCTCAAACAAGCGGTAGCGGAACTGAACCCTGATCTCGTCATCTTCGACAACGAGTTGACCCCGGTGCAGGCTCGAAACATCGAAAAGGAGATCGACTGTCACGTCATCGACCGCACCCAGCTCATCCTCGATATTTTCGCCTTGCACGCTAAAACGAAAGAAGGGCGCTTGCAAGTGGAGCTGGCTCAGGCGGTCTACCGTCTCCCGCGCCTGGTGGGGATGGGTAAAGAGATGTCTCGGTTAGGCGGCGGTATCGGAACCCGCGGGCCGGGAGAGACGAAATTGGAAGCCAAGCGGCGCGTCCTCGTGCTCAAGATCCGAGAGCTCAAGAAAGAATTGAAGGCCTTGAAAAAACAAAGAGGCATACAACGAAAGACGCGCATCGACCGGCATATACCGATCGTCTCCCTGGTTGGCTACACGAACAGCGGTAAATCCACCTTGCTGCGAGCCTTATCGAAGGATCAAGACATCTATGTGGCGGACGCCCTTTTCGCCACACTCAGCCCTGTGACGAGAAAGGTCTTCATGCCCTCTCGATCCACCGTCGTGATGAACGACACCGTCGGATTCATCCAAGGAATCCCTCACACGATCATCGAAGCGTTCATGGCTACCTTCGAAGAGATCCGGTTCAGTCAATTGCTGCTGCTGGTGGTGGACGCCAGCGATCCCCGATATGAGGCGAAAATCAACGCCAGTCGCCGGGTGCTGGACAAGATCGAGGCCTCGGACATCCCCGTCCTGTTGGTGTTCAACAAATGTGATTTACTGGACGAAGCGAAACGAGAATTGATCCGGACGCAATATCCGGAGTCGGTTTTGGTTTCGGCTTTGAAGAAAACGGATCTACCGAATTTGCTCGACGCCATAGAAGCCGGGTTGCGTCGAGAGACGGCCGAAAAGACCAACCGGCAGACATTTTAAGCCCCTTTACGCCTTCAACACCCCTTCCAAGACAAGGGCGTACCGGCCCTCTATACGCACGCGTTCCTCCTGTACCGTGAGAAGCATCTCCCCGCCGCGCTTCGAGCATTGGTAGGCACGCAACCGCCGTTTTCCGGTTTTTTCTTGCCAGTACGGACCCAAAACTGTATGAGAGGAGCCGGTCACGGGGTCCTCGTCGACACCAAGCCAAGGGGCGAAAAAACGCGAAACGAAATCGTGCTCGCCGCCGCTCTCGGCTGTTAGGATGATTCCGCTGACCTCGCAGGGGAACACCAGACTCTTCCAATGTGAGAAATCCGGTTTGTAGCGTCTGACCTCTTCCTCGCTTTCGAGTGCGAAGAGCCAGTAACGGAGTTCGGCCGCGTAACGAGAGTCTCGGATAGCGGGTAGCGCTAGCGATCTGAGCGTTTCCTCAGGAAGACTTATGGGCTGCGGGTGGTAAAAGGGGAAGTCCATCTCGATCGCCCCCTCTCGGTATCTCGTTTTTAGAACTCCGCTCAGGGTTTGAAAGCGCAACTCCTTTCCCTTCTCTTTGAAATACTCGTAAAGGATGGCCGCGGTCGCCAACGTGGCGTGTCCGCAGAGCGGTACCTCTTTTTCGGGAGTGAACCATCGCAGCGAATAGCCCCCCTGTCGGTCGAGCGGGACGGCGAAGGCCGTTTCGGAGAGGTTCATCTCCGCCGCTATCCCTTGCATTAAATCCGCGGGTAAAGGGGTCTCGGTCACGCAAACCCCGGCCGGATTCCCCTTGAAGGGCTGGGCCGTAAAAGAATCCACTTGCCAAAACCTCACGTCCAAAGCGTCTCTCTCCTTCCGTTATCACACGTCATCCGTGCTCGCGCGTCGTTCGGGAGGGCTGCTCAAAGGGTCCCCGTGAACGACGGACACGCCCTGGCTTGGGTTGACGAGCGCTCTAGCCTGGAGTACAACGTTAATGAGAAGAGGAATTTGCGTCCAAGATACGACGGACGACCTCTTCGGCCTCTTGCTCTTTCCCGACGGGGATGGGAATGAGCACCTTCCGCTCTTGATACCCATACCGATTCCCTTGTTCATAAACGATCTCGATCTTTCTAGAAACCTCTCCTGCCAGCGGACTCCCATCCTCTTCGGTGATCTGACCGGTAGACACGCTCCTGAACTGTGTCATGGCCGAATTCCAGATGTCAAACTCCCCAAATGCCCAGACGGCGAATTCGCCGATGAAAACCTCAGGAACGGAGCGCTTGATCTTTCGTTCAGCCAGTATCGGCGCGAGCCAGGCAGCTAAGCCAGTAATGGCGAGCACCCCTCCCATAATCGACAAAAAAAAGCGAATCCCATCTTCGTCCATATCACCGAACACGACAAACAGCACGCTGAAAAAGACGACGAAGCCGGCGATGATGAGCCACAAAAGAAGGTTTGCCTTCGCCCGGCGCACCTTTTCTCCTTGCGCGTGCTGCACCGCTTTTTCTTTCGAGTACACCCAATGCGCTAAAAGCCGCTTTCCTTCGAACATCTGACGGAGTAAGCGCGCTTGCTTCCAGAAGAGCAGGGTGCAAATCACGAAAGTCACCATCAAGAAAAATCCGAGCACGACCATCCACATCGTTTCCATTTCATTAATGAGTATCCCAGTGGCCAGCAATCCAAGGCCGAGAAGCGCGCAAAAAGCACAAAAAAGCGTCCAAAAGATCATATTATTCTTCGGCATCTTTACCCCCTCGCTCCCGATTTGACTTCTTTCTCACGGATTACCGGTAAAACCTCGGTTTCGTTTTTCTCCGTTCTCGAAGGCTTTCAAATAGAAGGCGACATCGTCGTCCACGTCGAAACGGTTCTCCGCTTCCAAAAAGCGGAGGGCTTCCCCCACATCGGGGTATTGGACCGACACTTCCGCGATCCGAGAGACCTTTTCGAGATCGGCCCTTAAACGCTCCCTGGTGATGGGTTTGCGATGCGAGTCTAGGTAGAGTTCCGCCGGAAAGCGCAGCAGCGTCTTCAGCAATGTCAAATACCTCAACCGATCCAGGTAGTATTGCCCGTGATCCGCCCCGCAATAAAGGCAATCTCCGATGAAGAGGACTTTTTCTTCTGGGACGAAGAATACGGAACAATCCGCCGTATGATCCGACTCTACCCACTGCGCGAGTACGGTTAAGTTCCCGAGGTCGAAGACACACCGCTCTTTGTAGACGATCGAAGGCATACGCAACGCCACGTCGAATTCGTCGGTAAATTCCTCTTTGATCTGATAGTCGGTTTCCCGGATCTCCTGTTCCAAATCTTGGTCTTGTAAGGGTAGCATATACTTTTTTGTCTCTTCGGATGCTACGATCCAGTTGTCCAAGGCGCCTAGGCCAAAGATGTGGTCCCAATGCCAATGCGTGAGGAAGGTAAAGGTCGGAACGGCTAGCCTCTCTTCACGCAGGTGTTTTAAGAAAAGCCGCATATGCTTGAGGGAATTTCCACCATCCACTGCGGCCGAAGCTTCGGACCCCTTAATATAGCCCAAACCGGGTCGGTCCGTCTCCTCAGAAGGTGTTAACCAAGCAACCCGCTGTGTTAAGCGAACCCATTCGTTCATACACCACCCCTTTCGCGCGCTCTCTCGACCGCCCCTATCCCGGCGGTTTCCGCGAGGAAGTGGTCGAGTCGCACGATAGTTTCGACGATCTACTGTCTATAATAACACGTTTTTGGGCAAATACTCCCAAGGGGTGTGGGTATCGTATCGAGGTGCAACAAAAAACAGAAAGAGGAGGAGATCGGCCTTTTGCCCTTTTTACGCCTCGATGGGTCTGCGAGGTTATCGCGGGGTAAGTGGTTTTTTGGGCCCTGCGAACCGTCCTTATGTCCTTCTAAAAAGGGCATCGCGCAGTCACGAGAAGAAGGGGCGCTTACGCCGCGATGCCGCGCTCGGGAACGCTCTGGGAACGCTAACTTTTATGTTGGCATGTCCTGAAAAACAGGGTTCACACGGAGGGCGCGTGAGAAGACGAAATACGAGGTAGGCGAAAAGTAGATCGGGCACTCCTACGAAAAGCGCTCTTAGCGGAAATACCGAAGACAAGCCGGACTAAAGCCCCGCGTTCTCAGGACGTTCCAAAGGCGCTCCCAGAAAGGCGCGCCTTAGCGCTACCGGTGTTCTATAACCTTGAAACGCAACCACAAAATCATAGAAGCTTTTGTGTACGCGCCTCGGCTCAGCAACCGGGAAAGACCCCTCGCATACCGTTTCCACGAAGTTCGAGAAATCCCTTCCATATGCTTTCCCGAACCGATCTCCTCAAGACAGCGCCTGACGAGATCGTTCTCTCGATACTGCTGGAGGAAAGCCTTTATATCCTTGAATGGACGTTCGCTATGTATAGCGAAATTTCGGGCGCATTGGTTGATTTGCCCGAACACGAACCAAGTGAAAAGGTCTTCGTTCTCATCCGCGCTCTGATTCGCGTCAAGCGCGTCTTTCATCGCCTCTACCGCGCTCAGACTTTTCTCTACCGGATTATCGATCTTCGATCTCGTAATCGTCGACGCATCGATGCAATAGACGTAGGTGTATCGGTTGACCAACTCGATACGCGGCCGATGTATGAAGCATCTGGTATTGAATACGCGGTCTTCGCACAGGAGTCGACGATTCTCGAAGGCTATCCCGTGTTCCTCGAGGAAGCCCGCACGATACAACTTGTTCCAGGCCGTCACCCCGTAACCGGGATCGTAGAATAGCTCATACCGTACTTGCGCGATGGCTTGCTGCTCCGAGAGGATACTCTCTCGGGAATAAGGGGGACTCTCGCGGACTAGGCCCCGCCCGCCCGACTCCCGGAGGTTGCCTATTGTGATATCCGCACCGGTTTTCTCGGCCCGGTTGACTAACACTGTGATCGTTTCGGGAACGATGTAGTCATCCGCGTCTAAGAAAAACAGGTAGGCGCCCGACATCACAGACATCCCCGCGTTTCGCGCAGCGCCGACTCCGGTATTCGACTGATGGATCACGCGGATACGTTCGTCTTTCTGGGCGTAAGAGTCGCAAATCTCCGGGCTACGGTCGGGAGAGCCGTCGTCAATCAGTATCACCTCGAGATTCGAGTGGGTTTGCGCGAACACGCTGGCCAGGCAGCGCTCTAACGTGTTCTCTGCCCGGTAAACGGGTATGACGATGCTGACCTTGGTCTGTTCTATGCTCATCTGATTTCTCCACTCAGCGGTGTGGGCGGTCTGACACAGATCGTTATCAAAATAAACGACTTTGGCGCTATCCGTAATGTCCTTTTCTTGAACGGGCGGAATCGAGCCAGAGAAGGTCAATTTTCGCCCATCACCTGATCATACACCTCTCGGTATCGGGTCCGCATCCGGGAGATGTCAAATCTTTGTG
>MWEM01000049.1 GCA_002071085.1 Thermotogota bacterium ADurb.Bin062 | reverse complement strand
AAGACCTTTTTGGTTTGGCTGTTCACGTTTTTGATCATCGCCTTCATCTGCGCCCTAGTGGTTTCTTTTTGGGCGTTGACGGCGCAAGCCTCTCAAAACGCCAAAACGCTGATTCGACTGAAGATCGCCGACGTAGAAAAGCAGCTACAGAAAAATCAAGAAAACCTCTACGAGATACGAAAAGAATTGGATGAGAGCGGAATCGCGAAGGCGAAGGCCGTGGCGAAGATGATCCAGCTGAATCCCGCGCTCATCGGAAACCTCGAAGAAATGCAGAAGATCAGAGATATGCTGCTTGTTGACGAAATACACATCGTGGATCGGCGTGGCATCCTCATTTTCGGGAGCGTCCCGGAGTATTTCAACTACGATATGGCCTCCGATCCGCAATCGGCATCCTTTTTGGCTGCAATAAGGGACCCCGACTTCGCTCTGGCCCAAGACCCCTTACCGAAAGGGATCAACAAAGAGATCTTCCAGTACGTCGGTGTCGCGAGGCTGGATGAGCCCGGGATCGTGCAGATCGGCTACCGGCCAGAGAAACTGGCCCGAGCCCTCGAGATCGCCGACATCAGGAATTTGGCTCCGGGGTTTCGAATTGGGAGCTCTGGGAACATCCTCATCCTCGATCAAAATGTAGTCATCGTGAGTTCGGCCGATGACCGGTTGTTGGGTCTCCCTTCGACAACGCTGCTCGACGCGGCGACGGCGCAAGCGGTGAAAGAGCAGATGGAAAAAGAGCCAGAAGGCTATTTCACCGCGGCGGCCAACGGAGAGAAACGCTTGTTCGGATACAAAAAGAGCGGGGCTTACTATATCGTCGGACAGTTGCCGACCCAAGAGATGTATCTGTCGCGCGATAGCGGCACGGCCCTTTTGGTCATCTTCAACATCCTTTTGTTTGGAGTCATCTTCTTCGTCATCGCGAGGTTGGTGCAGTCTATCGTCATCAACGGCATTTACCGTGTGAACAATTCTCTGGAGAAGATCACGCGCGGGAACCTGAACGAGGTCGTCTCCGTGCGCACCAACAAGGAGTTCGCTTCTTTGTCAAACGGGATTAACACCACGGTGAATGCGCTCAAAGATGCGATCAACGAGGCGTCTTCTCGAATCGATACGGAGCTCGCCTTCGCCAAAGCGATCCAGCATTCCGCCCTCCCTTCGACATTTCCCGCTTTCCCGGATCGCAAAGACTTCGATATCTATGCGCAGATGTATACGGCTAAAGAAGTGGGCGGTGACTTCTACGACTTCTTTTTGGTGGATTCGGACCACTTGGCCGTCGTAATAGCGGACGTCTCTGGAAAAGGAATTCCGGCTTCGCTCTTCATGATGATCTCGAAGTCGATCATAAAAACCTATGCGCTCTCCGGACTGTCGGTCTCGGATATCTTGTACAAGTCCAATATCGCGTTGTGTGAGAATAACCAGGAGGATATGTTCGTCACGGCTTTTATGGGGATATTGAACACGCGGACAGGAGTGATGCGGTATGTGAACGCCGGACACAATCCCCCGCTGGTTCGGAAGGACAACGGCCTCTACGAATGGTTGCCGGTGAAGCAGGAATTCGTTCTCGCGGGGCTTCCGAATGTTCGGTATACGGAGCAGGAGATTACCTTTGGGCCTAGGGACACCCTCTTTCTGTATACTGACGGCGTAACCGAGGCGATGAACCGAGTCGAGCAATTATACAGTCCGAAACGCCTGATACGCGTTCTCAACCAATTCCCCGTATCTCTGGGATTGGAGCGGACGATCGTCGGCATCAAAGAAGATGTGGACCACTTTGCCGAAGGGACGGAGCAGGCGGACGACATCACGATGTTGATGCTGCGTTACGATCAAAACGAAGAGATTTCTCATAAAGAAAATCCGGGTAACCCCGCAAAGGAGGATTTCATATGAAATCGGATATTTTCCAATTGGACGGTTCCGCTCTTCTTACTGAACAGGCGTTGGATAAAGTGGAAAAGTTGGCGATCTATTTCGGCTTCGATGACAAGGACGTCGCTTTTTCCAGACTGTTGGCCGAAGAGGGGATCAACGCGTTGGAATCGTTACTGGGGATCAATAAGGGATCGTTGTGGGTGGAAACGACGGACAAGGATTTTGAAGTGCATCTCAAAGCGAACGCGCAGTTGTCCACCGATCAACGAGAAGAGCTGATCGATCTATCTAAAGCGAAAAGGAATACTCCAAAAAAAGGAATTCTCGGTAGAATATCACGCTTAGTCGACTTCATCGCAACAGACATGGTTGTCGGAGAGAACCCGTTCATTTTCAGCAATATGGCGGATGAAATGCTCTCATACTCCGCGATAATGGCCTCTCCGGATATGATCTACTGGTCTCTGCAGAAGACCAAGCGGATTGAGGAAGAGAAAGGAGAAGGCGCGGATATCGAGCGGTCTATCATAGAAAAATTCGCCGACGACATCGTGGTATCGATCGCGTTGAAAAGCATAGAGATCACCATAAAAAAATCAAAGAAGTAAAATAGGAGGCGAGTGCGATGGAAATAAAAAGGAGTGTCAACGGGAACACGGTGACCTTTGCCCTCTCCGGGCGATTGGACACCATCACTTCCCCGCAATTGAGCAAAGAAATAGAGGCAGCATTCGAAAAGGAGCCCGTCAATTTGGTCTTCGACTTCTCCGCGCTGGATTACATCAGCAGCTCAGGGTTGAGGGTATTGCTCTCCGCTCAAAAAAAGGTCAACGCGCTAGGAACGAAGATGACCGTCAAAGGCGTGAATGACACAATCAAAGAGATCTTTGAAGTCACCGGATTCACCGGTATCTTGACCATCGCGTAAACAGTTCGGATGCCTGCCTTATGCCACAGAGCCTGAAGGTTCCGGCTACGATGGCCCACTTCGAAGAAAGCGTCGGATTTATCGAAACGCACCTTCGAGGGGCCGGTGTCGACGAAAAGACGCTCACGAAAATACTCACCGCTTCGGAAGAGATCATCGTGAACATCATCTCTTACGCCTATCAGGATGGAGAAGGGGATTTTGAGATCGAAATCGAAGACCACCCGGACCGAACGACGCTGAGTTTTACGGACGAAGGGCAACCGTTCAACCCCCTACAAAATCCCGATGTCGACACGACCTTGGCCGCGAACGAGCGGGAAATCGGAGGCCTGGGCATCCTGATGGTGAAGAAATTGATGGACGATGTCCGCTACCGCTTTTTGGATGGAAAAAACACGCTGACGATTACGATGGTGAAAGGCGCCTGAACGTAGATTTCACCCTGCCTGGGAGCGCCGAACACCTGAGAGCGCTACTAAGAACGTCGGCTTTTCAGGGGGTCGAAGAACCTCGTAGTCATCGCGGCGTAAGCGCTTCTTTTTCTTGCGACGGCGCGATACGCTTTTGTGTGGCTCTTTTTTTGTAACTTTATGCGCTCTTAAACATGAAAGCTCAAAGACATGCCAACTTAAAAGTTAGCGTTCCCAGGCGTTCCCAAGCGTGGCATCGCGGCGTAAGCGCTTTTTCTTCTAGCGACGGCGCGATCCGTTTTTGTGTGGCTCTTTTTTTTGTAACTTTGTGCGCTCTTAAGCGCGAAGAGCCTCAAAGACCTGCCAACTTAAAAGTTGGCGTTCCCAGGCGTTCCCAAGCGCGGCATCGCGGCGTAAGCGCTCCTTCTCTTCGCGACGGCGCGATACCCCGATATCCCGCGGTGTAAAAAAACAAAAGGGGGATCGCGGGGTCCCTTCGGTTACCCCGCGATTACCCCTTGGCGCGATACGCTTTTATACGGACTGATCGCGGGGCTTAGTTAGTATCGCGGTGTCCTGTTGGTTACCACGCGATAACACGCAAGAAGTCAGCCCGTTGGTTACCCCGCGATAACCCTCTTTGTTATGTCACCCCATAGCTTTACCTACACTCATCAGTCAACAATCCGCAACGAGAATGGTATAATCAAAAAACCGAAAAAAACCGGGAGATTGGGCCCCCCTCGTTTTCGGGCAAAGATCGTATCGGTAAATCTCTGGAGGAAAAAGGGATGTATTCCGTTAACTATGAAATGTTGATAAAGAAAGCGCCTTTTGCCTACGCGCTCCATCGGATTGTCCTTGACGAACAGGAGAAGCCTTGCGATTATGTCTTTTTGGAGATTAACGAAGCCTTCGAAAATATGACCGGCCTCAAGGCGGAAAACACGGTTGGAAAACGGGTAACCACGGTATTGCCAGGGATTCTGTCGGATCAGTTCGATTGGATCGCCTTTTACGGAGATATCGCCCTTAACGGCGGCGAAAAAACCTTCGATCAATACTCCGCTCCTTTGAACCGCTGGTATCGTGTAATGGTCCACTCCCCAGAGACCGGATTGTTTTCGACGATCTTTTCCGACATCTCTTCCGAAAAAGCCAAAGCGGAAGAGTTGGAAAGATTCTTCTCGGTTAACTTGGACCTGCTGTGTATCGCTGATACGGACGGTAATTTCCTTAAAGTAAACGAAGCGTGGCACGAAATCCTCGGTTACTCAGTTGAAGAACTGGAAAAGAGCCGATTTCTGGACTTCGTGCATCCGGAGGACTTGCTTCCCACTCTTGAAGCGATGAAACAACTGGACAGTCAGAAAAAGGTACTAAACTTCGTCAACCGGTATCGGTCGAAAGACGGTTCCTATCGATTCATCGAGTGGCGATCCTTTCCCGCCGGCAAACTGATCTATGCGGCCGCCCGCGATATAACTCAAAGAATACGAGAAAAGCAGGAAATCGAGTCCAGTCGAGACAACCTGGAACGTATTCTGTCTCATGTACCGGCGGTCATCTATTCCTTAATAACGACTGAAGATTGCTCGAAGTTCACCTATATCAGTAAGAACGTCGAAAAGATCCTGGGTCATACCCCGGAGGATTTTTACCTCGACAGTAAGTTTCAGAGGAATCACATCCATCCTGAAGACCTGCCGCAGGTGAATGCACTCCTCAAATGCGAGCCGACTCAGGGTAGTTATGAGTTGGGAGAGTATCGGATACAGAATAAAGCCGGTGATTATCAGTGGATCTATGACAAACAGACGATCACAATCCAACCCGACGGAAACCGGGAGATCATCGGCGCATGGTGGGACATCACCGATCTTAAAAAGGCAGAATCTCAACTACAAGAAGCGGAAAAACAGATACGGGACAAGGAAGCGCGGTACACCTCGCTCTTCAATCAATCCCACGATGCCGTTTTCATCCTGGACTTAAAGGGAAACGTCATCGAATCCAATAAACGTGCCGAAGAGTTGCTGGGTTTCACAAAACAAGAAATGAAAGGGTTGCCGCTGGATGTAACTTCCGCCGCCCCGGAGCGCAGTTATCAAGTATTGGAACAGATCCTTTCCGGTAACGTAGTACCGCTCTATGAACGGCCTTTCCGGCGAAAAGACGGTACCACCGTTCCGGTCGAGATATCCGCCGAGCTTGTTCGGGATGGGGAAGGTCTTCCTACCCATATCCAGAGCGTCGTCAGAGATATCTCCGAACGGAAAAGGATCGAAAAAAAACTAATCGAAAGCGAGGACAATTTTCGAACATTCTTCGAGACTATGGAGGATATGATCTTCGTCGCGGACAGACAAGGGCGAGTATTTTTCACGAATGGAGCCGTCACAAGAAAGCTCGGCTATTCGCTAGACGAGCTGATGGGCATGCACGTGCTCGATGTTCATCCTGTAGATCGAAGGAAGGAAGCGGCAGAAATCTATTCTGATATGTTTGCTGGTAAACTCACGACCTGTCCTCTGCCCCTGGGCCGAAAAGACGGTTCCGAAGTACCGGTCGAAACGAGGGTTTGGTTCGGGAAGTGGGACGGAACGGAATGCATTTTCGGAGTTTCCAAAGACCTGAGCCAGGAACAGGAAGCGCTGCGAATGTTCAATAGAATCTTCGAAAAAAACCCCACCTCGATGGCCCTCTCTTCAACGGAAGATGATCGATTTATCGAAGTCAATCAGGCGTTCATCGATAGAACGGGATATACTCGTGATGAAGTGATCGGAAAAAAGGCCAAAGACCTGTGTCTGACCGAATACCCGGAAACATTCGAACGAATTGTAGAGGGATTCGCGAAAGACGGCTTTGTCCATAATCTGGAGATCAAGTTTCGCACGAAACATGGTGAGATACTGGACGGGCTTTTCTCCGGGGAGTCTTTCGAGGTACTGGGCAAAAAGATTAACCTGACTGTCCTGGCTGACATCACGGCGCAGAAGAACGCGGAGATTACGGCCTTGCAGGCGAGCCGGGCCAAGAGTGAGTTTTTAGCGAATATGAGTCATGAAATCCGGACTCCTCTGAACGGAGTCATCGGCTTCGGCGAACTGTTACTGAAAACCCAACTGAATCCTTCCCAACGTCAATATGCGGAAAACCTGACGGTCGCGGGGCGTTCGCTGTTGGAAATCATCAACCAAATCCTTGATTTCTCAAAAATAGAGGCCGGAAAATTGGAATTGGAGAAAACTCCAGAGGATTTGATCCATCTGGTTCAATCGACCCTGGATATTGTGAAACTGAACGCGGAAAAAAAGAATTTGGAACTCCTTCTGGCAATTCAACCGGACATCCCGAGATATGCCATCGTCGATCCTTTGCGCCTCAAGCAGATTCTGGTCAATTTATTAGGAAACGCCGTCAAGTTTACCCAAAGCGGAGAGGTGGAGCTCACTCTGACCTGTGAAATCAAAGAAGGCAACAACGGGGTTTTCCGTTTTTCAATTCGGGATACCGGCATCGGAATCGACCACGAGCAACAAAAGAAACTGTTTAACGCGTTCACGCAAGCCGATAGTTCGGTAACCCGAAAATATGGCGGCACGGGATTAGGGCTGATGATCTCCAATCTGTTGGCGAAAAAGATGGGTAGCGAAATTCACGTGGAAAGCGAAAAGGGGAAAGGGTCCACCTTCTCTTTTACCATCGAGGCAGTTTGCGAACTCGACGACGCTCCCTTTAAACCGGATAAGCCCATCCGTCGCGCGCTCATCGTCGATGATAACCACCGGCAATGTCAGATCCTCCGCGAGCAATTACGGGCGTGGCAGATCGATGCGGAGGTCTGCGGCGATGGATTCTCCGCTTTGAAATTGCTCGACCGGTCCGAAGAGCCCTTCGATGTCCTTTTGCTCGACTCGAAGATGCCCTACTTGGATGGCATCGAAACGATCCGTATCATCCGTAAAAAGTATGACCGCGATTCTCACAAAAACCGAATCATTCTCTTGAACGCTGATCAGAGTGATGTGCGAATAGCGGAGATTCAAAAATCCTATTCCATCTGGGGTATCCTGAATAAACCCATCAAACTGTCGGAGTTAAGAATGGTTCTGGAAAACTTATACGCCCCAGAACCATTGGCGAATATGCCGATAAGCGCGGATTCGACCGATACGGTCTTGACAGTCGCCCGCCCGCCGCGAATCCTGATTGTCGAAGATATCGCCATGAATATGTTGCTGTTGCGAACCCTTCTCAAGGAAATGGTGCCGAATGCGATTCTCGTGGAAGCTGAAAACGGGATCCAAGCCGTTGAAGCCTATAAAAACAATGTTATCGATCTGGTGTTGATGGATGTCCAGATGCCGGAAATGAGCGGATTGGAAGCCACGGAAATTATCCGGGAACAAGAACGTGTCACGGGAAGACATGTCCCGGTGATTGCCCTGACGGCCGGAGCGATTAAAGGTGAAGAGGAAAAGTGCCTACAAGCAGGAATGGATGGGTTTCTGACAAAACCGATCAATCCAGTGGCCCTGCGGAATGTTCTGGCCAACCACTTTTCCACGATGTCCACGGAAACTCCTCTATCTTCACCCGAAGCGGGTCAGGTCATCGGGGCGCATTTTGACAAAGACCAATTTATGCAACAGTATGCTCATCGTCGGGACATCTATCATAGCATTATCCGGAGCACGCTGCTCGAGTTTGGCGGATATGTGGAGCAATTCGGGCAGGTCATCCCGAAAGGGGATCCCGCGCTTATCCGGGGGAAGGCTCATGCGCTAAAAGGAGTCTCGCTGAACATGTTTTTCCCCGTGATGGCGAAGTATGCTGAGGAAGTGGAGAAAAACAGTCAGTCCCTGACACGCGAAGAATTGGAGGACTACTATTCGCGCATGGTCAAGGAATGGGAGCAGATCAAGACGGAAATAGGAGAAATTCTTGGTCTCAACACTTGAACGGTTCAAGCGGACGCACGGGTTGAGCGGGTTTTGATCGGCCTGTTACTGGTCGTGATAGCCTTGAC
Source organism: Thermotogota bacterium ADurb.Bin062 (assembly GCA_002071085.1). GTDB lineage: Bacteria > Thermotogota > Thermotogae > MWEM01 > MWEM01 > MWEM01. The sequence continues at coordinate 8,618 of MWEM01000049.1, read as the reverse complement.
GGGGTACCTCAAAACTCCGGTGAAAAGGAGATCGTCGCGGAGAGTTGCTTTCGGTGAAAGAGATCGCAACGAGTCCCCGGTTTACGCTTCGGACGTTCTTAGATCTGTGTGAGCACTGTCGTGGCGGGACTGAGATATGTCACGCCCGCTCGTCGGAAAATTCTCTAAGCGGCACGATTCGAGCTTTCGCTTATCTTGTTTTCGGATAAGATTCTGTCTATGACTGGTTTGCAAGTCCGAGGGAGGCCTTTCTGCTTTTGAGAAGGAGAAAAGGCTATCGCGGGGTCGTGAAGTACACCTTCCCCGCGATAACCCGTGCGAGCATCGCGGCGTAAGCGCTTTTTCTTTTTGCGACGGCGCGCTCCGTTTTTGTTTGGCTCTTTTTTGTAACTTTGTGCGCTCTTAAGTGCGAAAGCTCAAAGACGGCTCTTCGACACATTACTTGAAGCCCACTGATCATCCAAGAAATACAAAGTAATATAAGAGGAATAAAAAGAGTCCGCGAGATGGCCGATTATGCGATTAGAGCGGATTAGCGAAACGGTCTAAGGGTCTACAGAATTATTACGATAGAAGACGTTAATTAAGTACGTCTTGTAAATTGTCGAAGAGCCTCAAAGACATGCCAACTTAAAAGTTGGCGTTCCCAGGCGTTCCCAAGCGCGGCATCGCGGCGTAAGCGCTTCTTCTTTTCGCGACGGCGCGATCCGTTTTTGAGAAGGGCGAAGGGCGTGTATCGCGGGGTCCCGCTGGTTACTCCCGCGATGAACCTCTTCGTTATGTCACTCCATAACTTGACCCAATCTCCAACGGTCAACAACCCGCAGCGAATGGTATAATCAAAAATCAAAAAAAAAGCCTGAGAGATTTGGGCTCCGTCGTCTTCGGGCAAAGATCGTATCTGTAACTTTCTGGAGGAAAAACAGGATGCATTCCGTTAACTATGAAACGTTGATACGCCAAGCGCCGTTCGCTTATGCGCTCTATGAGGTCGTGTTCGACGAGAATTCGAAACCCAGCGATTTCACTTTCCTAGAAACCAACGAGTCCTATGAAAAGATGACGGGACTTAAGCCAGAAAACATCGTGGGAAAAAAGCTTACCGAGGTGCTGAGCGAAATAGGATCGAAGGGCTTCGATTGGGTAAGTGTTTTCTCGGAGGTCGCGCGAAACGGGAGCGAAAAAAACTTTGAATTCTACTCGATACCCTTGGCTCGCTGGTATCGCGTTCGGGTCAGCTCCCTCGGAAACGATTTGATCACGACGATCTTTTATGATATTTCGTCTGAAAAGCATCGCGCGGAGGAATTGGAAAGGTTCTTTTCCGTCAATCTCGACCTACTGTGTATCGCGGATATGGACGGTCACTTGCTCAAAGTAAACCAGACGTGGCGCGAAATCCTTGGCTACACCGAAGAAGAGTTGGAGCAGAATCTTTTTTTAGATTTCGTGCACCCGGATGATCATCTTGCGACAATTGAAGCTGTAGAAAAGTTGAAAAACAATCAAAGCGTTCCAAACTTCGTCAATCGCTATCGATCTAAAGAAGGCTCTTACCGGTACATCGAATGGCGCAGCGTTTCCTCCGGGAAATTGATCTACGCCGCGGGTCGCGACATTACCCAAAGGTTGCTCGAGCAGCGGGAAGTCGAAGCGAGCCGAGATCACCTCGAGAACATCCTATCTCACGTACCGGCGATCATCTACTCCTTAGCCGAGGCTGGTGGGATCGCCAAATTCACGTATATCAGCCGAAATGTGGAGAAGATTCTGGGGCATACACCAGAAGATTTTTATGGGGACTTGCGGTTTCAGAGCGATCACATCCATCCCGAAGACCGCCCGAAAGTGAAAGAGCGCCTGAGACAAGAGCCCATTCAAGGAAGTTATGAATTGGGAGAGTACCGGCTTCGGAATAAAGTCGGTGATTATCAGTGGATCTATGACAAACAGACGATCACGATCCAACCGGACGGAAACCGGGAGATCATCGGCGCTTGGTGGGATATCACAGAGCTTAAAAACGCGGAGTTACAGCTTAAGGAAGCCCAAAGACAGATCAGGGAGCAGGAAGCTAGGTATACCTCATTGTTCAATCAATCTCACGACGCGGTATTTCTCTTGGATTTACTAGGCAAGATCGTCGACTCGAATAAGCGCGCCGAAGAGCTATCGGGTTTCACGAGAGCTGAGTTGAAAGGGCTACGTTTCGATAAGACCTGTGACGTTTCGGGGCTAAGCCAACAGATCCTAGAAAGGCTGCTGGTCGGAGAAAAGCTCCCATTGTATGAGAGGTCGTTCGTAAGAAAGAATGGCTCCACCGTTCCAGTGGAGCTTTCGACGGAGCTCGCGCTTGATGAGAACGACAATCCCAGCCATATACAATGTGTCATTCGGGACATCTCCGAACGAAAAGAGATAGAACGTAAACTGATCGAAAGCGAGGATAATTTCCGAACCTTCTTTGAAACGATGGAAGAGATGATCTTTGTCGCAGATAAAGAGGGGCATTTTCTTTACACGAACGGAGCGCTCAAAGAAAAGCTTGGCTACACCATAGAAGAGCTGATGGGGATGCACACGTTGGACACGTATCCGGCTCAGAACCGAAAGGAAGCGGAGGGAATTTTCGCCGAAATGTTAGCGGGAAAACGGACAACCTGCGTTTTACCCTTGGTGCGAAAAGACCAATCGCTTATACCAGTGGAAGCGAGAGTGTGGTACGGGAAGTGGGGAGGGCAGGAGTGCCTCTTTGGGGTATCCAAAGACCTTACTCAGGAGCAAGCGGCTCTACAATTGTTCAACAAGGTATTCGAGAAAAACCCGACGATGATGGCCCTTTCTTCTGCGTCAGAGAATCGCTTCTTTGAGGTGAACCCGGCATTCGTAGAAAGAACGGGGTATACCCGCGAAGAGACGTTAGGGAAGAATCCGGAAGAGTTGGGCCTTGCCTGTGAGCCGGAAATGAACCGTTTGGTCCAAGACACCATTTCGAAAGACGGGTCGATTCATAATATGGAGATCAAGTTACGTACAAAAAACCAAGAGGTGTTGGAGGGGCTACTATCAGGAGAAGCCATAGAGATACAGGGTCAAAAGATGCATCTCACAGTGATGACCGACATCACAGCCCAAAAAAAAGCGGAGGCACTAGCCTTACAGGCCAGTCGCGCGAAGAGCGATTTTTTGGCGAATATGAGCCACGAGATTCGGACTCCCTTAAACGGGGTTGTCGGTTTCGCGGAGCTTCTGCAGAAAACACCGCTCAACCTTTCCCAGCAACAGTATGTGGAAAACTTGGTCACTTCGGCCCGTTCGCTAATGGAAATCATCAACGAAATCCTGGATTTTTCGAAGATTGAGGCCGGAAAACTGGAGTTGGAAAAAACCCGGACGGACTTGGCGCAACTGGTGGAATCGACGGTCGATATCGTAAAACTGACCGCCGCAAAGAAAGGGTTGGAACTCCTTCTGTCGATCCAGCCGAAGATGCCGAGATACGCCGTTGTCGACTCCGTCCGGTTGAAACAAATCTTGGTCAATATATTGGGCAACGCCGTGAAATTCACACAGGTCGGAGAGGTGGAAATGTCCCTGACCTTCGATTGGAAAGAGGACGGGAAAGCGGCCTTTCATTTCTCGATTAGAGATACTGGCATTGGCATCGATTCCGACCAAAAGAAAAGGCTGTTCAACGCCTTTACTCAAGCGGACAGCTCGGTAACCCGTAAATATGGCGGTACCGGATTGGGGTTGGCGATCTCGAGTTTATTAGCGAAAAAAATGGGGAGCGAGATTCGGGTGGAAAGCGAAAAGGGGAAAGGGTCCACGTTTTCTTTTTCTGTCGAAGCGCTTTGCGAACCGGATGCCGAATCGCCTTTCGCTCCGGAAACTCCGATTCATCGCGCCTTAATCGTCGACGATAACCGCAGGCTTTGTCAGATACTTCAGGAGCAGTTGAAGGCTTGGCAGATCGACGCGGAGATTTGTGAAGACGGGCTCAGCGCGCTAAAAGCGATCAGTCAATCCGGTCCGTACGACGTTCTTCTGATCGATTCACAGATGCCCTATTTGGACGGACTTCAGACGATACGCATCATCCGCGACAAGTACGAACGCACACCGGACAAAAACGCGATCATTCTTCTGAACGCCGAACTGAATGGTCCCCGCATAGCCGAGGCACAACGAGGCTTTTCTTTGCAGGGGATCCTGGACAAACCGGTCAAGACTACGGCGTTACGAACGGTGTTGGAAAACCTCTATACCCGAGCGCCGACTTCTGAAGTCTTCCAAAAAACTGAAACAGAAGAATTTGCGATAACCGTCGAACGCATTCCTCATATCTTAGTCGTCGAAGATAACCCGTTGAATATGCTGCTCATCAGAACCATACTCAAAGAGATCGTGCCGAATGCCATTCTCACTGAAGCTGACAATGGGCTCCAAGCGGTCGAAGCTTACGAAAACGCCCCTTTCGACCTTATATTGATGGATGTGCAGATGCCCGAGATGAGCGGGCTGGAGGCAGCCGAGAGGATTCGGAAATCAGAGACCGGCACCCAGCGGCGCGTTCCGATCATTGCCTTAACAGCGCGGGCAATACAAGGAGAAGAAGAGAAGTGTCTGAAAGCGGGAATGGATGATTTTCTAACTAAGCCGGTCAATCAGGTGGCGTTGCGAAATATCCTTGTGAAGCATTTTTCTTCCATTTTGGAAACACCTGCGAAGGAACACCAGCCATCGGAGATAAAAACGGAAGTTCATTTTGACAAAGAGAGCTTCCTTGGGCAGATCAATCATCGACAAGATGTCTTTCAAAGCATCATCCGCAGCGTCTTGCTCGAGTTTGGCGGGTATCTGAAAGAATTCGGCCAGATGATCGCCCAAGGGGATCCTTCGACGATTCGCCAAAAGGCGCATGCGCTCAAAGGCATAGCACTGAATATGTTCTTTCCGAAGATGTCGAAATATACAGAAGAGGTAGAGAAAAACAGCGAGTCCCTCTCGCGAGACGAACTGGAGGACTACTACGCCCGAATGCTGGCGGAATGGGCGCTCATCAAGAAGGAGCTCGGCGATTGACACTAGCGATGTCAAATCAAATGATCGCGCCTACAGGTTGACAAACCGCAACGTGTTTGAGGAGGGTTCTGTATGCTAAATGGCCATAGGAAAGAGTATTTGTGGGTCTTCGTTATCGTAAGTCTATTCTGTTTTGTATCTTGTGGAAACGGGACTGTCCAGGACGTTACGCTGCCGATGATTCGGCTACTCTCTCCTATCGATGGGGCGCGCGACCTGGGCACGACCGTGACCCTCACGTGGGAGGCGACGCCCAGCGGGGCAGCCACTCCTGAGCGGCCACAGGCTCTAGGCACGATCGCCGGTTATCGGGTTTACTTCACGGTAGCGGGAACGAATTACCCAGCGCCCACTTTCTGTCAAGAAAAGCAGCTCGTCCAAACCGGATTGGCCGAAGGGACCGACTATCGCTGGAAAGTCGAGGTGGTGGAGCAAGCTGGAAAGAGCCGTGTGAGCCCAGAATTCCGTTTTTCGACCAAAGCGGGAACGACCCCGCAGTGGGGCGAGGAGACCCTGTCTGAACCGGCCGTTTTCACGGTAGAGGGGGCGATCTGGGTTTCACCGACGGGCAACGACGTTACAGGGATTGGGAGCGAGACTCGCCCATACCGCACGATCTTCAAGGCGTTATCCGAGTGTGAGGGTGGAGAGACGATCCTCTTGTGTTCGGGCGAGTATCGGGAAGCCGTTCGCATCCGTTGGCCGAATATCACGCTTCGGTCGGCGCCGGGCCATTGGGCGAAAATTATCGTTCCGACCGATGACGAAGAGGAGGCCATCGCGCTGATGATGGATGTGGAGTCCAGCGGCAGCAAGATACAGAGTTTAGAGATCATCGGGGGCTATTACTACGGGATCAAGTTCGAAACGCGTTGGGATTGGGGGATCGAGGACAGAAGCGGCGCCAGCGACATCATCATCGAGGACTGCGTCATTCACCATACGGGACGGGATGCGGTAAAGATCACCCCTCAATGCAATCGGATCACCATCAGGCGTTGCGAAATCTACGCATCGGGTGTTGGGGCCCATAACCAGGGCAACCCGAACGCCGAAGGAATCGACAACGTCAACGGAGATCGGATGTTGGTCCAGGAATGCCATATCCACGACGTATCTACGACAGGCATCTATTTCAAAGGCGGCGCTCGAGAGTGCATCGTCGAACGGAACATCATCGAACACTGCGGTGCGTCGGGCATTCTCATCGGATTCGACACGAGTCCGGAGTATTTCGATATCACGACGAACCCAGAGTACTATGAAAGCATTTCCGGAATCGTTCGAAACAACGTCATCCTCGACACAGCGTACGCTGGAATCGGCTTGTATGCGGCAAAAGACGCTCAGGTCTATCACAATACGATCGTTCGGACCGCTCGCGAAGGGATGAGCCCGATCACCTTCGGTCTTTCTTTCCAGGATTGGGAACCTGAAGCGGGGCGCCCGCCCTCGATCAACCCGATTATCCTCAACAATCTCGTGTATCAAGAATCTGGGGAGCGCCCGATCGTCGCCATACGGTATAGCGATGAGCTCGGCGGGATGAGCGCTTTGGAGGGGCCGCTCGTGATCGACGCCAACTGTTATTACGCACCGGGAGGAGAGATCTGGTTTCAAGACAGGCGTCCGGGCCATTACCTCGAGCGCGGCGATTTCGAAGACTGGAAAGCGCACGTCGGCGCGGAGGCGAATTCTTTATGCGCCGATCCCCTCTTGACCGAGCGGTATCGTTTGGAGGCGGGCAGTCCTTGTATCGACAAAGGAATACCCACGGACCTCGTACGATACGATGTGGATAACCGATTACGCCCATCGCCTTTCGATATCGGGGCGAGCGAGCGCCTCGCAACGGATTGATCTAAATTTTCCGCTATCTCATTTAGAGGTTTCCAGAACATGAAACGGCGTTTTCGACTGTCGTGGCGCTTTCCAAGTGGGGATCGTAGACCTCTGGCGGAGCGACCCACAGGAAGACGACCGTCACCAGGACGCAGAGCGCGTTGTTGGCGATGAGGAACCAGTGAACGGGTATGTTGTCCATCAAATAACCGTAGATCACCGCGCCAATAGGGATCATAATCTGAGATAACAAATCCAGGACAGAAAACACGCGAGATCGGATGTGCGTGGGTGTCATTACTTGAAGGTTCGTGTTAATGGGAACGTTGACTAATGTGTTGAAGTATCCGGTCAGCGCGAAAAACGCCGCCCCGATCCAGAAGTACAGAGAAAGACGGCTCTGAAGCCAACCGAACATCGGCTGGAAGAGAGTGAGCGCGAAGAGGAACAGAAAACCGTACTGAGCGAAGAGTCCGCCAATGAGCATCTTCCTGTTTGAAGCTTTCAACAGGAACTTAATGATGACGATATTTCCGATCAAGGCCCCCACGACGAAAGCCGACTGCAGGTATCCGTATTGGTCAGAAGAGAACTGGATGGTCGTTTTCAGGATGAACGGGAAAACAATGTAAAGTAGCGGCGCAGAGAGGAAGTTCAGGAACATCGCGAATATAAAGAGAACTTTCAGCCCTTTCTTGGCGAATACGAAGGATGCCCCTTCCTTTAGGTCCCTGACGAAGCCGACCACCGACAATTTCTCTGATCTGAGTTTCGGTTCGTAGCGAATAAAGATCTCGCTGATGGCCGAAAGGGTGAAGCACGTGGCGTTAATGAAGAAGACGCCGAGGATACCGGTCAACCCGTAAAGAATCCCGCCAACGACCGGGCCGATGATACTGGAGATACCACTCACCAATCCTAAGGTGGAGTTCGCTCTCTTTAAATTCGCCTCTGGAACGATATCCGGGAGCATGCCGGCGGTCGCCCCAGAAAAGAAGGCATCCAGGACCGACAAGAGCGCGGTGCTGACGAACAAGACGGGGATAGTGATCTGTCGGTAGAGCGCGATCACGCCGAGCAAGTACAAGATAACCCCGTGGCCAAAGTCGGCATAGACCATAATCTTCTTTCGGTTCCATCTATCCCCCAGAACCCCCGCAAATGGGGTAGCCGCCAGCCTCGGAATGATGCTGAGCAAGGTAAAAATCCCCATCATCGAGGCCGAGCCGGTGGTGTCCAGGATGAACAGGGGCAAGGCGATCATCTGTATGCCCGCGCCGATCAAAGACACCAACCTTCCTAAAGCGAATAACACGAAATTACTTCTGCTGTAAATCTCCCCCATAACCACTGCTCCTTTCCTTATCGTACAAGATAAATTGAATTGCAATTCCAATTATTTGGGTATCAATCCAGTATTTTTATCATTATACTCCAAAAAATTGGAAAAGTCAACTCACAAACGATAATTTTGGAAGTGAGAAGTAATAAAATGAAAGGCCGGGTGGGATAAGGGGATACAGCGGGTATCGGGGCGCTATTCTGGGTTCTCCGTGAGAAGCCCTGGCTTTTAAAACCTGCCGAACACAAGTTCAGCGTTCCCAGGACGTTCTCAACCCAACTTTCGACTAAAAGTGCTACAAACGGCGATAAAAGCCACTTTCTCAAAAAAGTTGGCCACTACAATCGAC
>MWEM01000048.1 GCA_002071085.1 Thermotogota bacterium ADurb.Bin062 | reverse complement strand
AACGGCAGCCCAAACGCGGCAGGATATGCCTCCGGCATCATCGGCTCGAGAAATATCGTTTCGCCAGAATATCCACTCAGGAACATTTCGCAATGTTTATGTACTCTCACCCGAACGTCCTTCCATTGCCCCCCAATTCACTCACCATGAGTTCATCGCTGATCTCCGTCGATCTGAGGGCCGCACGAAACGCCGATCTTCCGGCATTTCCCGGATCGGCGTTCAGGGGATGGCTCGGCACCGCCCTGCGGTGCGCGCGGCCGACGTGCCCGCCGGACTGCCCCGATGCCGACCGGTGCCCCTACCGCATGGTCTTCAAGGACGAAGAGGTCGACATCAACCCCTACGCTCTCCTCGCCTTCCGTGACAACGGCGGGGTGAAGGGGTTCATCAAGGTCCACGGCGACAGGAGGCGGTACGTCCCGGAGATCCTCTCCCGGATCCACGCCCATGATAACGCCCGGCACTTTACCGGGAGACGCTTCAAAATCACCGGGATCTCGGCGAAGACGGTCGAGATCCCGGAGTTTCCTCTCGGCGACCGGACGACCGTCTCCTTTGTCACGCCCGTCCGCCTCGTCCGGGGCGGGCGGATGGAGATCATGCCGCCCCTCGGATCGATCCTCGCCGCATCAGCGAGAGCGTTCAACCGGGTGACGAAGCGCTTCGACGCCGTACACTACCCCTGCCGCATCCCGGACGGCCTCCTCAAACAGGACGTGCCCGTCCTCGACTTCGACGTCGCAACCGTCGAGGTCGCCCGTCGCTCGAGGGACGGGAGGATCCTGCGATTCGAGGGCGTCACCGGCTGGATCACCTACGAAACATCAGCGATTCCGCCCGAAGCGGGGAACCTCCTCAAAGCCGGGGAGTACCTCCAGATCGGGAAACATACGGCCTACGGGTTTGGGGGCATTATTGTGACGAGAGCGGAAGCATGAGAATGACCGATTCAATGAGCACCCGGATTACACATAATTCCTCACGGCTGTTGTCTCAACCGGAGAGATTTTATACCGTTCTGCAGGGCAGAATGAAAGAGATAGGATTGTTGGCAAGTCATCCCACAGATGAGAACAGTTACGATCCACAGATGGGCGAGTACTCGAGATGGCCGCATGAAAACCATTGTCTTTGAATGTGAAACCATCACTCCCCTGTTTATGGCTGGAGCGGATGTGCAAAAGCCTGAACTCAGATCTCCTTCAATAAAGGGGGTTTTGCGGTTCTGGTGGCGGGCGATGACGTATTCCGACTCTCCGGACAATTCATTCGAAGAACTACTCCAGAAAGAGGGTGAAAGCTTCGGCTCAACGAAAAAAGGAGTCGGCAGAAGTAAAGTATCCCTTGTGGTAAGAAGGAACTCCAGACTGGAGACAGGGAGCAACGTAAAAGACGACTATGCTCTGAGTTGGAGAAGTGAAAATAATCGAACATTAACAGGTAAAGATGCCGGTATTGGGTACCTGTTATACTCAGTGATAGTGTTTGGAAGAGGTAGGAAGTTCTTTCGGCATGGCCAGAAGTTTTCAGTGGAGCTGAAAAGCCATGATCCCGACACGTTGAAACAGGCTTGCGCTGCATTCTGGGCATTGGTCTATTTTGGGGGATTGGGCGCACGCTCAAGAAGAGGCGGAGGGAATATCGGCACTACAGGCGTCCATGGTGACCTGGATGTTCTGAAGGATGGCAATGAAGCCCTTGAGTTTATCGTAAAAGGCAGCAGCAGTGAAGAAGTAAAAAAGTGGCTCGTCGACAATTATTCCCGCGCCATATCGATAGTGAATGGAGGTATCCTAACCACTCCAGTCACTACATATTCATCCATAACTGATTTGCGATTCATCCTCTCGAAAGACTCGTTTCAAGACTGGAAAGGGGCACTGAATGCTATAGGGAGTACTTTTTCCAAATACCGTACGACGAATAAAATGGACACTTTCGGCACTGCCGCTTTCGGACTGCCGGCAAAACACGTGAAAACCGACAATGAGATGTTTGAGAGAAGGGCTTCGCCCCTGTTGATCAAACTGGTAAAGGTGGAGAGTAAGTATTACTGGCTGGTTTTATGGCTATCCGGGGAATTCTTGCCACAGAATGTGGATTTACAAAACAAAGGCGATAGGAGGAAAAAAAGCGCACCTAACTATGGTAAAATTGCACAATTCTGGGATCAAGTCGCACTGGATGGTGTAAAATATGAGCCATAAATATCTCTTCATTTTTACCATAGGCCCGGTACAGTCTTTCATTGCGCAGGCACGAAAAACACAGGACCTCTACGCAGGGAGTTATTTACTCTCATACTTAACGGATCATGCGATCGATAAGTTGAAGCTGAAGGCAACAAGTTGTGAGATCATTTTCCCGTACGAGCATCTAAAATCCAAGCCAAGCCGGTTTACCGCCAGCATAGAGACAGAAGACGTAAAGCGACTGGGTAATGAACTGAAGCAATGTGTTATGGACGAGTTCGAGAGTATTGCCGACGCCGGGGTTGGTATAGTTAAGAGAGGTGTGCTCACCAGTTTCAAACAGCAGATCCGGAACCACCTTCAGGTGACCTGGGTGGCTCTTCCACTTGAGGAAGAGAAGTACCCGACAATGTACAGAGATCTGGAAGCGAACCTCTATGCCGTGAAAAATGTCCGGAAATTTGAACAACTGGTTGAGAGCGGCAGAAAATGTTCTCTCTGCGGAGAGAGGGACGTTCTCTTCTACCGCGGCATGAAGAGGGCATTTCTTCGAAATGATGCAATTTCCCTGAATCATCAGCCGTTGAGGTACATGGGCAATGGTGAAGGACTCTGCGCAGTCTGCCTGACCAAACGGTATGCAGGCGATTACTTCCATTCCGGCTATGAAAGGGATTTCCCATCTACTGCTGCGATTGCCCTCATGGGTTCGCTCGATAAACTCGATCCGAATTTATTAGCCGATTATAAGTTCTTGTTCGGCGGAAATTTCGACGATGTGCTGTATTACAAGGATAACCTGACCCTCGAATACTTTAAGAAATACTCATTCCCGACTGAGAAGCTCGATGAGGCGGCAAGGCAGTTAAGCGCGATATACGCTGTAAAAAAGCAGAAAAATCTGCGCTTTTACAAATATTACGCCATAATAATGTTCGATGGGGATAATATGGGGAACTGGCTTTCAGGGAAGTATCTGAAAGACACCACGCAACTGATGGATTTCCATAAAAAGATGACTGTAAGTCTGAGTTACTTTTCAGATAATGTGCGAAATCTCATCAATAAGCCGAAAGGCAGGGTGGTGTACGCCGGGGGGGATGACAGCCTTGCTCTGCTCAATCTCGATCACCTCCTGCCGGTAATTCATGATTTGCGGTGTGCATTCCCGCACTTCGAAACGCTGGGACATGATGTTGCTGGTAACATGGCATCTTCCGCCTCCTGCGGGATTGTCATCGCCCATTATAAAACTCCCTTCGCCGAGGCGCTGGAGTGGGTCAGAATGGTCGAGGAAGAAGCGAAAGAGATCGACGCGCAGAAAGATGCCTTTGCCATTGCCGTACTGAAACACTCGGGTGAAATCCGCAAAGCAGTGATGAAATGGACGTATAACGACAAATCGACCACTGCACTCATCGAAGAGATTGTAAAGGCTCTGAAAGATGAGGAATTCTCGAACACGTTCATCAAGAGTCTGAGAGCCGAATTCGGCGGACTGTTGGATGAAAAAGGAAAATATGGTGATCCCCCTCTCATCGTGACTGAAATACGGCGCTTGATTGATCGGTCATGCACGATGACGCGAAACGAATCCGAAGACAAAGAGGCCTTTGCATGGAGGAGAAAGCAGACGGTTGACGACATGATTTCCAGAGTGACCAGCCTGTATACGAGCAGCACATCAGCGGAAAATTTCTTCTCACTTCTGGATATTGCAGATTTCCTTTCACGGGAGGCGGACTGATGATCATACAGATCGACCCCCTCGACACACTGTTTTTTAAGGACAGCAGGCCGTTTACGATGAGCGAGGAAACCTGGGCGAAAGGAATATTTCCGCCGTATCCCTCAGTGATTTACGGCGCGCTGCGCAGTGCCTACTTTGCAGATCATACAGAGGACCTGAAAAAGGCAAATGAAGTGGGTGATCCTACTGCAGGGCTGAAGATACGCGGCCTCTACTTCTTGAACAGGCAGGACGACGAGATCTATCTGCCATTACCCCTGGACTGTGTCATGGAGAAGGGTGCTGGTAACAGTGTTTCTCTGCTCCAGATGAAGGAACTATCCGGTATCGTGAGTTCGTGTCCCACCCGATATGTGCTGAAGGGAGGAGGAGATGTTGAAAATGTTGAAGAAGGGCTTATCAACAAAAAAGCGTTGAATGAATACCTCAAATGCTCAAAAGAATCATTTTCATCCGTGATCAGATTATCCGACATGGTTCTTACGGAACCGAAAGTGGGAATCTCCATTGATAAAAAGAAAGGCAGAGCTGCAGAAGGAATGCTCTATCGGATAGGCACGAAAAGGTTGAACAAACTCTGTTTGGTGGTAGACTTCGAGGGGCTGGAGTTGCCGGAGCACGGGATGATGAAACTTGGTGGTGAGGGGAAGGCCGTTTCGTACCGGAGGATCGGGTTGTCACAACCCGTGGTTGACAATTACTCCTCAACTAACAGTAAATTCAAAGTTTATCTCTCCACCCCGGCTTTCTTCACCAACGGCTGGTTGCCCGGGTGGATAGATCAGAAAACACTGGTGGGTAAAATCGGCAACATCGAAGTAGAATTACTGACCGCTGCAATTGCCAAACCATCCAGTATTGGAGGGTTTGATATGAAAACACAAAAACCGAAGCCAATGCGAAAGACCGTTCCGGCGGGTAGTGTCTACTACTTTGAGATTCAGGACGGCAGTTTCCAGGATGCTCTTGATGCGTTCAACCAGAGGCCGATTTCGGATTTCAACCCCGAACAGGGATTTGGCGTTGCATACGTAGGAGGTGTATAAGGTGTGCAAAACGATGGATCAATCCTCTCCGGGAAAAGATATTGTGGGGCACGGAAAACGCTCGATTGCCAGCAGTGTACCCGTTGCAGTGCCCTCCGATGCCAATGAACGTTCAAAGAGAATTTCACGAGCGGCGTCGCGAGCGGACGGTGCTCTGAACCGTTGTTTGAAGATGATTATCGATGAAAAAGCATTTTTAATTTCTGAAATGTTTGAAGGCGAGGCCATGATTGATTATCAACAGAACCTGGTATTGATGATAAACCGAGAAGCCCGTGGTGCAATGATGAATGGAATTGAGGACTTGACTGAGATCCTAGAGCAACGTAGGGGGCATTGAACATGTATAAATTAGCGAAACCATTCTTCCTGATAGTGGAGACACCCCTCCATGCAGGAAGCGGATCCGATCTTGGAGTGGTTGACCTGCCGATACAGCGGGAGAAACCCACGGGTTTTCCAAAAATCGAATCATCCGGGCTGAAGGGGTGTATCAGGGACGCTTTTGAGACGGCAAGGAGAACGACAACGGTGGGAACTCAAACGATTCAGACATCTGATAAGGCTACAATCGACCGTGCCTTCGGCCCCGAAACAGGAGGCGATCATGCAGGGGCATTGGGCTTTTCGGATGCCCGTCTTCTGTTGTTCCCGGTGAAATCCATGAAAGGCGTCTTTGCATGGATCACCTGCCCGCAGGTACTGGAGCGGTTGAGAACCGATCTCGGACTTGCGGGAGTCGAGGGTATATCCATCCCGAAGGAAAACACAATTCCGGTTAACTCTCAGCTGCCCATTAAAGGTGACAGGATTGTCCTGGAGGAATATACCTTTAACGTTAAAAAAGATCAGAATAGCAGCGATCCGTGCTCAGTATTTGCCAATTGGCTTTCAACAAATGTGTTTCCTCAGGGAAATGAATATGGCTACTGGAGAGAGAAAATGAAGAAAGACCTCGTTGTGTTGTCCGATGATGATTTCGGGGATTTTGTACATCTCTCCACAGAGGTTATCACACGGATTAAGATAAATAACGAGACCGGTACGGTGCAGGATGGAGCTCTGTTCACAGAAGAGTATCTGCCTTCAGAAACGATTCTCTATTCCCTAGCGTTAACGACTCCTGTTTTCAGGGATGACAATGACAAGGGAGTGTTCAAGCAGAATCAGGGGATAAAGGAAGAAGAACTGGTGATGGACTACTTTGTCGATGGACTGCCGGAAGTCCTCCAGATCGGCGGCAACGCTACCATCGGCAAGGGAATTGTGAGGACTAGGGTGTGGGGATAAGACATGAATAACGAAAGTAAACTGAAGGGCCTCGATCGGGGGCGCGCGAAGTTTGCATATGATTGTGCAAAAGAGGGCAGCACGATTCCGAAAAAAAAGGAATACAAATCATATGTCAAGAAAATCCCCCTGCTGATTAAGACGAACGGCCTTGGAGCGACGTTTGCGTTTGTAAAATCGAAATCAGACGCAGATAATAAGAAATCCGGATATGCTTACCATCTGATCTACCAGCAGACGGCAGATTGGCTGAAGAACGATGAGAAGAAGCTCATCATCTTAAATAATGCCGATGACCTGATCGGAAAGATCATCGATCTCGATTCACCTGAATATCGTGCCGTAACAAACGAAGTGCTGGCATTTTTTACCTGGCTCCGTAGATTCGCGGATGGTATGATCGAAGGGGAAGCTGACGATGACTGAAAGGGGAAGAGTAATAAAATATGACCGCGAGAGGCATTTTGGCTTCATTCGGCGGGAAGAAAATCACACTCAGGACGTGCATTTCAGCCGGGACAGTTTCTACGGTCAACCTCCCTCAGTTGGTGACCGGGTTGAATTTGATATAGTATCACAACAACGGGGCCCCCATGCGAAAAACATGAAGGTCGTCGGAAATGCGGCGGGACCGACCACCAATGAAACCAATTCAGCGAATGATCTGCATAGATTATTGCCGAAAAACACAAGAAGTGTTATCTCATCGGAAGAAATTGATAATTATGCATTGCGATTGAACAAGGATCCGTATTATTCTGATGGAAAATTCTATTTTTTTCAAAAAGATAAAAGTGGAAGGATTATCGTAAACATCCAGCCCGATTATTCGAAAGGGAGTGTCGATGCCCTACAAGAGAGACAGAAGCAAAACATCACAAAGTTGTGCCGGGAGATCAAGTCCAAAATCCTGACTACCGACTGGAAACTGGTAATAGGTCTCGGGAATGAATCTGTCTACGAGACGTCCCTGACGCTTCATCATATCTACGGCATTCCATATATCCCCGGCAGTGCGATAAAAGGCGTCGTCCGGAGTTATATTATAACAGAAATGTTTGGTAAAGACACATACGGAAACATTGATTTAAAAAACGCCGAGGTACGGGCTCTGAAGGATCAGGGCTTTTGCGATATCTTTGGGTGTCCGAAACAGAGTTACTACAAAGAGAGCAGACAGGGGAAAGTTCTGTTCTTTGATGCATTGCCGACCTCCAAACCGACGATCAGGCCGGATATAATGAACCCGCACTATGCGCCGTACTATACCGATCGGGCAATGAAAACCCCGCCCGCGGACTATCACAAACTTATCCCGGTTCCGTTTCTAGCAGTGGAGAACACAGCATTCGAGATTATTATCGGAATGAGAGATGATCCATATCAAATTGCGGGAGGAGCATTTGCAGGCCGGTCACCACTGGACGTGGCACTGGAGTGCGTTGAAAAAGCCTGCCACGAACATGGTGTTGGAGCCAAGACCGCCGTGGGATATGGCTCTATAGCCGAGGAGGGCTCTTGAGAACCATAATAGTGGAACTGTCACAAGAACACTCCCATGTATTTTATTTGCACTTTTAATTTTGTAGAATCGGTTCAAAAACTATATGATGGCCTGCATGAAAGGATCGTCCATGCCAAAAACAGTTATTCTCTTTGGTCACACTGACGGACACGGTATTGCCATGACCGCGATATCTGAAAAGAATCTCATCGATGAAGGGTATGACGTCACAACTGAATGTAAATACGTCAAGTGCAATCCTGCGACGTGTGAGGCGCCTGATGAGTGTGGTACCGGTGTTGTGGAGTTTTTCTGGTGTTACACCTTTCAACGCTATGACTACTCACATCTCCAGCCTGGCGATCTCGTCGTTATCGTGGATATTCCGCTCCCGATTCAGCATGAGCTCCCATTTCCGGTTGCCTGTCTGGCAGTGAAGAAAATCAAGGAGCTGAGTGAGAGATGCATACGGGTGATCATCGTCGACCATCATAAGCGTTCCATGACGCATTATGGAGAGGCGATACAAAACGGCGCTGAGGTAGTTTTCTGTGCCGGTACGGAGAAGTACTGCCACTATGGCCGTCCAAGAAAAGATATGTTTATGTGGGGGAAGGTTGGTGCAATCTGCGACCGCGATTATACCATGCGTCCCGTTGAAGAAGAGGAAATAGAACCATTTGCAAGGCTTGAAAAGTATGCTGGCTGGCTTCATGCTACACGCTCAAACATTCCAACGGTTATGCTCACAATGCAACGCGGGTGCATACCTGAGATTCGGAATGGCAATAACCAGACAGTCCAGCCCAAATCAAAAAAATGTAGAGAAGTTTCGCTGATTGATGAAGGTCTGGATTACAATGAAAGATTCAAACAGCTCGAAAAGGCGTGCGAAATAAAAGAAACCCCATATGGCGTGGGCGTCTGCAACGAAGGCACGGTCACTGTCATAAAGAATTGGAAGGAGAAATCGCTGCTTCCACTCGTATTTAAGCTGCCACGGAACATCAGGTGGAAAGGACATGATGACGCACTTTTTGTAAAAGTTGATCCCCCGAAGGCGGCACATAAGTTTGCAGATGAAATTATTCAAATTCTGAACTCTCCGCGGATTGATGAAACTGCAGTCCCTTCTTCTGAGCACGAATTTTTTGACTACATTCTGAAATTGTTTGGTAGAGTAGACATCCCCGAGTACCTGACCAAACACGCATGGGGTCATGTGGAGAACGTCTTGGCAAACGCCCAGCTGCTGGGGATGTTGTCAAACCTTACTTCGCGAGAACAGAAGATACTCAACTGGGGCGCTCTTTTCCATGATATTGGAAATGCTGCTGCATCTCCAGAATTTTCAGAACTATTCCAGGATGATAAAATCAGGGAGAATCCAAGGAGAGAACATGAAAAGCATACTGATACAATTCTGGAACACTGGAAACAAAAGGGATATTTTACCGGCATTATCGAAGAGAAGGAACTCGAAATAATCCGTGATATCTGCCTGGGTCACCGTAATGATCCCAATACTATCCCTCATGATGAACCCAACAGAAAACTATGTGTCTTGCTCCGGATCGCCGATGCACTGGATCGGACAAAAGATAGAGCAAGAATAAATGACAAAGAGATCAAGCATTCTGAACTAATGGAAAGAGAATTATTGGATGATGAAGCACAAAAACACTGGAACAGTCAGAGGGCGATTGATGCGATCAGGGTCGACGCTAAAAGGGAGAAAATTGTGTTCGAATTTATTGTCACCGATCGAAAAGAAGCGAATTTCACTCTTGAAAATTTTGAGAAGGAGCTGGATAACCTGAAAGGAATTGGAGTCATCCCAGATCCGGAAATTCGGGTTGTCGAAATCGACGATTGGTGGTATTGAGAGTGAGAACTCTTATTTTTTGGTATTTGTTCGGGGCCCTCTGGCAATGCATGTGCTCTCATTTGAGTGTCCTTTCATTGCCCCACAAACTCCCTCACCGTGAGTTCATCGCTGATACCTGTCGATCCGAAGACCGTACGAAACGCCGATCTTCCGGATAGGAGTTACGCAATTCCACCTTTCGACCGAAAGATCGATATATATTCGCAACGGAATAAATATCCGTGGTCCGTTCTCCGCCGATCTCTGACTGCGATTACATCAATTTCCTTGTCGCTGCTCAGTGCGATGTTTCTTGCGTCAAAGCTGCCGAATGCTTTTCCGGCAATGGTTTGGTCATTACTCACGATGCGTTCAACCGATTTCTCACGAGACAGTCCTTAACCCCGGAGACGTTGTGGGCGGAATGTAACTGGCGGGATAAAAGTGCTCACTTTCGGCGGGATAAAAGTGCTCACTTTCGGCGGGATAAAAGTGCTCACTTTCGGCGGGATAAAAGTGCTCACCTGCTAACCTTCACGCACGCGCTTGAGGGTAGTGGCAATGCTGAAGATGGAGGACTTTCTCGTGATACGTGACTTACATCACCAAGGACTGAACATCAGTCAAATTGCCCGGGAAACCAGGTTCAACCGGAGAACGATACGGCGTCGCCTCGAAGCAGAGGTTCCGTCGATGCCGCAGAAACGAGCCCGGAAACCGGGTAAGCTTGCTGACTACACTGAATATATCCAGCGCCGGATCACTGACTATCCATTACGTGCAACCCGGATCTACCGTGAGATTCAGGAGATGGGTTATACCGGGAAGTACACGATCGTCAAAGACTAGATCCGGTCGATCCGGCCTCCGGAGGGTACCTCAGCGGTCTTCCGGTTCGAAACGCACCCCGGTGTCCAGGCACAGGTGGACTGGGCGGATTGCAGCTATCTGGCCATCGACGGGAAACAAAAGACCGTGTACTGCTTCAGCATAATTCTCGGGTATTCCCGGATGCGCTTCATGGAGTTCACGCTCGCGACCGATGTCTCCACCCTCATCGCGTGCCACCTCCATGCGTTCGACTACTTTGGCGGCTATACCGAGGAGATCCTGTATGACAACATCAAAACGGTGATCCTCAAACAGGCAATCCGTTCCGGCGACCACCAGTGGAATGCGAAATTTGAGGACTTTTTCACCCATTTCGGGTTCATCCCCCGAGTATGCAAACCCTACTGCCCCCAGACCAAAGAGAAAATCGAGAACTCCATCGGGTTCATGAAGCGCGACTTTCTCCTGGACCGCCGGATGGACGTCCGGATCGGCACCGAAGTCATCTGTACACACCTGGTTGTTCCTGGCCATGGTCGTGTCATCCGGGAGAAGGAGCACTTCGCGGGTCTTCTTGCGGAGGCTATGTGATGCAACGCTCACCAGAGGAAGACCTCACGACCTCTCTTTACGATGGTTACTCCAGAGGTAGACCACCGATCGCTTGCGGTGTATCCTGGATTCCCGGAACTCATAACGTGCCATGTTCAAAGCGGTTGCATTTCACCTGAAATTCAAAACAGAATGAGTTTTATTGAGAGGTATAATCATGCTCGTTATGTGTGAGGTCATCCCAATATTCTCGCGATCATGACGCTGCATGCCCGGTGAATCAACCCCATGAACGAGCGTTCATATCGCTCGTACCGTGGAACGATCTTCTTAAACGCTTCAATCCAGCTGAAGAACCGCTCTACTGCACTGCGCTTCTTGTAGAGTTCAGGATCAAACCAGAATGGCCTCCCGCGTTTCGGCTGTTTCCGGGATCTCTGGTTGACCGGGATATTGGTCTTGATTCCTCGTTTCCGGTTGTACTGGCGAATTCCCCGGGCATCATAGGCCGCATCTGCGGAGATAATGATGGGACGATCCGGCACCTCGGGAATCTCAAATGCTTCGAGGGTTGGCTCATAGGGCCGGGAATCATGGACATTTGCTGGTGCAACCGTGCAGGCAAGGGGGAGCCCGTTCCGATCGACCAGCGCACTCAGTTTGTTCCCGTTTACCTTTTTATAGCCATCATAGCCGGTCGATCCCCGCATTTCGCCGGGATGTCCTTGGTATCCGTCGCACAATGCGAGAGATCGATTTTTTTGATCTCGTACCCGGATCGGAGCAGGTCGAGGAAGATCGCCTGGTACACTCCTTTCTCGCAGAGTTCGAGGTGGTATCGGTGAACCGTTGATTTAGTATCATAGTTCGCTGGTACATCGAGCCAGGTGCATCCGGTAGTGAGAACGTACAGGATGCCGTTGAACACAGGGGAACGTTTTATCGTTCTCCTGTTAGGAAAATCGAAGATTTTCCGTGGCCCGCGGGGGTCACACCGTGGGCGGCCAATGTGCGGCTTCGTTGGTGGGAGGTATTTCTGAACAATCTCCCAGAGGTCATCGTCAATTTCCCGGAATACCATGATCTCCGATTTTATTTGAGGGGCCTTATATTTTTAGGATCACCTCTGTAACACATAACGAGGTGCAAATCTATCGCTTTGACTTTGAGGAGTGATTGGGATTTAGAGGATGATAATGATGCGGATTGATCAGGCTCGTTATGTATTACCGGGAATCCAGGGTGTATGATGCGTTCGCCGACGAGGTGCACCCATGAACGCGTTGATCTATGAACGGGTGCATGAGAACCTGAAACGGTTGAAATTAACCACCATCGACGAATATCTCGATAATTATCTTGAAATCGCGGCTAACGAGGAACGGTCGACGCTGGAGGTCCTCGACTACCTGCTGGAACAGGAGGTAAAGAGCAAGGAAGACCATGCCCGTGAGTTCCGGATGCGGTTAGCCGGATTCCCGATGGAGAAACGGCTGGAGGACTTCGACATGAGTTTTCAGCCCTCGCTCGCTCCGGCGGTGATCCGGGATCTCGCCTCGCTCCGGTTTATCCATCATGCCGAGAACGTGGTGTTTCTGGGACCGCCGGGAGTGGGGAAGACGCATCTCGCTCTCGCATTGGGCCACGAGGCGGTGAAACAGGGATTCCGGGTGCAGTATGCAAATGCCTCGAAGCTGATTGAACGGCTGATGAAGGCCAACCGGGAGAACAAACTCGACGAGCGGATCAAGGCTCTTACGAAGTTTCATTTGCTGATCATCGACGAAATGGGATATTTGCCGTTCAACAGCGAAGGCGCTCACTGTTTCTTTCAGTTGATCTCCCGGCGGTACGAGAAGTCCTCAACGATCTTCACGTCAAACAAGTCCTACGGCGAATGGGGAGAAATTTTCGGCGATCATATCATCGCTGCTGCGGTGCTAGACAGGATTTTACACCACTGTACGACCCTGAACATCAAGGGGGATAGTTACCGGCTCAAGGAGCGACGAAGGCAGGGCATCATCCCGCACGGATAAATCGAGTGGAAAAACGAAGACCTTATGCAGGGGAAGTGAGCACTATTGTACCGCCACTATTGAGCACTTTCATTCCGCCATTGACACACTGGATGGCTAGAGCGCGCGTGTGGGCACCCCGTAGGGAACCCTGACAATCGACTTGCCGCGAAATCGCAGAAACGTATTGTAGTTGGGGTACGGTGGTAAACATTGGCTTTCTGAGCGCGCTGATTGGGACCATCTCCCTGCCATAGAGTGCATACCTGCTGACCGGTATCCCAGTGGTTGATGTACGGTGGTGCTTTCACCTCAGTTTCCGGCGCCGGGAAAATCGCCGTCCAGGGATCTCCTCTTTTCGCGCGGTACTTCCAATGCAACCTCTCATTCGCGAACAGATCATGGGTACCGGGGTGGTCACCAAGCGTTTTTCGGTATATCCCATCTTGGATTACCGTGCAAGTGTCCTGCTCATTCCTATCAGATAATGGCAAGCAGGCGCACTGGGCGTAAATGATAGCATTTAATACTTTTGGATTGCTATTGGAGGATATGGAACGACCAAAGAAAATATCATTCATCTTTGGGGCTCTTATTCTTCTCTCCGCTGTTCTTGCGGTGCCGGTGGCTGCAAAGATCGTCACCTCCACTGAAGCGATCTTTGATGCCGATGGAACGACTGGGGAATTCGGTGAAGAGATCCTTGTCAGGATCACGATCAAACCCGGCGACGCCGAGATCCGTGACCTACAGATCGATGTATCCGAGCGAGACGCCCTGATCGACGATGCAACGTTTAAGCACACCATCATTCCCACGGGTGCTCCGGTGAACGTGGAGAGGAACGGGCATACCTTCCAATGCGACCGGCTTGCTGCGGGAGAATCGATTGTCCTCTCCTTCAATGCGTATCCAAAGACGCTGGTACAGGACAAACTGACAGTTACGGATGTCACGTACTCGTACATCCAGCAAGGAGATACTGTCTCCGGGAAGGATACGATCTCCGTGGATACCAGCGGTTCGATCTGGTTCCAGTATCTCACCGCCCGCGAAAATGCAACAGTGTCGTGGACGCTATACGCGGGTATCTTACTGATTATTCTCGCTATTACTTTGTTCGGCTACCAGTTATCCCAGAAGAAGAAGCTGCAATCAGTAGCCGATTCTGAACGGAAAAAGATGTACGCCTTACTGGAAGACGTGTCACGGAAGCTCGACCTGGTACAGGATAATCCAAGCGTACGGGACGATCTGAAGAAACGGATTGACCGAGAACTCAGGTCGCAGGAGCCAGTCGAGACTCCAAAAATTTCGATTCGGGGGAGCAAACCAGACTCAGGCCAGAAAAAGAAATCAAGATTTAATTAAGGATGGTGAACAGCAATGCAGGTACCAACACTGGTTATCGGAGCTGGAATGGGCGGGATCAGGGTTATCCAGACGCTCGCTGATATGGCCCGGCAAAACGACGATCTCGAGTACTACCGGTTTATTGCGATTGACTCAAGTGAGAAGGATCTCAAGGACCGGATCAAAGACCGAAGCATTATCTCTACGATTGCGATCACTGAAACCGGTCTCGACATCGAGGGTTACATACGGGAGTGTCCATACCTCCCGGACGGTTCGAAGGCAAAGGGCGTCGGTGCAGTGCGTGACAGGGCATATGCCCGGTTTCTGCTCGACATCAACATGGTAAAAGTCAACCAGGCCGTTTCCGATGCTCTAGGCCAACTCCGCGATCTCTGGAAAAAGCAGGGGACGACCGGGACACCAGAAGTCCTCATCTGGCTTGTCCACAGCCTCGGAGGCGGTACCGGGAGCGGGAGTTTCCCGACGCTGGCCGTGACTATCTCCCAACTAGCTAAGAACATTCTCGGCGATGTCGGGATCAAAACATATATTTATGGTGTCGGCATTCTCCCATCGGCTTCGAACATTCAGGACATCTCGTTCGCAACCTTCGATAGGAAATTCTTGGCCAACTCCTATGCGGCATTGACTGAACTGAACCTGCTTGCCGATCCAAAGGGCCTATCCCTGTCGCGACTTGCTCCCTCAGGAGGTCGGACTGATATTTCAATCTCCGAACGGCCTTTCAACAGGTACTTTCTCTTCGGTCTGAACGAAGATCAGATCTCGAAGATGAAAGACGATGAAGCCGATGAGGTCGAAGAGTACCTTAAAAGCAGCAACAAAATTATCGCCAGTATGATGTATGCTCTCCCCCACTATCAGGGCGGGTTGGAGAATCTCTGGCACTATGTGAAAAGTCCCTTCATCACCTTCAGCGAAAGCGAACTATCCGTTCCACTTACTGCTACGATGAAACTTGCGGAGGAGAACGACCGTCTGGGCAGGCCGCTTGATGCAGACGATGAGAGGAAGCTGACTGACCGGGCCAGAATGCTGGTCGATTTTTCGGCAGAGGAGGGAAGTGAAAAACTTCTGGAGACAGCCTGCCGCTCAGTTCTTGCAAACCATGGGCTGCGGGGACTCGGCTATTTTATCGGGAAACTGCAGAATGAATTTACCAAGGCCGAGAACTCGCGACGGACAGCGTTCGAAGAAGAGGTGTCTGGCATATGGGAAGAACTTGAAGCCACAGAGTGGGCAGAAGATGACATCAAGAATTCCTCTTATTTGACCGCGTCGAATGACCGGTACGACAAGATCTTCAAGCTCATCGGGGCCAGGATTGAGGACAACCAGCAGACTATCGACTCGCCCATGCCCCGGCCATTCCTGAAGAGGCGGCTTGAGGCCAAGAACAACGAAATGTCTGCCTTATGCCGGCATCTGGAGGAGATGAAGGACCTCCTCGACCGTTTCCAGTCGCTTTTGAACTATATCAATAACGACCTCTGCAAGACCCTGCGCGACGAGATCGGCCACCAGTCAGACGGTGCTGCTGCTGTCGTTGCTCAGATCCGAACTCGGGAGATCCAGATGGAGGGACTGAAACGCTCAGTCTCCGACAGCGGATGGGGACGGGTCGTCAAACTGGGCGTTCCGAAAGAAATCATTGATACTCTCTCTCTCGTCGGGGAGACGAACGTGATGCATGTTACGACGGCACCGTCGTTTGTCTCCACGTTCGGTATCGAGAGAGAGCGGGTGGCTGGCCTGGTCGGCAACCGGATCGCCCAGGGTTCATCATTTGCTCTGAAGATCGCTATCGCGCCGACGGCTCGCGGCAAAGGGAGGGAACCCATTTCCAAAGAAATCTTTGTCATGTGCAATGAAAAGGATGAACCCCTGCTGTCGCCATATGATCACCTCTTCGTGGAATGGAAGAGAACGAAGATCAAGCCCGACCGATTCCAGGTAGGAAGATACGTCTTTGTCAACTTCCTTCTAGGATTACAATTAGAGGATATCAGGGACTACACCTACCGGAAGGCGGAGTACGATACCGGGGACCTCTCCCGCACCACCGGGACCGACCGTATCGGAACGATCTTTGCCCACCCAGAATGGCTCCCGAACGATCCAAATGTGCAGGCAGCGTTTCCGGGATTGTATCGGTCCCGGTAAGAGCTCATTCTTTTTCTCTGCCGGATATGCCAGCGTGGCCATCCAAGAACACCGCTGACAGGGATCCAGCGGAAGCGGGGAGGTCATTATCCTCGACTTGGCAGATCGTCTCCTCCACCTGCGGCGCCCCGGACCTCGTCAAACTCCTCACGGAGGACCTCCCCGACATCACCGGCGGGGTGCTCCGCGTCGAGACGGACGCGGATGCGGCGGCGGAGGGGATCGTCGGGCACATCGAGGAGAAGCGGGCGAAGCTCGGGATATGAGGCGGCTCATATCCCCGCCTGTAACCCGGTGGGTTACAGTTTCAGGATTTTCGGAAACGACATGCGAAAATCCGTGGAGAGGCGTGGAGCACACCAATCTCCCGGGCTCCTCCTCCATGAAGAGTGTCAGGACCCCCCTTCCGCCTTCACCGGCCCCTCGATCCTCTCTGCGCTCGCGATCATCCTGTTGACGAACTGCCTCTGGACGCAGGTGATGAACGGCAGGGTGATC
>MWEM01000047.1 GCA_002071085.1 Thermotogota bacterium ADurb.Bin062 | reverse complement strand
CACGGTTACAAGGACATTTCAGGCAACTGGAGAGGCCCTCCTCGCCCGAATATTCCACGCAACAACGGGGATGACCGGCAGAGGTGGAGTAGGGAGGTACCCCACCGACCGAAAGCGCTCACCGGTTAAAGGTCACATAACCCTTTTGACGAAGACGTTTGGGAAGCCGTATGCGGGAAATCCGCACGTACGGTTTGAGGAGGCAGGAGAAGGAAACCGGGAGAGGGTAAGCTGCCAGGTGGTGTGATGGACACTCACACACATAAATCGAGAGCGGTGCATCTCTGACTCCACGGCGCCTTCTCTTGACCCTACGTGTGGCATGGGTTCAGTGTTCTCTGTGTCCTCCGTGCGAACCCTGTTATTTAAGACACGTACAAAAGCGTATCGCGCCGTCGCGAAAAGAAGGGGCGCTTACGCCGCGATGCCTGCGCGGGTTATCGCGGGGTAACCAGCGGGCTGACTTCGGAAGCCACCGAAGTCTCGCGATCCCCACTTTTCTGGGAACGCCGGACTTAAGTCCGGCATGTCTTTTTTTCTGCGAGAACGCTGTGCCTTGCCAGTTATTCCTTCGCGCGCTCTGTGCCCTCCGTGCGAACTCTATTTTTTGATCTTTGGAACGGACGAAAACCGTGGTATCGCGCCGTCGCGAAAAGAAGGGGCGCTTACGCCTAGATGCCTAACAGGTTGGACTTATCTTCACGGTTCGATGATATTGAAAGCGCCGTCGAACGCTTGCGCGTATTGGACCAAGCGCTTCAGGACCGTCAGGTCGCCTTCTACCTTAATCCCTTGAACGGGGGCGCCGGACAGTAGCGAGAGCAGTTGCGATTTCGCGCAGGTAACGGTTCCCTGGGCGTTCTCTCGTTTTTCGCCCGGATAGCTGAGCAAGACGCCGTTTATGCGACGGACATAAAAGGATTCTCCCGTATCGGTGAAGATGAGATTTAGAGACAACTCATCGTGCTGGGCCGCGTTTGCGTCGGTGATGATCGCGATATAATCCAGAAGCATCGGGGCTGTCATATCCATCAGCGTGCTGTTGAGCCCGCTGGCCGTAGGCGCGCCGATCGCTTGATTCCCCATACGGAGTTCGAGAGCCCCCGTCAAGTAGGCGTTGCGCCACGTACCGGACTCCGCCTGATAGCCCAGCTGCTCTAAGGCGTCGGCGCAGAGCTCACGCGCCGCTTGGTTCTTCGGATCGGCGTAAACCAATTCTTTGGTGATCTGCGCGACCCATTGGTATTCGCCGGCTTCGAAATCCTCCCGCGCTTTGGCCAACACGGATTCCGTATCCCCCAGGTACTCCACCAGTTTCTGGGCGGTGCGTTCCGGAGACAGCAGGTTCAGGTTGACGGGATTCGCGTCATACCACCCCATATACTTCTGGTAGACCGCCTTGACGTTATGGGAGAGAGTACCGTAATACTGGCGGGTATACCATACCTTTTCCAGCTCCTCCGGAAGCCGGATCGTATTGGCGATCTCCGTGGCCGTGTAGCCCAAATTGATGTAATGGAGGGTTTGGTCGTGTATAAATTTGTAGATGGCGGCGGTGTTCGTCAGGTACTCCGGGACCTCCTCACCCCAATGTGGCCAGTTATGACTTTGGAATACGACATCCGTTTTGTCACCGAACAGTTGTTCGGCTTCGACGATGTAGAAGGCCCAGGCTTTCGCGTCGCGTACCTGCGCCCCGCGCAGAGTGTAGAGGTTGTGCAGCGTGCCCGTGCAGTTCTCGGCCAACCACAGCGCCCGGTATCTGGGAAAGTAGGCGTTCATTTCAACGGGCGCCTCCGTGCCGGGGGTCAGCTGAAATTGTATCTCCAAACCGTCAATCCATATGTTCCGGTTTCTCTCGCTGATCTCGCAAGTGGGTGCGAAGAGCGACAGTGTCCCCAGCGACTGTCCCATACCGATTCCGATGGTCAACCGTCCCGTGGCGCCCTGTTCCAGAAGCACTCCGTATTGGTATTGGGCGCGCCTTCCCATCGCTTTACCCACGTACACATTTTCGCTCACCGCGTGTTCCAGAAAGCCTTCGGGCGCGAGGATCGGAATTTTTCCGGAAAGGAGCTGCTCGTCCAACGGTAGTCGCGCGTCGGCGACCTGGTCTTTTGTGATCAGCCCTTCGATACCCCCAAAGTGATCGATATGCGGGTGGCTGTACAAAACGGCCTTGATGTCGAGTTTTCCGAAGTGCGCCTCCATCAGTTGTAAGGCGGCAGCCATATTCTCTTTGCACATCATCACGTCAAAGACGATCCAACCGGTATCCGTGCGGATAAACGTGGCATTGGCCATATCATATCCCCGCACTTGATAGATGCCTTCGCACACTTCGAAAAGGCCAGCATAGGCATTCAGCTGGGCGTTCCGCCACAGACTGGGATTTGTGGTGCCGGGCGCCTCACCGGCGTAATCGGCGGCGTTGACCCCCCAGGCAAGCCCTCCGCTCTCCCTTTGGACAGCTACGCTTTCGGTCCATTCAATCACTCCGCGTGTGGCGTTTTCGAACTCCCGATCATCGGAAAAATCGAGCAAACGATAGTATGCGGCATTTGCGGCTTTCGTCGGTTCGGTGGCGGGTTTCACCATTGGATCGGCCCACGCTCCCACGGCGCCGAATGTACAACAGATCAACGCTAAGAAAATCCTGATTCTTTTCACGAAAATCGCTCCTTTTTTCCCGTAGATTGTGGGTATGAGTGCACGTTTATCGGATAATCCATCGAGATGGCATCAATGATACTCCTATCAAGGCGAGGCGTCAATATTTTTCGACAGCGCATTGACAGCGTCTGGGAACGCTGAACTTAGAAGGTTATGGCGGGGTAAGTGATTTTTACGACCCCGCGATCCCCACTATGCCTTTCTAAAAGGGGTATCGCGCCGTCGCGAAAAGAAGGGGCGCTTACGCCGCGATGCCCGTGTATGTTATCGCGGGGTAACCAACGGGACCCCGCAATCCCCACTATGCCTTTCTAAAAAGGGTATTGCGCCGTCGCGAAAAGAAAAAGCGCTTACACCGCGATGCCTATCGCCTGACAGACGCTCCTGGCAATCTTTTTGGTCGCCAGGTAAATCCAGCTCGCTGTACCAAGGTTGGAATAATCGTGTTCCTACTCGTTTAACTCGGAAGAGAACGAAAAATGGTGATAAGGGCACGCCGTTGAAAGAGTTGGAACAGGTTCTGCCGAGTCATTCACGGAGTCAGTTGCAAGTTTTAATGAGAGAATTGAAGCGCGATGAACTAATATATGTCGTAGGCAAGACTTCGGCTGCACGCTGGTTTGCTCATTGATTTGAAATCACGGTTGCATTCATACTTACGACTGACTTGCAACTAACTTGCAACCAAACTTGGAACCTACTTGGAACTAAAACAACCAAGCAGGAAAGCTTGGCGTCCACACGAGAATTGTCAGGTTAAGCCGTGGCACCCACAAAGAGCTGCTTTTAAGCATATTCGCAAAAACGGTAGCAAAGGAACGCAGTTTAAGGAATTGGAGCGAGTTTCGCCAAGCCTTTCTCGAATTCAATTAAAAGTGTTGGTGCGTGAACTTCAGCAAAGTGGAGCGGCATACGCTTTTGGTAAAAACCGCACCAACACATTGGTTCGCGCGCTGACTTGGAACCAAACTTGGAACCAACTTGGAACTAAAAACGCCAAGAATGAAATCGCAGGGAAGAAATGAAATGCTGTCAGAAACGCTAAAATAAAGGTTTGCGGAACGGTTTTCCACACCCCTACCCGTATTCAAAAACCGCGGATCCCTCCGTCAGAATTGAAACTTTCCGACCTCGTCGCCGACCTTTCGGGCGAGGGCATCGAGTTGTTGGGCTGATAGACTGACCTTACCCGCTTCACGCGCCTGTTCCTCGACGCTCTTGGCGATCCGTTCGATCTGTTCTCTGATGTCATTGACGGCTTCTGCGGACGCCTCGGTCGCTGAAGCCATCTCGTCGGCCGACGCGCTCTGTTCTTCGGCGGTAACGGTCAAATGGCCGACCACCTCGTTGATCTTCTCCACATTTCGGGTAATCGCGGAAAATTGTTTGTCTATCTCTTCCCCCGTCTCATTTGCTCTTTTCACCAGATCGACGGTTCGCCGCGACGATTCGTCCACCTTTCGTAGACCGTCCGCTAAGGTTTTCAGGATCGCGGTGATATTCGACGTCGCGCCTTGGCTCTCTTCCGCCAGTTTACGCACCTCGTCGGCGACAACGGCGAACCCGCGACCCGCTTCTCCCGCCCTTGCGGCTTCGATGGCGGCGTTCAGCGCGAGTAGGTTCGTTTGTTCAGATATAGAAGAGATCAGCTCGACGATCTCCCCCACTTTTTGAGCTTGACCCGCAACCTCCGTGGCGGTGACAGCCATCTCCTGTGTTTGCGTCTGGGCGACGCGTATGCTGCCGATGGCTTCCGCCGCCGCTTGCATCCCATACTGCACCGCTTGTGAAGTAGACTTGGATTCCTCCAGGATCTCCATCGCGATCTTCGAAACGCCCAGCGCGGTGGTCGCCACCTCCTGAGCGCCGCTGGACACTTCTTCGATCGATGCGGAAACGTTTTGCGCGTTGGATTCCAACCTTTGAACCTGTTTGTCTAACTCCTGGGACGCCTCCGTTTGGTGTTGCGCGATATCGGCCAGCTGGGTTGAGGACGCGTTCATCTCGCCCACGGACTCCTGAATCGAGCCGAAAGCGCTTCGGGTCGCCACCACCATTTTGGCCAGCGCGCTCGTCAGCTGGCCGACCTCGTCTTTCCGGTCGAGATAGTCGTCGGCTTTGCTCACGGTTCGCCTTAGGTCCAGCTCTCCGAACCGCTTCAATTCGTTGCCAACCGCCTGAATCGGTATTGCAACCCAAAGACCGACTACGTATGACAACACCGCGACGAGAAGGATCAGGAAGCCGAAGGTCAGGTAGAGGAAAAGTATTGGTCGTTGGTTCACCTTTTGCAGGGTAACCACGGGGATGCTAACTCCCATAGACCAATGAGGTGTTCCGGGAATCGTTCGATAGAACAGGCGGTATCGCGCGCCATCCGGACCCGTGTATTCACCGTTCCCGGTTTCGCCTTGCTGCATCCGGAGGCCGATCTGTTGCAGGTCCTTGTACCCCGAATCTCCCGCCTTCGTCACATTCCATTTCATCACCAAACTTTGGTTGTCGCTATGCGCGATGGCCAAACCGTTACCGTCCACGACGAACCCGTATTCGTCTTGGGCGTATGGGCTGGCCCCCAATTTCTTGCTCAAGCGTTCGAGATTGACGACGGCGGTCAACATCCCCACGATTTCACCACGTTCGCTTCGTATCGGACACGCGAACGAAACCGACGCTTTCCCGCTTCCTCTGTCGGCCTCGCCGTTACTCACGGAAAAAGGTTTTCTGAGGGTAAAAATGTCTTGGTAGGCCGCGCGTCCTTTCATATTCTCTACGGCGCCAGCCCGGTTCCACGAGTCTCCGGTAGTATTTGTCACGAACAGATCGTAAAACAGCCCGTCGCTGTTCTCTACCAGCGCTCGCAGATAGTCGCGAAACCCCTCCGGTCTCATTGCCTGAATAACGTTTGAATAGGCGATACTCTGCAGCCGTTGTTGAATGCCCACGTGCCACTCTTCGATCAAACCCGCCATAACCATAACTTTTTCGTCGGTTTGCCTTTGAATCAGAGATTCGATCGTCGATCGAGAAACGCGTCCTATTAATAAACCGCTCAGAATCGCGGCAACGACCATAATCGGAACGAGCGCGAAGACCAATTTCGTCCGTATGGATTTCAACTGCATAAAGAACCCCCTCAGAAAGTCGTATCCGTATAGTTTACAATCATTATACAATAATAAAATGAGAGTTGTCAACCCCGTACGAGTATCGGTACTCTCGCGCTAACGGCAATCAAACTGGTATTCTTTGTGGGGCTGTGTTAGGCTTTTTCGATATTTGTTTTGGCGAAGCCAGGATGCTGTGGAAAATAGATCTATTAGAAAGGGCTTGGAATAGAAAGGATCCGGTTTAGCGTGCGGCAAGTTATGGAGCGACATAGCTAAGAGGTTCATCGCGGGGTAAGTGGATTTTTCGACCCCATGATTCTCCTTTTGCCTTTTTTACGCCGCGATGCCCGTGTGTGTTATCGCGGGGTAACCAGCAGGACCCCGCATCCGCCTTTTACTCTTGTGATCCGCCCTGGGAACGCCTGGGAACGCCGGACTTTAGTCCGGTATGTCTTTTCTTTTTCTGGAGAAGTCTTGTCTCTTGCTGTTTTTCCTCTGTGCCCTCTGTGCCCTCTGTGCCCTCTGTGCGAACCCTGTTTTTTGATCTTTGGAACGAATGAAAGAGGTATCGCGCCGTCGCGAGAAGAAGAAGCGCTTACGCCGCGATGCCTACAAGGTTATCGCGGGGTAACCAGCGGGCTGACTTCGGAAGCCCACGGACTCTCGCGATATGCATTTTACTCTTGTGATACGCCCTGGGAACGCCTGGGAACGCCGGACTTTAGTCCGGCATGTCTTTTCTTTTTCCAGGAGAACCCTATCCCTTGCCATTTTTCCTCCGTGTTCTCTGCGCCCTCTGTGCGAACCCTGGTTTTCATAGCAGGCCGGCTGGAAGCCGGCCCCACGAAAAGAAAAAGCGCTTACGCCGCGATGGCCACACGGAAAAAAAACGTGCGATCGATTCTGGTCTTGTTTCTTGAGTACACCCCATACCTTGAGCCACACCTCCTGTTATTTTCACCCCCGTTATAGAGTATAATGCGGCAAGAAAGGCCGGTATTTTGAGTCAAACGTGTGCTCCGGCATAGATGGTTTTTACTGACGCGCCGAGAGCGCCGGTTTTCAAACAAAAGCGAACTACTCGCACAAAAGAGGGAGGGGAAGACGACGTGAATCGATCGGTTATCGTTATTGGAGCGGGCATAGGTGGGCTATCCGCGGGATGCTTCGCCAGAATCAACGGGATAGGCACGAAGGTATTCGAGATGGGGACGGGGCCCGGAGGGTTGTGCACAGCCTGGAAACGGAACGGGTACGTTTTCGATGGGTCGATACACCATCTCGCCGGAACCGAAGAAGGCTCCGCGCCGAACGACCTATGGAAGGCGTTGGGCGCGTTCCCCGCGGACGTTGTGTACTCGGATGAACTGGTGACCATCAAGGACGCGGAAGGGAGGTCGCTGAGGGTTTTTTTCGACGCCGACTTGCTGACCCAGGAATTGAAGCGTATCGCGCCGGAAGACGGCCAAATGATCGATGCCTACGTTGATTTTTCGCGGGAGTTCGAACATTTAGACTTCACGGAGATGGGGTTCTGGAAGTGGTCGGACTGGCCTTCGCGTTTGGTCAAGATGATACGGGTTGTAAAACGAGGGGGCGCCTCGATGTCCGAATACGCCAAACGCTTCCACAATCCCGTACTAAGAAGGTTCTTCCCCACATTCCAGTACAATTGGACTGATATACCGGTGATTGCCCATCTCGTCATCTTTGCGGGGTGTCGACAGAAACGCTACGGCTGGTATCCCGGGGGTTCGCTTGCGTTTTCCTCGGCGATCGCCCGTCGGTTGACGGCTTTAGGCGGCGAGATCCATTACCGTTCGGAAGTGGAGAAGATTCTGGTGAAGGGGGGCAGGGCGGTAGGGGTTCGGCTGAAATCGGGCGAGAGTCATTATGCGGACGCCGTGATCTCCAACGCGACTGAATATGCCACGATGGTCAAGTTTTTGGATGGACAGTATATGGATGAGACGCAAAAGGCGTGGTTCGATCATCCTGTGGACGCGATGAGAATGGGTCTGAACCTCTCTTTCGGTGTGAACCGCGATCTGTCTGCCGAACCCCCATCTCTCACACTGTTCGCCGAACGGCCATTTGAGATTGCTGGGGTCTGGCGTGACTGCGTCACCGTTCAGAACCACTCCTTCGACCCGAGTATGGCGCCGAAAGGGAAATCCAGTCTGAAAGTGCACTATGACACCCACTACTCGTATTGGGAACAGCTGGCGAATCACCCCGAACGCTATCGCGAGGAGAAAGAAAGAATCGCGAGTACCACTTTGGACCAGTTAGAGGCGTTCTACCCGGGAATAAGGGGCGAAATCGAAGCGATCGACGTGGCGACCCCGTTGACGACCGAGCGGTTCACAGGGAACGGAAGGGGCTACGGCGACCCATCTGTGATGAATTCCAAACAGATGTTGAGATCGATGTTGCACAAGCCCTTGGCGGTTTCCGGACTGCGCTCCTGTTACCTGATCGGTCAATCCGTCGGAGGCGCCGGCATCCTGGGCTGCGCCTCTATGGGCCGTAACGCGGTGAAAGCGCTATGCAAAGAACGCGGGTGGAAATATCAAAGGTAGCGTGGCGCCGACTTCCTGTCGGCTTGACTCTCCTGGAACATTTCGGAACACCCTGGGAACGCCTGGGAACGCCACACTTTAGTGTGGCATGTCTTCGTTTATTTTGAACGTACAAAAAATAAAAAACAGGTTTACACAGAGGGCACAGAGAACACAGAGTAAAGACTTGCAAGGGACAGGGCTCTCCTGGAAAAAGAAAAGACATGCCGGACTAAAGTCTGGCGCTTCCAAGAAAGTGGGGATCGCGAGACTTCGTGGGCTTCCGAAGTCAGCCTGCTGGTTAACCCCGCGATAGCCCTACACGGGCATCGCGGCGTAAGCGCTCCTTCTTTTTGCGACGGCGCGATACCCCGGTTTTCGTTCGTTCCAAAGATCAAAAAACAGGTTTCGCACAGAGAACACAGAGGAAAGACTGGCAAGGGACAGGGCTCTCCTGGAAAAAGAAAAGACATGCCGGACTAAAGTCCGGCGTTCCCAGAAAGGCAAAAACAACACATGCCAAACTAAAGTTTGGCGTTCCCAAGGCGCTCCTGCAAGAGCAGCACCCGGGTACACCCAAAAAACTATCCCAAACTATATTTCGGCGTTCCCAGAAAGGGAAAAATCAGTATATGTTGCTCTAAAATCCGGCGTTCCCAGCGTTTGAGCGAAAAAGGGGTTCATTTTTGTCCCTCGCTCAAGGTTTCTCCCATTACTGCCGATACGGGTTCCTGCAAGCTGACGGTTGTTTTTGCGGATAGTAGTCGACCTCGCACCCGCGTGAGATCAAGGTATCGATATTCTCCATGTCTTGTGACCCGGGAGTAAGATCGAGGAAGTTGTCGCGCATCAATATGGAATCACCGCTTCCGATTCCGTCGTTATTAACCAAAGGGGCGATATCACTCACTTGATTGTTTTGGAAGTTCAGAGTCCGCAAGTTGATCAGATTTTGTAATGGTGAGATATCGCTCACCTGGTTGCTCCAAAAGGTCAATTCTTCCAGGTTGGTCAGATTTTGTAATGGCGTGATATCGCTCACTCGGTTTCCTCCCAAGAGCAGAGCTCGCAGGCTGGTCAGGTTTTGCAGCGGCGTAAGGTCGCTCACTTGGTTGACATCGAACCACAGGTCCTGCAGGTTTGTCAGGTTCTGCAACGGCGTGAGGTCACTTACCTGGTTGCTACTGAAGTCCAGACGCTGCAGGTTGGTCAGGTTTTGAAAAAACGCGATATCGCTCACCTGGTTGTTGGAGAAACGCAGACGCTGCAGGTTCGTCATGTTCTGTAATGGCGTGAGGTCAGTCACCTGGTTGTTACAGAAGTCCAGACGCTGCAGGTTTGTCAGGTTTTGTAAAGGCGCGATATCGCTCACCTGGTTGCTATCGAAAGACAACATCTCTAGATTCGTCAGGTTTTGTAGCGGTGTAAGACTGCTCACCTGGTTTTGAAAGAACCACAGATACTTCATGTTCGTCAGGTTTTGTAACGGCGCGATATCGCTCACCTGGTTGTTATAGAAGTCCAGATTGTGCAGGTTCGTCAAGTTTTGCAACGGCGTGAGGCTGCTCACCTGGTTGTTCCAGAAGTAAAGCGACTCCAAGTTCGTCAGGTTTTGTAACGGCGTGAGGTCGCTCACTTGGTTGTTCCCGAAGTATAGCTCCCGCAGGTTCGTCAGGTTCTGTAACGGTGTGAGATCGCTTACCTGGTTGCCCCAGAAGGACAAATATCGCAGGTTCGTCAAGCTCTGTAACGGTGTGAGGTTACTCACTTGGTTGTTCCCGAAGAGCAGCCTCACCAGGTTCGTTAAATGCTGGATACCCTCCAGCGATACGAGTCCTCCCAAATCTCTGGGTGATGGGTCTCCGGGGGTATCTCTCTCACCAAACTGCCGCTGCCTTTCTTCGTTTACCAAGGGTGTTCCGTCCTCCGACCTTTCCCATCGCGGTTCGGAGTACCTTTCCTTCTGATCATCCCGCTCCGCTTGCGTAGTAGAACCGTCTACGTTCAGAACGGTTATCCCCAGGACATCTTCAATATAAATCGGACCGGTAGGCTGCCCCGTATACCCCGCCGCATTCCGTACGGCCGCTTCCAATATTGGGTCAACGAACCGTATGACGCTTACGGGCTCCTCCCCTGTAAAAGGGTCGAAAGGTTCGCCGGTTTCCACGTTCAACACCGATGTCCCTGGCGGCAAGCGCGGGTTCGACCCCGTGAAGAATCCCCCTTCCCTCGCGTCTATGTCCCCCTGTGCCTCTTTGAATTCTTTCCATTCGTTCCACAGATCTTCGACACCATTCCGTATCAGGTATGACTCGTTCCCCACGTCATCTAGCTCCCCTGCCAACTGCACTTTTTGTCTCACCGTCATCCCGTCGACATACGAGAGCCCATAGTATCTCCATCCCCCGCTGCCTTTGCTTCTGATATAGAAACCCTGCGGCTTGACTAACCCCGCGTCTCGTTCTTCCGCTTCCCTCTTACGCGTATTCCAGCTTAGACGGCTGACCTCTTTTCCCGTCCCGTCTTTCCCGATCAGCGTGAGCTTCCCTGCCCCCGATTCCCGCCAGAAGACTATGCGTTCTCCCGCCGTGAACGCCTCCGGGTACGGCGTTTTCCTATCGCTCGTCAGGCTGTAGCTGACGATCCGTGTGTCCGCTTCAATTATCTCTATCTCGCTTTCAATGATCTTCAGTATCGGAATCTCTTGTCCGATGTTTCTCAGTTCCGCTTTGAGCTCCTCTTCTTTTTCCCATAAGAAGCAGCTCCCAAAAATGAGGATAACTCCGGCCACCGTCAACACGACCATCGCTTTCTTTTTCCAGCTCATAGCGCTTCCTCCTTTTTGCCTTTCTCGCGTAGTAGTTCACAAATCTTTTCGGCCGTTCTTCGTTCCTTTATTAGCGGAAAGACATCCGGAACTACTTAAGGTCTAATGAAAAAGGTCACGGCACCGAAAAATAGAGTCAAGGGAGTTATTATTAGTGGAATAATCGAAATCGGACGCATCCTCCTTCAATCCGTTAAGCAACGACGTTTTCGATTCTTGAACTGTTGGGATAGGGCATCCCTTCCAGAACATATTGAATCTCTTTGAATCCCCGCAGTTTTCGCCACCCGTTATCGACCTGCTGGGGTAATTTGTACATCATCGCTGACGTTGTTCTTCGGTTGCCACAGGTTCTCATCTTTCTGTTTAACCTTTACTGGCCCTATTCCTCACGCTCTCGGTGATAGCCATTTCGGTAGACCAGCCATCTTCTTTCTTCTTCCCGTAACGCTTAGGCCTTTTCTA
This sequence comes from Thermotogota bacterium ADurb.Bin062, assembly GCA_002071085.1. Classification (GTDB taxonomy): domain Bacteria; phylum Thermotogota; class Thermotogae; order MWEM01; family MWEM01; genus MWEM01. The sequence goes on along the minus strand of MWEM01000047.1, from coordinate 6,130 downwards.
TATATTTGTCGATTCCATTCTTTAAGGCTATGCCGGGTATGACTCTCGCCCCGTGTTTGGCTAATTCTTCAAAACCCATTGATGTTTCTTATTTCTTACAATATCCATTCTGCTCATCCCTCTTGAGTATTTCTGCTTTTTGGACTATAATCTGCCGCGACGTATCCTCCTTTTGGTCTCGCTGAATCTTATTTCCTTATCGTAGGACGCCGTTCTTACACTTTTTACCCTTTTTCGCACATTTTGAGTATAACTCTCCAGGAAAAAACCATACTGCGCTAATGCGTGGGTCACCTAGGCGTTTTTGGTAAAACCCTACTGCTTGTAAGACGCGCACCCATCGGCGCTTCGGTTATTCAGAGCGAAAAAGGCGCTCATTTTTTTGATTACAGTTTTAGACCGTCCAATAAATCAAAAAGAGCAAAAAATGCAGAACTCAGGTGACAATTTTCTTCTTATGAGGTCTATCGAATAACCTGTTGCATATCACCTGAATATTGTACGAGAGTATTTTGATTCCGACGGCTTGTTCGTAATAACGGTTTCTTGTGTAGTAAATGAATTCCATCGTGAATTGCGATTCGAGGACATTGTTGATCCTCTTTTTTTCCCATCGTTTCCTGTAGAGAGCCTTATACTGAGCGCGAATGGATTTCATCAACCAACGGATAGAATTGTCATTTTCACTCGGATCTTTGCCCGTCGTCCTTCGATTGATATCGATAATTGGTAGGACAGCGGTTTCTTTTCTCAGGAGACAAAAGCAGTAGATCGAATCATAAGCCGCATCTAAGAGAAGATAGGAAAATGTTTTAAAACAACTCATCAGAGCGCGCAGCCCGACCATTTCCGAAACGTTCTGCGTAAAGAAGCGATATCCTTGAATCAGACCGGAGACGGCATCACAACCCAAAACAACTTTGTACCCGAATTCAAAGAGCTGCTTGGTAGAGGCAATCCAATAAGCATTCGGGTCGCGGTGTTTATAAAGCGTCCCCTGAGCTCGATGGGCTTTACAGGGCTTCACGATAATGCCATCGACAGCGCCTATACGGAAAAACCTGTACAAGGGCTGTGTGATTCGAAATACGAAGAGGCTCAGCCGAATCAGACCGTGATAATCCATACGGGTACACCGATAACTGAGAGTTTGAAAAGAAGGACATCGATCTAACCCACATAGGAGCAAATACTCCGGATGCTGGTGAAACCAGCTGCCTATAGACCGGAAGCTTTGTTGAGAAAACTCTTTGATCACCAATATCGAGAGAATCTGCGTCAAAGAAAAAGTTCGGGGTCTTCCACGGGTCTGTGGATGAGCCAACTCGTAAAAAGAGGCGATCCAACCAGTAATGTATACAACGAGACGCAAATCTGGAAATGAGAACTGTGTTTGTGATACAATAGGATTAGGTATCATAGGGCTGTCTCCTTTCTCCGCCGTAACGGAACTAGTTTACCGATATTTTACACTGAAATCGGTAATCAAGTAGGAGAAAGCTTTTTGTGTATTTATTGGACGGTCTAATTACAGTTTCTTTCGAAAAATCCATTGACATCATCTTCAACAGTAAAACTTATCCCATTACCAAGAGCTTCAAAATGCTTTTCACCACAAGATATTTTGGCACGTTCCGTAGGTCGTAGAGTATCAAACATAATATTCCCCTTAGTCTCTACTACAAAGTATAACTTTTTCTCTCCATCTACATCTATTAGAACAACCCAGTCGGGATTGTACGTACCCAATGGGGTAGGTATCTTAAACCAGCTTGGAAGTTTGGCGTAGAGCTTAACGCACGGGTTACTTTCAAACCTGGTGGCGAAACTTTCCTCGTTGGCACTGTCATAGACCACATACTCATAGACTGACTTCCTGCTTTCTATCATGTTCTTGGACAGGTAACCTGTAAGTTCTTCCGTTTCAAACAATTCCTGGGCATAGTATTCCTCATCGCCCAGTTTAGTGTATTTAATACCATCAATTATAAAAAGTCTCATTGTGGCCTTGATAATTTGAGCAACCTGCTCAATATACCTCTGAGGATTCTCTTTAAATTGGTCGATGGTCTTGCTCTGTAAAAGTATCTCAACAATGGTTTTTCTAGTTAAGTTAGTCTCATTTTGTAAATAGCCAATAATATCGGGTATGTTTTCCTGTAAATCGACCGTGATCACAGCCTGCCTATCAGTTTCTACAGTCTCAACACCACTAACCCTGATACCCAATTCTGCCTTTGTATAAATAAGTTTAGCGGAGCTGACGGACAAATTTTTTTGGATCTCCTCGCAACATTTCTTAATTAACTTATTACTATCGAAGTCCACCGAATAGGTAGTCTTGTATTTCACTCTATCCCATAAAGCTTTAAATTCGGAGTGCAAATAGACCTGTTCGTTTAGCTTGATATTCTTTTTATCGCTATTGTTTTTAATATTAAGGCCGCCGGATACCTTTCTAACAAGAGCTGTAATCTGGCCCTTGAGAGGCTCAAATTCCTTAGGTACTTGAACATTGTCGTTCTTAATAGCTTCCTTTAATTTGTCCTGTACTCTTCCTTTTTCGTCAATATAACCATTTTCTATGAAACTTTCACATATTTTCTCTGATGCCTCTTGACCTAGATATTGGGCGCTTCCGTCAGCTTGGGCTACAGGGATGTTCGTAAAGAAATGCCTTTCTATAATGCCAAATCTAATCCCTGTTTCTAACTCATATTCTTTTTGCAAGGCATCCGCAAATTCTTGGTAGCTTTCATTAGCCATTACGGTCAATGTATTGATTGAAAATCCGTGTTGGCGCTCTCCGTCCTGATTTACTGAAAGGCGAAGCCCACGCCCAATCTCTTGCCGCTTCTTGACCTCGCTTCTGGTCTCATTAAGAGTGCATATCTGGAAGACATTTGGATTATCCCAACCTTCCCTAAGAGCTGAGTGAGAGAAAATAAACTTAATTTTCGTATCAAAGGACAAAAGCCTTTCCTTGTCCTTCATAATTAGGTTATAGGCGTCTTCATCGTCTCGTGTTGAGCCGCTCACCGTATCTTTAAAAACTCCTTTCCTATCAACAGAGAAATAGCCATTGTGAACTTCCTCAGCTGTTGTATTATTATCTTTCAATTGCTTATATTTAGGCTTGTTAAGAAGGTCTTCATAATGCTTTTCAAAAAGCTGAGCGTAAATGCCCTTGTGACGTGTGTCATCTTCATAATACCGATAATTCGCGACACGGTCGATAAAGAATAGACTCAGAACCTTAATGCCTGCTTTTTTTAAGACGAGTTCTTTATCCAAGTGCTCCTCAATGGTTTTTCTTATCTGTTGCTCCTTGATGAGCAAATCGTCCACATCATTAAGAGCCTTACCTATTTGCAATACTTCAGATTTACCGGTAAAGTTTACATATTCATTATCTTTTTCGCAGTTAATCTCATTGACGATATAGCCTTCGTAAACATCACGGCCCTTAGACTTTTCGTAGAGGTCATCTCCACGTCTTACTTTTCTCGTGGTGCGTTTAACTTTACCGTTTTTATTTTTAACATACAGTTCTATTTTGGCTGAGATACGGGCATTTGTATTATCTACGGATAGAAGCTTTATATAAGCTTTGTTGTGATTATTGGAATCGAAGCCTGCAACCTCAATCTGCTTAACTAGTTCTAAGTTATAACTGTCCACAGCGTCTAACTTATATACTAAGTTGTGCTTTTCCACGTGGGTAGCAGAGTAGCGGAGTATGCACAAAGGGTTTAGTGAATTAATGGCCTCCTTAGATTTTGGAGTAGTATCCACCGATTGGGGCTCGTCTATTATTACAAATGGTCTGGTTTCCCGTATGAGTTCTATGGGTTTCATACCGTTTAACCTGTCATTGGGTCTGTGAATGATATTTGCCTTTGACTCCTGGTCGGGGTCGTCAAAGCTTCTTCTAAAGGCATCTATATTGATAACCATAATTTCGATATTATCGCTCACCGCAAAGCTTCTGATCTGTTCTAGCTTAGAACTCTCATAAACAAAGTAGTTATAGATGGAATTTTCGTACAAAGCGCTGAAATGCTCCTTGGTAATTTGCAGAGATTTATAAACTCCCTCCTTAATAGCAAGACTGGGTACGACAATAATAAACTTTGAAAAGCCATAGTTTTTATGCAGTTCAAGGATCGTCCTCAGGTAGACATAGGTTTTTCCTGTGCCGGTTTCCATCTCCACATCAAATTCATATGGACATGGATTTAAAACCTTAGTCTGAGGTAGTCTATTCCGAAGCTGAATTGCTTGCAGGTTTTTTAATATATCCTCTTCATCAAGTTCAAGCCTATTACCGATACCATTGGCGCTATCATACAGGCCGATTTGTCCTTTATAGGCTGATACGGTAAAGTTTTTCTGCATGGGGGTTTGCCCCCTGAATAAGTCCACGATTGCAGCGACGGCCTGTTGCTGATATTCTAGGTTTTTATCAAATTGTAGTATCATACGCTCCTCCTTCCTTATAAGGAGATAAATTCTTCAACGCCGCCACATTTTAGTATCTCTTTGATATTGGTCTTAATGGCATCGGTCTTGAAGCCGCTATCCCTAAATACGACTCTGGCGCTCTCAGGAGAAATTTCCTTTATCTTGGCTAAAATCCCATGGGCGAGATCAATGGTAAGCTCATCTGCTAGGCAAATCATTAGCATACCGGAGCCGATTGAGTAGACCGTCTTGCCAGCAATGGTATACTCATCCACAGGATAGCTCAGGTCTAACCCATATTTGATCATAATCTCATAGACTACATCTAGCTCGCACCTGTCTTTCACATAATTATCTCTATAGTCAATTATGGAACTTTTCAAGTTGCCATAGTCTGGCTGCCACTTGCGTATATTGGAGGTGTCCAGCTTAAACACCTTGAAGCCAATATCAAGGTTTTGTGCCTCAAAACCTTTTTCTTTCTTGATTTTGTTACCTGCCTGACAGATGCGTTTTTTACCTATCTCGCTGATGTTTTTGCAACCGGCTTTGTAAGCTTCTGATTTTTCATCTGTCGGTTCAGGGAGCTGGACCATAATAAACCTGCGTTTTCCACCATCTTCAGCGTTTAACTGTATAACGGCGTGTGCGGTGGTGGCAGAGCCAGAGAAGAAGTCGAGGACTATATCATTGCTTTGTGCAAGCATTTTCGTAAAATGCAAAATTAAGTCTACCGGTTTTGGAAAAGAAAAAACTCTTTTTCCAAGTAATTCTTCACACTCTTTTGTGCCATTTATAGTAGTTGTGAAATCAATTCCTGTTCTATGTTTGCGCTCGCGTATAATTACGTTACCATCGTTATCTACTTTTTCATATTCTTTTGCGTAAACAGTCCACTTATCACCATTAAATTTAAATTCAATAAAACCGTTTTCAATGGATGCTGAAAATCTTTTTTTTTCCCATCGCCATTGCCAATCACGAGTGGCACGGGTGTTTGTTCTTTTGCGATTGTTATGTTCTTCTTCATTCACGCGAGTTATTGTCAAATGTTGTGGAATAAGCGAAATCGAGCGTATCCTCCAGCAAGCAGTTAAACGACGGCGTTTTCCATTCTTGAACCGTCGAGATAGGGCATCCCTTCCAAAACATAGGGAATCTCTTTGAATCCTCGCAGTTTGCGCCACCCCTTCTCCACCTGTTGGGACAATTTGTACAGCATCGCTAACGTTGTTTTTCGGTTGCCACAGTTCCTCATCTTTTTTGTCCTGAGCCGTATAGTCGAAAAGCTCGATTCTATCGGATTCGTCGTTCTGATATGCTGGAAGTGCGCTGCTGGAAAATCATAGAATGTCAGCAATTCCTCTGCGTCTTTCGTCAGACTCTTCACCGCTTTGGGGTATTTGTCCTCGAAGACGTTAACGAATCTTCCTATGCCTCTTTCCGCTTGGGCTTTATCCGGCGATAGATAGATTTCTTGGAGCATCTTTTTTGCCATCGGGTGGAGTTTCTTCGGCAACTGGTTCAATACGTTCGCCGTTTTATGGACCCAACACCGCTGTTCTCTCGTTTGAGGGTATACCTCTCTTAGCGCAGACCAAAAACCCATCCCTCCATCCCCGATCGCCAGCTTCGGCTCCTCCATCCCCCGCTCCCGTAGTCCCAA
>MWEM01000046.1 GCA_002071085.1 Thermotogota bacterium ADurb.Bin062 | reverse complement strand
AAACTTGCCCCTCTTCCACACGGTACTGCTTGCCGCTCGCATGAATAATGGCATACATCGTCTTCCCTCCTTTTTATCAGTTGCTGGGAAGGTACCTTTTTTCGGCTTTATAACCTTCTTCAAGCATAATCGGGGTATTATATCACAACCCCTTTTCCGAATCGAATTTTTCTACCAGGTAACAATACAGGATCAAGTATATGAACATTTGGGAATTTGCTGATCCTCTGTGGGGCTAGACCCGCTATAGGCGATATAACTTGGTAAGCACTTCGCGCATACGATCCATTTCCCTCTTGCGCCATTCTTCTTCCGCGGGTTCCTCTTCTTTCTCGGTTTTCCAGTGGTTCTCTTCTCCTTTAATCGCGTCCATCAACATCTCATTGATCGCCTGTCGGTCTTCTTCGCTTAAGCGTTCGCGTATCTGGGACAACGAACTGCTCGCGATGATGGGCTCCGTCGTGAACGCTCCCAGTCCCAGAAAGCATTGAATATACGGAATTTCCTCAATATGCTCCACCGTTTCTTCGTCTGTCGTCTTGAGCAGTGTCTGGACGATAAAAGCCCCCAAGGCAATCCGCGCGTTGATCGCCGGCTTCCCCCTGTCTTCTCGGAGATAAAAGTCTTCGTATACCGCGCTTCCAGTTCGCTCCAGGGTATCTTGTCCATTAAACGAATCCATTTGTTGTTTTCATTCAAAAAATCGCGTAATCCTCTTTTTGACGGTTGCGGTTCTTGCTGTCTGTCTGTTTTATTATGGCGGGCCATTCTGCTCACCTCAGTATCGAAAGATCGAGAATATTCTAACGATATTTTATCATGATTGACTACCTTATTCCTGTAACCATAATACTATATTTGGATTATACTGATTATCCGACGATGGGTTCAACATAGGCTCAAGCGCATGGTTTTTCACTTGGCTATTCTGTGAACAAAGTACTCAGGATCACCTCCAAGTTCTCTGAAGGAACCCAATAACGGACTGCAGAGGTGACGTCCCCCGAAAAAGGCGCGTCGATCGCCCAGGGCGCGAGGTATTCCATATAGGAAAACCCGTCGCGCTGCGCTAGACATTTCCCTACGTTCCCTGGGGCGATCGTCCCGATGGCCGGATAGTCGAAAGCGGGTCCGCCGTAAGCGGGGCTTTCAAATAGAACCACGGCTTGCCGCTCGAAGGCGTATTCCCGTAGGAGGTTCGCGGCGCAAAATGCGAGACAGATCAGGGCAATGAAGGCCAGAAGAGCACGGGACAGGCGTCTGTGTTTTTCCGGGTGCTCGGCTTCTCTCCTCCTCTTAAAAACGGATAGACGCCTAAGACGTAGGGTTATCGAGAAAGAGAATAGAGCCAAGCAGACGACGCCTCCGACGCCTAGCCAGCGATGGGCGAGCCCATCGATCCTCTTCACTTTCGCGAGCGGTCGCCCGCTCAACCCCTTGGCCGTTTCTATGAAACGGATGTTGTATTGAGTGTCCTCCGTTTCCACGATCGTGAAGGCGCGATAAAAACATAGTTGAGAGAGCCCGACCTGATCGCTGGAAAAGGCGACCCACCCCAGATTGTACCAAATGTCGTCGGAAAGCGGCTCTTCTTCGGCTAATCGCGAGAAGACGCGCGTGGCTTCTTCCCAGTTTTCTTCGAGAGCGTAGAGGAGGCCTTTTTCGAATTCTTGCTTATTCTTCACGCGAGCTGAATTTTCTCTCAGCGGCTTCAATGGGTTGAGGATCCCGGTGAACGGCTTATCCTCTAGCCTTTGTGTGACCACGATCGTTAGCGGGTCCGTTTGAAAAACCCGCGTTTCTCCCGTTCTCGTTACCGTATAGGCGAACGGTTCGATCGTGAGCGTATACGTCGCCGCTGATTCCGGTAAAAAATCGTATTCGTAATGGGTGGTCCTGTCGATTCTCCTGATTCCTTCGGATTCGGTGATCCAAGAACGGCGTAAGGTGAGGGAGGTCTGCGCGCTTGGCATTGAGATCATCTTGAAAGTAGACCCAAAAAAGAGGCTTCGGCTTTCGATAGAAAATCGAACGGTTCCGATTTCTCCCGTCTGTAGGGCGGGGGAGGCTTCCCACTCTTTGAGAACGATGGGATCGGCTTGGAAAAAGGAGGAGTCGGTGGGTTTCTGATAGAGGACGGTTTCGTATTCGTCCTCGTAAGAGAGGTCTTCTATCTCTTTGCCAGAAGCGTCTATCCATCGCAGGTACGGGTGATAAACCTTCACTTTCGCCTGTTCCACCAATAGAGGGTTGGGGTTCACGACGACGTCCGCCATCTTGAGCGCGTAGGTCTCCCCGCCGAGCGTTTCGGTGAGGTACGCCGCGTACCGCAAGGCTTTGGCCTGAGAGAGCGCGGGAGTGTAGTAATAGAAGCCGGAAAGTTTTAGAGTCTCCGACGCGCTGACCTTCTCCACCGCGATCATCGAAAAGGAGTACTGTTCGTTATAGAAAACCGCGTTTTCCGAGAGGAACGACAGGCCAAAGTGCTCCGGTTTCTTCTTTTTTTCCCAACGCGCGTTTAAGGCCTGGCTTAGGCGATGATTTTCGGTGACCGTGATCACTAAGGATTCGGACTTGACCAAGCGATCCTTCTCGAAGACGAGTACTTCCAATTCGTGCGTGCCGACGAGCGCGCTCGAACATATGATACCGCCGGAGACGGCCCCATCTTCGAGCTCTCGGTCTATGCTCCCCAGTTCTTGGAAGGGCTTGATTGCATGATCGATAACGGAAGCTAAGAATTCGTCAAAGTTTCCGGAAAAGGCGGCTTGGGTATCCAAAGAGACCGTCAGGTTCTTTTCTTCCCCTTCGTAGTCAAAAATCACGTAGCGGATCAGGAAAGGCGTTCCTCTTTCTATCTGCTGAAAAGGGGGGTCAACCGAAATACTCAGTTGCAGTGCGAACCCCAAAACGAAAGAGAGCGCGTATAAGACTATGAAAACCAAGATGCCTTTGAGCCTAGGGCAAACGCGGTTTTTCTCCATGGTCACCTTCGTCCGGAAAAAGGAACTTGTAAATTTGCCGGGTATCGTCCTGGTTTATCTTCCGATAGTAGTCTTCCAAAGTGGCGAAGCCCACGCTATGCTCGCGCTGATCGCTTTCGGGGTTTGTCGACCCCTCTGCCTGCTGTCCCGTACCGGAAACGTTTTCGTCTTCGGCTTTGTCTTGCTTGTCCTGTCTTTTTCCCTTGTGTTCTTTCTGTTCCGGGTTCTCTTCCGGATCGTCAGAGCTCGATTGGCCGGTTTCTTCTTGAGGTTTAGAGCCTTTTTCGCTCTCTTTCTTGTTCTGATCGCTTTCTTGGCCCCTCTCACCTTCAGCGTCCCCGCTTTCTTCCCCTTCTCTTTCCTCCGTCCTTTCTGATTCTATCCCGCCTTCTTCGGAGATTTGAGTCTCTAGGTGCCTTAGGTAACGATTATACGCGATCTCGTAATGGGTAGAAGCGCGTTCGTTGATGGGATTCAGATAGAGCGCGGTTTGGTAGGCTTCTAAAGACTCCTCCAAATACCCCAGCTGGTACAAAATATCGCCATAGTTCGTTAACAGCTCATCCCGATGGCCATCGTCGGGGTTTCCTTCCTGGAGGGCCCGTTCGATATAGACCCTGGCGAGGTTCCGCTCTCCCAAGAGGTAATAATCAGCTGCCGCATCGTTGTTGCTCACGATATCTCGAGGGTTTTCCGCCGCCTTGAGCACGCTTCTAGGAAGGGTTGGGTCGAGCGGGATCGGGCGCGAAGACAGAAGGAGGGCGACCGACAGCATACCGATCAGAGCGAAGAGAAATCCTTTCAATCTACGGTCCATCCGTCTCATAAGACCATTCCGATCAGTAAAGAGAGGATCGCCAGCGCGAGAAAAGCAGGGAATACGGTATTCTTTATCGCCAAATAGTCTTGAAAAACTGCGTCGGTTCCCATCTTGTCCTGGATTTGGAAAACTTTTTCTGAAAGCCTTTCTGTCGTAGAATACGAGACGTAGTATCCCCGCGTTGACTCTACCCAGTTTCTGAGCAAGGCTTCCTGGTTCTTTGAGTGATAACGTACGCCATTCAGCGTTAAGTAGTCCGTGAACTCTCCGTTTTCGTTATAGAGAGGGATAGCTGCGCCCTCCACCGAACCGAAGGCTTCGACCCACAGAATGATATCCCGTTTGCGCATCTCGTAAAATAAGGGCTCTTCAGGCCATTCGATGCCGTCTCCGTCGGTTAACACAATGACGTGTGTGGGGGCTCTCGAGGTGATCCAGCCTAACTCTTTCGACAAAGAGAGAGAATGATCGTATTCTTCGATTATGGTTTCGAACAGCGCTTGGTAGTTGGTGCCTTCCGAACGGATATATCCGGGCTGTAGTTCTTGAGCGAATAGCGACAACGCTTGCCTGTCTTGGGTGAATGGCAAGGTCAACAGAGTTTTTCCGGAGAACAACAGCAAACTCGCGCGAAGATTAGGGACCTTCAACACCTGCAACAACTCTCGTCTCGCCGCCTCGAACCGAGAGGGAAACACGTCGCGCGCATTCATAGAGAGACTGACATCCAGAGCGATCATCACGTCTTTGACGGGGCGGGGCGCGGATATCAGGGACTCCCGCGTGTATGGGTTGGTGAGGGCGATCAAGGCGAAGAGCAACGCCGCCAGCATGAAAAGGTTTCGAACGAAAAACGCCGCGATAGAACGGGAAGGATAAAGCTCTTTGATGGCCTCCGCGCTGAAATCCGCCCGCCTGCGTTTCTCGGCTTTACGATACCGCAGGAATAAAAAAAACGCGTAGGGGATGAGTCCGAACAGAAGTAAAAAGTAGGAGGGGTTGGCGAACTTCATAGGAGATACCCTTTCCTGTAAATCCAATCGAGGTTTAAGGAAACAGAAAGACAGACCAGTGCGGGGACGAGCAGGTAAAGGTAGTAGTCTTGATGATAGCGCAGACGCTCCTGTTTTTCTTCTATCGAGCGCTCCAGCGATTCGATCTGTTTCGCGATCTTTTGGATGTTCCTCTCTTCGGAAAAGGTGAAAAACACCCCCGAAGAGCGTTCGGATACCTTGCGAATCTTGTCGATTTCGCCTCTCGTCGTGAGCGTAAAAGAGAAGTAGTTCCCGACATGCACGACGTAAAGCCGTATATCATCGCGCAACAACCGTTCTAAAACCTGGTCTTCCGTAAAAAAACCGCAATTGTTGGCGCCATCGGTGATGAGTATGATGACTTTGGCGGGAGAATCCACGGTTCCCAAGCGTTCGGCGGAGACCATCAGCGAATCCCAAACGGCCGTTCCGTCTTCGATGGTGCCCGGATAGTCCTGTAAACGAGAGGCGTAGTACCGTAAAGGCGTGTGGTCGAAACTGAGAGGTAAAACCGTATACGGATTCTGGGCGAAGACGACCAACCCCGCGCGCTCTCTCTCGGTGATGTCCAGTAAGGCGTACAAGGCTTGTTTTGCGTATTCGATCCGCGCCAGCCCCGATTTATCACTTGTGTTGGCCGTGGCGGTTTCATTCATCGACGAAGAGATATCGATGGTAAACAGAAGGTCTAAAGAGGCCTGTTGCGTGAACAGCGACACATCCCTCGTTTGGACGGGACGGGCGCAAGCGAACACGAACAGGATCAAAGCGGCGATTTTTAGAAACCAAGAACACTTCTCGACAGTGGCCTTCGGTTTTTTAAGTGCGAAGAGCATATCGGCGTTAGAAAAAGAGAAGACTTTCCGCTTGTTTCTCTTATAAGCGGCCCACAACGCGATCGGAACGATGATAAAAAACAGAAAAGCCGTGGGTATCAAAAAACGGAACATGTTCCTCCGATTACCCGATCTTCCTTTTAGAGATGGAAGCGGTTATTTTCTTCAGCCATCGGATGTCGGAGTCGATAGGCTCCGATAGCGGGGCGAGCGGCCTGTATTTGACCGAGTCGCACCGAACCAAGAAGCTGAGCACCTCTTCTAGCGTCTTCATTTCGATCTCTTTCGTACCTGAAAAAACGGATCGTATCTCTAAGGGCGTTTTCATCGACATCTGAGTCTGATAAGCGGCGTCGAAATACCCTCGAACGAAGTGCGAGAGTCGATAGTAGAACTCTTTCACGTCTTCGGGGGTGTTGATCGTTTTGGAATCCTTCAACAAGAGATAATACTCTTTCTTCAGTTCTTCTAATAACTCGAGCGCCTCCAAACCTTCGGGCTTCTCCGGTTGCGCTTTTGCGGGCTTGGGGCGAACGAACGCCTTCCGGAGAATCGTTCCGCAAGGGATCAGAAGTCCCAAGGAGATCAGCCAACCGATCCAACGCGCCCAAGGCGAAATAGGCGCCACTTTTTTCAGCTCCCCTTCAGGAAAGCCGTATGGAGCCGCGAGGGCGTAGACGTCCAAATAGAGGGGACGGCTCGAAAGCTTCACCGCTTGGTTCGCGGGCGTTCCAGGCTCCCAGAAAGAGGCGTATAGCGGTGGGAAAAGAAAAGCTCCTGCCGTCGTAGGGGTAAGGGTGTAGATCCACGTTTCTTCCACGTAATTAACCGCCAACAAGTGTGAGACTGTAGAGACCCCGGTGAGGGCAAGCGATTCGTGAAGGGCTTCCAGCCCTCCGCATGTTACCAGCTCGTGGGGAAAGTAACGAGCCGTGACCACGACCCGAAACGTTTCGCCCAAGGTCACTTCCGTCTGGTCGCAGTAGGCGGCGAACGTTCGAACCCGTGTCCCTATTACAGGGTAGGTCGGAGGGCCGCCGGCCGCGGCCACAGCGTATGGCATTCCTCCCAAACCGAGCAGAAAAAGGGCGAAAAGAGCGATAGATACCCCTATTCGAGAGGTCCCTTTATAAGGGTGGTTTCTTCTTAAAAAAATCGAAAAGGCGTTTACCATAGTCCTCTCCTTCCAGTAATGGAAGGTATAAAATCCCTGCTTTTTCGAAAGACTCCCGCAGATAGGTGCGCTTTTTCTCCATCTGACGATGGTAGTCTTCGATTAACGGTTCGCTGATCTTACACCATTCGGTCCGTTGTGTTTCCATATCCCGCACCCGGGCGTATCCGAGCTCCGGGAGAACGAACTCGGCTTGGTCCCAAAAGCTGAAAGGATAGACGCGGTGCCGAACGCGCAGCACGCGCAACTTCGCGACGAGGTCATCAATTTCGGGTTCAGAGAGGAAAAAGTCCGAGATCAGGAAGATCGCCGAAGGTTCTTTCAAAATCGACAAGAGGAATCCATGTAAAACAGAAAAATCGGCGATTCCCGACGGGTTCGCGCGTAGAACCGCATCTATGATCACGACGCCGTTTCTCATCGCATTCTTCGCCGGGAGGTAATCGACGATGCGATCAGAAAAAAGCACTAAGCCGGCTTTATCTCCCGCTTTAAGCGCAGAGAACGCCAAACAGGCGGCGATATAAGCCATATTCTCCTGCCGCCGCGTTTTACTCCAGAATCCCATCGAACGGGAACAGTCGACCGCGATTACAACGTTAAGCGACCGGTCTTCCTTGAAGGATTTGACGTAGAGTTTCCGGTTCTTCGCGGTGGTGGGCCAAGAGATGTTGCGTATGTCGTCTCCGAAATAATATCCTCGAATCTCCGAGAAGTCCATCCCGGTGCCGGGAAAAAAGGAGCGGTAGATACCGAGAGTTTGAGAACTGATGGACCTTTCCGCGAACAACCGCAACAGGCGGATCCTTCTGAGTATCTCCTTTCTCTTCTCCAAGAACTCCGCAGAGGGCTCGGGATCCTGTCTTTTCATGGAACCGGGAGTCCTTGGAGGATCCGGCTGATGATCTCTTCGGTTTGAAGTCCGTCCGCTTCTGCTTCGAAGGTCAATAGGATCCGGTGGCGCAGGGCGGGATAAGCGATTCGTTTGATATCGTCAGCGGTGACAAAGGCCCGTCCTTGGATGACGGCGTAGGCTTTGGATGCTTTCAGCAAACTCAGGCTCCCTCTGGGTGAGGCTCCATACCGAATGAAGGGGATGAGCTCGTCTAGTTTATACCGCGTCGGTTCTCGCGTCGCGTAAATGATCTTGGCGATATAGGTCACGAGTTTTTCGTCAACGTAGACTTCATCGGTGACCCTTTGGAGCGTTTCTATCAATGGGAGGGACAGGCAAGGGTTTAGCGGTATGTCTTGGTCCACTCCTTTTTGTTCGAGAATAGCTTTTTCTTCATTGAAGGTAGGATAATTGATCTCGAGTTTCAGAAGAAACCGGTCCACCTGCGCTTCTGGGAGCGGATAGGTTCCTTCTTGTTCTATAGGGTTTTGTGTGGCGATGACGAGAAAGGGCTTGGGTAACGGATAGGTTGTCTTGCCTATCGACACCTGTTTCTCTTGCATCGCCTCCAATAAAGCCGATTGGACCTTGGCCGGCGCCCGGTTGATTTCGTCGGCGAGGATGAAGTGCGCGAAAATCGGACCCTTCTCGACGACGAAAGTCTCGTTTCTCATATTGAAGATCAGAGTCCCGGTGATATCTCCGGGGAGTAGATCCGGGGTGAATTGAATCCGGTGAAAAGACAGCTCGGAGATCTTTGCGTAGGTGCTGACGGCCAGCGATTTTGCCAAACCGGGCAACCCTTCGATGAGGAGGTTTCCCTTGGTCATCAGCGCGATCATTATCCCTTCCAACATCTCTTCCTGCCCGACGATCACCCGATGCAACTCCGAAAAAACGGACCGAATCTGGGGTCGAAGAGAGTCGATCTCTGATTCTAGGCCTGTATGATCCACGGTATCGTCTCCTAAGTGAAGTAACTGGACTATAGGGCTCGGCGGAGTAAAGACCGCTATTTTTTTTCCGCGCAGGAGATGCTTAAAAAGTTCTTTTCTATGTAGGAAGCCAAAAACGTGGCGGCAGCGGCAGCATGCGTTCTACGCTGGCAGTCGTAGGCTTCGAGAGAGGGGAAATCGGTCCGACCTACAATCGTCTGGAAAGATAAAAACCCGATTCCGTTCATCCTGCAAACGATAGCGGCAGCTGCGCTATGCATATCGGCGGCTGAAGCCCGGTGGGTAAGATATAGGGCGCGCCGGTTCTGAGCGTCTGTCGGAATCGTGTCGCCGCTGATGATCACTCCGGATTTTAAGTGCGGATACTCTTGGCGCAACCGGTACGCGAACTCGATATTCCCGGTGATTAACGGAAGAAGGGTGTCGTCCAAAGACGGACGGTCGTGTTCTCGGTAGGCCTCGCCTAGGACGATGTCTCCAGGGTTGAGGTCCGGAGCGAGGCCAACGGCGCAAGAAACGAAAAAGACGCACGCGGGGTGGAAGAGTTCGATCAGTTTTT
Source organism: Thermotogota bacterium ADurb.Bin062 (assembly GCA_002071085.1). Lineage (GTDB taxonomy): Bacteria > Thermotogota > Thermotogae > MWEM01 > MWEM01 > MWEM01. The sequence goes on along the minus strand of MWEM01000046.1, from coordinate 8,985 downwards.
GAGTCATCACACTGGTTTCCACCTTGCCCGTCATCCCTGAACATGCGACGATTTCGTTTCGCCCGATGACCCCTCGCGTATAGTCTCTATCGAAGACCTTTCCTTCCTCAAATACGACGAGTTGTTGAACAATCGGTTCCAGTTCATCCTTAAAGGCGCTCTCTATTAGGATCATACCGTCACCTCCAAATGATGGCGTGCCCGGTGGGATTTGAACCCACAACCTTTAGATCCGGAGTCTAATACTCTATCCAATTGAGCTACGGGCACCTAATGTCCATAATGAAAGGAATACTCTACAATCGCTTCCGGTTTTTCGATTGCCCGATACTTGGAAAAGTGCCAAGGATTTTGTTCTCTCAAGGCCCACAATCGCTGGGTATCCGAAAAAGGTGAGAACCGGCTGAGCCCATTGATTACCAGTTCTATCGGCTTGTCTCCAAAGCTGCCCTGGGAAGTTCGCTCTTCGATCATTCTTCGAACGTCCTCTGGTGACAAGGTTTTCCGAGAGAAGGGCAAGGCGGTTTTTGGATTTTTCAGATACGTGTCCAAAAGGCTTATGGCGCTTCCGGCATCCACCGCGATGCGACTCTCGGCTTCGCTTTTCCCCAACAGCCTGCCGGTTACATAGACGGAGGCGGTGGTAAACCGTTCGTCGATGAAAAACACCGCCCGACTAACCCGATCAAACAAAGAAGAGGCAAAACTCACCGCGGCGTCGGTAGACTCGGTGAAGGAGCATCTCAAGTTCAACGGGAGTCCGACGATGATTTTCTGGACGCTTTTCTCCTGAACGATACGCCTTATACGCTCGACCGCGCTCTTCGTTTGTTCGAGAACGCCAGATCGAACGATAACGCCCGATTCTGTATCGGCGAAGGCTATCCCGATCCGTTTCTTGCCGTAATCACAGGCAAGGATCATTTTTCAAATAGTAGCCTTAGGGATAGGAAAAAACGCACTTTTCAAAAGTCACGGACTTAATCGGTACGATCTTTAGTTCTTGGAGCTTATCGCTGAGAATGCCCAAATCTTCCTTTTTTACCGCGATACTCAAAGATTTTGCCGGGAAAACATCCTTGGGCGTGGGGACAATCTTAGCGAAAAATCTCATTTTCTTGATGGCCTCAAAGGCCTCCGTAATCTCTTGGATATCACAAAAAATGAATAACGCGTTCAGTTCACTGTCTGTATTGCATTGCGTGTACACGGGCAAGAAGACACCTCCGCGTTAAACCAACGGTAAATAGGGTAGGTCGAACAATTCCACGATTTTCCTTGCATCATAGCTATAAAAGGCTCTTTCATAGATATCGGTAATAAACCATTCCCACTTAAATTCTATAAAGTCAGGGTGCGTCTGCAACGATTTAAACAGCCCTTTTTCTCGTTCCGAAAGGTTATCATATTTACCCGCCGGTGCGATTTCTTCCACGAAGGTCCGTAAGCTAAAGGCTTCGAACCGGGTAGTTTCTCCTTTCGAAACGAAAAGGTCGCGTACTTTTTCCCAAGGGGTCCTATGTTCTGAGCTGGCTAATTTTAGCACAGAAAGGATCATTTTTTCCAGTCTATGTTTTCGGTCCGCCGAATGGCCCTGGGTCGGCTTGGTATCGTAGAGCAGGTGGAGGATGGCGTTCGACTTTTGCGTTCCGACGGCGTTCGACACCGTGAGGACTTCCAAGGGATTCTTTAGGGGCTCTAGAATACAAAGGTTCGCATTTGCGGGAAATTTGAGATGGCTGCTGAAATCTGGGGTAGTAATCAGCAGACGCGCTTTGTTCTCCATAACGAGGTCCTCGATCTTGGACTTTTGGAACGGTTTCAGCTGTTGGTTGTAGAAGACGACTTCTCCGTTATGGAAATGCTCGGAAAGCATCTTTCCGAACTCTTTGGTCAATCCGACGGTGCGTTCCGGTTTTTGAACGGACACGCAAACGAACTCCCCGTTTTTCACCAGCTGCTGAATATAACTAAGGGGGTCAGCGATGCCGCGGCGATCGACGAGCCGGATTCTGGTGCTCTTCATCGGTTCGGTCAAGAGCCCGCTCAACGGGAAAAAGGTGGTTAAGGCGGCTTTTTTTTCGGGTAGGAGAAAGGATCCCACGTAGGTAAACGGAGGAGTCTTTGTTCGCAGCAGGTCTGCCAATTGCCTAAGAACGGGCCGCGCCTCCATTTTTTCGTGGAAAAGGTACTCGATATCCAAAAAAACAAACTCGTGGAAGTCCCGTTTTAGCTCCTCGTAGTGGGCGATCAGATAAGGAATCGTCACGATCGTGCAGGCGCTCGATGAAGACGAAAGCTCTAAAACGACGTTTGAGACCGTAGGAAAGATGTCGAACTGTTTAAAAACCTGTGAACGAAAGACGGAAAAAGAGGCGCTGGGCGTTACCAGCAACAGCCTCTGTCCCTTCGAGATTGCGTTTAAACACTTAAGCGAAAGCACCGCATCCTGTGTTTTCGGACTGGCGAAAATGGCGTATCGGCTCTGATCGGAAAAGGCTTTTTGCAGCAAAGGATACTTGGAGAACAGACGTTGCCGCATATCCGCGTGAAGGGTTTCCAGGTTTTCGCTGCCAGGCTCCGCAGATGTGGGTTCGTTTTTTTTCGAAATGCTAAACAGCGCTTTGGTCGTCCGTTCTACTTCTTTTACTGCAGGATCGAGGTAGAAATGGATATCTTTTATTGAAAACTGTATCTGTTTCGACCCGAAATGCCAGAAGGCCTTCAAATTGCCTACGCAGTCGGCTTTTAGCAAATTCGGGCGTATGTATCTGAACTCTTCTAGCCGTTCTGACAAATTGAACCCGATACAATCCAAAAAGCGGCTTCCTTGTTTCAAGATCAAGCGGATGTGTTGAGAATGGTTTCCGAGGATTTTCAACCGGTCCACACTGGCGTTTTTGATTAAAAACGCCGGTTCGTGGTTGCATTGGCCGAAAGGCTTCAGGATTTCGAGGGAGTCGAGAAGAGATTCATTGATCTCGTCAATCGGCAGCTCGGCGTCCAAGTAGATCTTGGAAGTGAACACCTCTTCCTTGTACAACGCACGGTAAGCTTCGAAGATTTGCTCGCGGAAAACCGTTAATTCCTGTGCGGGGAGAGTGAATCCGGCCGCCATAGGGTGGCCTCCGTACTCCAAACCTTTCACGTTGGCCCGAGACAACAAATCCATAATGTTGACCTGTTCGATGCTCCTTCCCGACCCTCTGGCGACACCGTCCTTGTAATCCAAGGACAGCAACAGGGTCGGTTTGTAAAACTTAGCGGAAAGACGTGAAGAGACGATTCCTATCACACCGGGGTGCCAGTCTTCTTTCCATAAGACAATCACCGGCGCCTCTTGCAGATCGCGATCGTTTTTTAGCATCGTTTCCGCGTCTTGATAGATTTGGTTTTCTATGAATTGGCGTTTCTCATTTTGCGAGGAGAGGTACCGAGCGATCTCCATCCCTTCGGCCTCGTCTTGGGATAGAAGCAGTTTTAACGCGGCATAGGCGCTTTCCAAACGGCCGACGGCATTCAAACGGGGCGCGATTTTGAACCCTATATCCTGAGTCATAATTTGCTCGACGTTGATGCCGGATATTTCCATCAGCTTTTTCAGGCCGATGCGCTTCGTTTCCGCTATGAGCCGCATTCCCTTTCGGACGATCACGCGGTTTTCGCCTTTCAGTGGCACGATATCTGCGACGGTACCCAGAGTGACCAGGTCGAGGTATTCCATAATGTCGATCGGATTGCCCAAGCGGCGCAGTAAGGCATCCATCACTTTGAACGCGACGCCGACACCGGCCAACCCTTTATCCGGATAGCGGTCGTCCCTTCGTTTGGGGTTCACAACCGCCAACGCGTTCGGGAGCTTCTCCTGGACTTCATGATGATCGGTGATGATGACCTTGAAGTTGAGAAAGTTCGCGTAGTCTACTTCCTTAAAAGAGGAAATTCCGCAGTCGACGGTGATGATATTGCGGTTTTTCTTGTTGAATAAATCGATGATAGCGGCTTGACTCAGCCCATACCCCTCTTCTAAGCGCGACGGTATGTAGTAGTTGACCTTCCACCCCAGTTGGTGAAGGATGGAGTAAACCAAAGCGGTGGACGTCACGCCGTCCACGTCATAGTCTCCGTATATCACGATCGGTTCTTTCTTTTGACGAATTTTGATAAGGTAGTCGACAACCTTATCCACATCCTGCATCAGAAAGGGATCATAAAAACCGGTCCGCTCGGGATAGAGGTATTCTTCTATCTCTACGTCTTCGACGATGCCGTTGTTTGCCAAAATTCGGGCCAATATGCCCGATATCCCGTGCCGCTGGGAAATCCGGTCGATGATAGCCTGATCAGGACATAACTTTACCCATTCGCATTTCATCACTCCTTACTCCCTCTCATTTATTTGGTACAATTATACCATAGGGGGAAGCGAATGGAATGCCCCGTGTGGGTATTATATCGGGGTACACCAAAATGTGAACGCCGAACTTTTGTTTGGTTTGGTTTTATCTTATCTCTGGGAGAGTTCTCGAGCGCAGCATCGCGGCGTAAGCGCTTCTTCTTTTCGCGACGGCGCGATACGCTTGGGAACGCCAACTTTTAAGTTGGCATGTCTTAAAGATAAGGCGGGGTTCACACGGAGGGCACAGAGGGCACAAAGAAGAGATGTGTTTTCGAGAGTCAACACCAGGTTTATGTTTCCACTGCGTTCTGTGCGTTCTCTGTGAGAAACCATCTTTTACTTTTCTAAAACATGCCGAACTAAAGTTCGGCGTTCCCAGGCGCACCATCGCGGCGTAAACGCCCCTTCTTTTCGCGACGGCGCGATACGCTTTTGAGAAAAAAGGCAGAAACACATTTCCTTTTCGGGAATCCCGCCTTTACGGTATAATACTGATGAGACTGTTTATTGGAGGGATATCCTTGGATAAGATTAATAAGGCGCACGACAAATTTTTCAAAGAAGTCTTGGGGGATATAGAAACCGCGAAGTCTTTCCTCCAACACTATCTACCTCCGAAGATCGTCCGGTTAATCGATCCCGAATCGATAACGATAGAAAAAGACAGTTACGTCGAGAAAGACCTCTCGGAATACTTCTTCGATCTGCTCTTTCGGGTGAAGATGCAACAGGAAGAGGCGTATGTCTATCTGCTGTTCGAACACAAAAGCAAGGTTGACAAACACGTGAGCCTGCAGCTCCTGGGGTATATGACCTCCATATGGAAGAAGACAGTACCGGGGCCTCTGCCGGTGATTCTTCCCGTGGTCTTGTAAGCCTACATCCCGGACTACAAATATGAACTGTTTGAAATTTCGTCATTGAGAGAAGAAGAGGTCAAAGGGGCGAAACGATTACGCATCTATTTAGACGTAATCAGGCTGAGAGCGCTAAGGGGAAAGGCAGCGATTCGACAAGCGCTGTTCCGAGTCGCAGTGACGATTTCGGAATTGCCGCAGACAGAAGCGAACGAACGATTTTTCCAGGTCTGTACGATCTACCTGTTCGAAACGATGGGCACGGAGAATTTCCGACAATTGTCAGAACTGATGGAAGCGGTATCGGAAGAAAGGAGCGAAAAGATGCAAACAATCGCGGATATGCTCAGGCAAGAAGGAATGGAAAAGGGAATGGAAAAGGGAATGGAAAGGGGAAGAGAAGAATTGCTTTGGAAACTAATATCCAAAAAGTTCCCTAAGGTCTCGCAAAAGTATTTCGAAAGGCTGAAATCCCTTACAATAGAGAAACTTGACGCTCTGGGACTTGAGCTAATCGATATGAAAAACGAGGAAGAGTTAAAGAAGCATTTAATGTAGAGAGTCCGACAAAGGACTTGAACACGATTTGATGGGCCATATGTGGGAAGTAATGGAATGTAATCAAGAAACAGGGGCAGAAGAGATCACGCGATTTTGGTCGGTGAAGCCATCGCGGCGTGAATAGACAAAGGGTGGATCACGAGGTCGTAAAAACCAATATCCTGCGATAACACACGATCAGCGCGGCGTAAGCGCCCCTTCTTTACGCGACGGCGCGATACGTTCGGGAACGACTTTGGAAAGCCAACTGTTAAGTTGGCATGTCTTGAAAAAAAGCTCACACGGAGACCACAGAGGTCACAAAGAAGAGAGGTGTTTACGGCAGTCAACGCCGGGTTTATGTTTCCTCTGAGTTCTCTGCGTACTCTGTGCGAAACCATCTTTTACTTTTTTGAATATGCCGAACTAAAGTTCGTCGTTCTGATTATTGTGTACCTCGATACTATGCCGCACTTTTATTAATACCACTTCCCGATCTATGTTATAATCTGCAAATCGAGAGATATCGATGTGAACGGAGGTCAAAGATGAAAAGGCTCTTCCGATTGTGGCTGTTGATAGCGCTCTGTCTCGCGCTCGTCCGATGTACCACGACCTTGCTGCTTTGGGACAGATCCATCGCTGCGGGGAAAGAGTTTTTGTTTACGGGGGATTTCGAGCGCGCGATAGAATACTTCCAAACGGCGTTTTCTAAGAGTGCAGACGAGTATCAGAAGTCCGTTTCCAAAGCCTATGAAGCCTGGGCGAATATCGGCGTGGGGAACTTCCCGACCGCTATGTCCCTCTTAGAAGAATCGGAGGAGCTCGCGCACAACGAGGTGAGTGCTTCCGGGCGTCTGTACGCGTGCTATATCCAAGGAGATTACACAAGCCTCGCAGAACATACGGGGGATATCTACCGTATCCCTTCGGATTTCTCTCTGAAATTGCGCGGGGATACCCTAACCAAAACCGAAATCGCGAACCTATTGATGCTGGGATTAGCCGCGCGGTACTCGAAAAATGAGTTCACCAACCTCAAACTGATCTTGGATGGCGTTTATTCCGACCCGTTGATCGATGAAATGGAGGCGTTTTTCTTTTGAAAAAACTGTTCGTCCTATGGTTATTATGTATACCAGCAATCTTTCTGGCCATCATGCCACCCCGGACTCCTGTGGAGGAGAGGATCGCCCGCGGAGAGCTGTCAATACCGATCTTGACCGCTGAAGAACGCGGAGAAGCCTATCATACTCCCAGAGCCGTCGGCTCTTTTAGAGCGGTCGTGCTCTTGGTGGATTTTTCGGATCAACCCGCGAAAGTCGACACCTCTTTCTTCCACGACCTCTTCCTAGGGCGTGGCGTCGACTTTAAGGCGAAATACCCCATTTCGACCAATCTGAAAAGCGTCCAGGAGTACTACGAATTTGTCTCGGATGGGCAATACCAGATCACCTTCGATATTTACGGTTGGTTCCGCCTTCCCGAAACCTACGCCTATTACATCGGTTCGAACACGGGACTCGGGTCATATCCTCGGAATGCGCAGCGAATGACCGAGGACGCCGTGGATATGGCCGATTCGGTTGTCGACTTTTCAAAGTACGATAACGACGGCGACGGTTGGGTCGACTTTTTGCTAATCGTTCATGCCGGCAGCGGCGCGGAGTTTGAAGGAGACAAGAATCAAATCTGGAGCCATCAGTGGACGATGAGCACGACCAAGACAAAAGATGGGAAGATACTCTACCGGTATTGCACGCAACCGGAGTATTGGCTTCAGAAGGATGACATGACGATAGGCGTGTATGTGCACGAACTCGGGCACTTGCTTTTCAATCTCCCGGACCTATACGACATCTATCAAAATTCGAAGGGGATTGGCTACTGGGGTCTAATGGGTTCGGGAAGTTGGAACGACAGCGAATCGATCTTCGATAGGGGTAGTCGAGAGGTGAGTGGGTATGGGGGTGCCCCGGCGGAATTGACTGCCTGGAGCAAATACAAGATCGGATGGCTGAAGCCGACCGAAATCTTGGCCAATGAGGGAGAATACACCCTAACACGGGGCACCGCTTTAAAATATACACATCCAAATAATCCACAGGAGTATTTCCTCATCGAATACAAAGAAGACAACTCTTATAATCGGAATATGCCCTCGTGTGAAGGATTGATGATCTACCACATCGACGACGGGTATTCGAACAACGTGTTTCCGTGGGTTCCCGGCGATGACCCCGACCTCCACTACCATGTGGCGATCGAGCAAAAGGACGGGCTTTGGGAGTTGGAAAGAAATCTGAACCGGGGAACCTCTGACGACCTGTTTTTCGAAGGAGACGCGTTTAGCAGCATCACCCTTCCCACTAGCCACTTCTATGACGGTAGAAAAGGCCTGTCGCTGATTCAAATCGTGATCGAATCGGATCGCGCGGTGATCTCGCTCAACGAAGGGACTTTCGTCTACTTCTTGATGCCGATTCCGGGTACGGAGTATTATGACGTGTTCATTAAAAAAGATAGGGACGCGCTACCCGCGGTGATTGTGTCCACCACGGGGGAAAGGCCTGCGGTCACACGGATACGGGAGTCCGTTTTCCGCTTTCGGATTTTCCGAGAGCAATACGCGTTTACCCGCGTAGACGGGACCCCGCTAAAAAACGCGCCACGCGCCACTGATGCGACGTTATTCCAAAACCTGAGAGCTGTAGAGTAACCGTGTGAGTCAAGTTATGAGGTGGTATAACTAAGAGGTTCATCGCGGGGTAAGTGGTTTTGTAGGGTCAAGAGAAGGCGTCGTGAAGCCAGAGCTGTGCCGCTCTCGATTTCTGTGTGTGAGTGTCCATCACACCACCTGGCAGCTTACCCTCTCCCAGTTTCCTTCTCCTGCCACCTCAAACCGTACGTGCGGATTTCCCGCATATGGCTTTCCAAACGTCCTCGTCAAAAGGGTTATGTGACCTTTAACCGGTGAGCGCTTTCGGTCGGCGGGGTGCCTCCCTACTCCACCTCTGCCGGTCATCCCCGTTGGCGCGTGTAATATTCGGGCGAGGAGGGCCTTTCCAGTTGCCTGAAATGTCCTTGTAACCGTGCTGTCGCTTTTACCCCGCCGGAAGAAAGTCCCGTTTCAGTCAGTCTTCAGAACTTCCTGCTGTCTTCGCTGGGTCCCGATCAGCTCGACTTCCG
>MWEM01000045.1 GCA_002071085.1 Thermotogota bacterium ADurb.Bin062 | reverse complement strand
CGCTTACGTGAATCCGGGTTATCAGAATCCGGTTGTAGAAGTCGTGAAAACGACCGCCGATGCCGTCGTCAAGATCGATGTGGTTTCTTCTCGAACGGTAACGACCGATCCTTTTTTCGACGAGTTTTTCAGACGATTCTTTGGGGACAGTATCGATCCCTTCGGATATAACCGCAACCGGACACAAAAGACAGTCGGCTCGGGTTTCGTTTTCGACGAGGACGGACATATTCTGACCAACTATCACGTAGTCGCGAATGCGGACAAGATCCAGGTCACGATGCTGGACAAGTCCGTGTACGACGCGGAGTATGTCGGTGGCGACGCGGATACTGACATCGCCGTGATCCGTATTAAAGGGATGGACTCTAACGTGTTGCCTTACTTGACCTTTGGCGATTCCTCGGCTTTGCAGATCGGAGAATGGGCGATAGCCATCGGCAATCCCCTCGGTTTCCAACACACGGTGACCCTCGGCGTGATCAGCGCGCTGAAACGTACGATACAGGTCGACGACACAAAAACGACCTATACCGATCTGATCCAGACCGATGCGGCGATTAATCCGGGTAACAGCGGTGGGCCCCTCCTGAATATCCACGGGGAGGTCATCGGGATCAATACCGCCATCATTAACCCGATGGAGGGCGTGAACCTCGGATTCGCCATTCCGATCAACAAAGTGAAGGATTTCTTGGAAGACCTGATCAAGTTCGGCAAGCTGAAACGCGCGTACCTCGGCGTTCGTATCGTCAGTATCGACCAGGATACCAAAAAGGCGCTGAACCTCGAAAGTACCAAGGGAGCGCTCATCGTGGAAGTGGATAAGGATTCCCCCGCGGAATTGGCCGGGCTCCAACCGGAGGACATTATCGTCAGCGTGAATGGCGCTGAGGTTGAGGATGCCGATCACTTGGTCAACTTGGTGCGCAAGGAGAAAATCGGAAGTGTCGTCAGTCTGCTCATCGACCGAAATGGGGTGAAGATGGAATTCTCTGTCAAACTCTCGGAGTTAGAAGACACGAGCTCCGCCGCCTCCGCGCCCATCGTGGTGAAACCGGCGGAGAAAACGGTCGCATCCGAACTGCTGGGGTTCACCGTCGCCACATTGACTCCGGATATTCGTTCCCAGCTTTCGATCCCGAACAACGTGGAAGGGCTGCACATCGCCGAAGTAGATTCAAAGAGCGCGGCTTATCAGCTGGGGGTCAGGAAAAATGCGATTCTGGTCTCTATCAACCGACAGACGGTTAAAACCCTCGAGGCTTTCGACAAAATCGAAAAGACCTTGAAAAAGGGCTCATCGGTCGCTCTGTACCTCTACATCCCAGGCCAAGGCAGCGTTTTCGTTTCCTACCCGCTTCAGTAGAAGAAGGCGCTCGATACAATGAAAAAAACCGGCGAAAGCCGGTTTTTTAAATGGTTTGAGAGAATGGACCCGACTCGTGATCATTCTTTCACCGCGCCCTGGGTGAGACCGGCGATGATGTATTTTTGCGCGAAGAAGAACAGGATCATCGTCGGGACGAGCGCTACGATAATCCCCGCGCCCAGCACGTTCCATTGGATTCCGGCTTTCGATATGAAGGAGTAGAGGGCGACCGGCACGGTCATCTTCGCGTCGCTGTCCAGAAAGAGCGCGGCGGTGAAGAGTTCGTTCCAGTTGTTGACAAAAGAAAAACTGAAGACCGCGGCCAATCCGGGCAAGAGCAGCGGCACCGTGATCCGAAATAGAACCCCGAGACGCGTGCACCCATCTATCAGCCCGGCTTCTTCCATACTTACCGGTATCCGGTCGAAAAACCCTTTCGACATTATCGTGCTGAAGGTGGCTCCCAACCCGATATAGATAATAATTATCCCGAACAGGTTGTTGGTGAGTTTCATTCCGGAGAACATCTGGAACTGCGGGATCATCAATAGATAGGCCGGGATCATCTGCGTGAAAAATAAGAAGATCAACAAAAAGCCTTTACCTTTAAAACGAAACCTTGAAAGCGCGTACCCACTGAAGAGGGCAAAAAACGTCGATACGATCGACGCGAACATGGTGACGAAAACACTGTTCCCAAAGTATTTTGAAAACTTGGCGAAGCCGAAGAGGTACCGATAGGCGTCGAAAGACGGCTTTTCTGTCCAGTATTTGATCGGAAAGGTGTAGATGTCTTCGGGCGGCTTGATAGAGGTGAGGAATATCCATAGGATAGGCGCGATAGCAAAGGCTAAATAGAGGCCTAACGCGAGCGCCTTCAAGGTTTTTTTGACCGATTTTTTCACGCGCAAGGCTCTACAACTCCATCCGTTTAGTGTTCGTTACGAGGTATGTGAACGTGGTAAAGACCATCAGAATGCTAATGATGATCACGCCGACGGCGGAGGCTTTGGAGAAGTTGTTGTTTTCATAAAAGACGATGTTGATCATATAAACGGAGAGAATCTCCGTCGCTTTAGCCGGCCCGCCCCGGGTCATCGCGTATATGATGTCCGGATAGTTCATCACCCAAATGACGCGCAAGAGCACGGTGTTGATGAGAACGGGTCGGATGAAAGGCAGGGTCACCTTGAAAAAGGTGTTGATCGGATTGGCTCCATCCATCCAGGCGGATTCGTAAACGTCTTGCGGTATTCCTTGTAAAGCGGCTAAAATCATAATCGCGAAGAATGGAAAGCCATACCAGATGTTGACCGTGATGACAGCAACCATAGCGAGAACGGGATCCGAAAAGAAACTAATCCCCCTCTCGATGATCCCCAACCGTATCAAAATATCATTGATGATGCCAAAAGAACCATCAAAGAGCCATCTCCAAATCAAACCGATCGCGAAACCGGATAAGGCCCAGGGGTAGAAAACAAACCCAGCGTAGATTCCTCGCCCTTTGAAAGGTTTTCGCATTAAGAGCGCCAAACCCAACCCCAGGAGCATCTGAAACAACACCGAGAAGAAAATCCACACGAAGGTGTTCCAAAGAATCAGGCCAAAATCGCCACTCTGTAAAACCCGTTCGTAATTTTGAAGTCCGATGTATCGGATTCGCCGGATATTGAAGACGGTGTAGTTTTGGAAGGACAGTATGAAACCTCGGATCGTCGGATAGATCGTGAGAAATCCGATGACCGAGAAGGTAGGAATAAAAAGAGCCAACAGAAAGAAGAATCGTCGGCTTTTCTTTTTTAGAGAATGATGAGGTCGCATTTCGGGAGAAGAAAAAGGCGCTTGCGCGCCTTTTTTTTGCTTAGATCCCGGCATCTTTCCAGAAATTGGTGAACTCCTGGAGGGCTCTTTCCGGAGTCATTCGGTTCATCAGGAGCCGCTCCTGTATATCTCCTTGCAGTCGGAACCATTCGCCCCACAGTTCGTTGTCGATAGGGTATGCAGTGATCTGGTAGGTCACGGGATCGTCAAACATCGCTGCCCAACCGTCAAACACTGCGGAACCGAAATACGGGTCACTCTCGTAAATACGGGAATCCACGGGCAAGGCGCCGTATTCTTTACAGAAATACGCGGCGTTCTCCGGCAGATTGAAGAATTCGATGAATTCCCAAGCGATGTCCTTGTTCTTAGAATACGATGGAATTCCCCAGCCGCCGAACCCGAACGTCGGATAGACTTTCCCTCCGGGTCCCACAGGTAAAGGCGCCGTTTTGTATACCCCGGTAGTCAGCAGGTAGTTCAGGAGAGCGGTGGTGTCCGGGTCTTGAAAGAGAATGGGAGTGAGGCCCGAAACGAACGCGTTCACCTGCTCATCGAAACCCCAGGATATCGAGTCCTTGGGTGAGGCCTTATGATACAGTTCTATATAGAATTTCAATCCTTCGAGCGCCCTGGGGTCTTCGAAGATGATCTTTCCGGAGGTCGTTTTGTACATACAAGCGGGGTCGATGTCGTTGAAGAAGGAGCAGAGCACGAGGTCCATAAAGTTGACTGGGTCGATCCCGCGATAGGAATACCCGTATTGGTCTCTCCCGTTTGTGATGTATTGGCATATGGCCATCATTTCTCCCATCGAGCGAGGGGCGCCGAGGATGTTGTATTTTTCCAAGATATCCGGTCGGTAAAAGAGGGTCTTTACGTAGATCGCGTTCGGCATAATATAGGCGGTATTGTTCACCGTTCTCGCGGCTTCCACTACCCCATCCACCCAATACTTGGCTTGTTCGGAGCGAGTGATGTATCGTTCCAAATTTTCCAAAACACCCATGCTCACAAGCCCACTGAGCAGCCAATCGCTTACTTCCACAATATCCAAAGGCTCTTCGTTACTCATCATAATGTTGACTTTGGACACCGCCGTTTCATATGGGGGTGAGATCAACTCGATCTTGACGCCAGGTTTTAAGGCTTCAAACTTTTCGATGATGTTTTCGATGATTTTGGTTCTTTCGGGACTAGCAAAGACCTGAATCATCCGGAGGGTGGTGTTGGAGAACAGAATCGAAGTAAACAAAACGCATAAAAGTACCAGTGCAAGAAGTGTTTTTCTCATTAATGCTCCTCCCTTCTATATTATGTTCGATTCCATTATATCATAAAAACACCCTAAGGGTCTGTATAGGTGTGGGTCAAGCCATGAGATGCAATCAAGAAACAAGACCAGTCGATGGCACGTTTTTTAGTCAACGTAGTCATCGCGGTGTAAGCGCCTCTTCTTTTCGCGACGGCGCGATACGCATTTAAAGAGAAGAAAGGCGGATCGCGGGGTCCCGTTGGTTACCCCGCGATAACCCACACACGCGCATCGCGGCGTAAGCGCTTCTTCTTTTCGCGACGGCGCGATACGTTTTTGTACGTGTCTTGAAAAACAGGGTTCGCACAGAGAACACAGAGAAAAGACTGAAGAAAACTCGTGGGGCCGACTTCCAGTCAGCCTATCTCTCTGTGAACGCCTGGGAACGCCGAACGTTTATTGGGCATACTTGTGATTTCGCTTTTCCAAGCGCTCTCGGGCGCAACCCTGAGAGCGCCGGACTTCAGTCCGGCACGTCTTTTTTTACGCTTTTCCAGACGCTCCCGCGCGCATCCCGTTTTCGTCTAACCTATGAGAATCGCCTCGTTTAACGGCCAAATTCGTAGGCTATTTCCTGAGCGGTCCGATTTCGTGTATAATCGCCACAAAACAAGAGCCCCGTTTTAAAGCTTGAATTCGTTCAATAGAATGAGAAATGATAAGGAGTTGGATATGATTCAGTTACCGGAGTTGCGTATAGGAGACAATGTGATCCCACTACCTATTGTGCAGGGCGGTATGGGCGTCGGCATTTCATTGGCAGGCTTGGCCAGCGCGGTAGCGAATGAGGGCGGTATCGGCGTCATCGCGAGCGCGGGGATCGGCACCTTCCATTTCGATTGGAATCAGAGCACGATGTCGCTGGTAGAACTAGATAGGGAAGGGTTACGCTTGGAGATTCATAAGGCGCAGTCTCTGTCCAAAGGGTGGATTGGCGTGAACATTATGGCCGCTTTGATCGACTTCTCTTCTCTGCTTCGCGTTGCTTTGGAGGAGGGCGCCGACTTCATCTTCATCGGCGCGGGGCTGCCCTTCTGGGATACCAATGAAATCCCGCTTGACGTGATCCATCGGACGAAAACCAAACTGGTGCCGATCGTCTCCTCAGCGAAAGCAGCCCGTTTGATTTTCCAGTATTGGGATAGAAAATACGGTAGGGTACCGGACGCATTAGTTCTCGAAGGGCCCAAGGCTGGCGGGCATTTAGGTTTTTCTTTAAAGCAGATCGATAACCCCGCCTACCAATTGGAGCAATTGATTCCCCAGATGGTCGAGCAAGTCAAAGAGCTGGAAGCCGAGTACGGTCGCCCGGTTCCGATCATCGCCGCCGGAGGAATCTTCACTGGCGGGGATATAAGAAAAGTCTTAGAGATGGGCGTTCAGGGCGTCCAGATGAGCACGCGGTTCGTCGGCACCTTCGAGTGCGACGCTTCGGACCGTTTTAAGGAAGCCTACTTGCGTTGCGGACCGGAGGACATCACCATTATAAAAAGCCCGGTGGGACTACCCGGAAGGGCGTTACGAAATCAGTTCATTATCGATGTGGAAGGCGGTTTGAAGAAACCGTTCGTCTGCCCCTACCACTGTTTGAGCACCTGCGACTTCATTAATGCCCCTTATTGTATCGCAATGGCCTTAACGAACGCGCAAAAAGGAATTCTGGAAGAGGGTTTCGTCTTTTGTGGCGCCAATGCCCACCGAGTGAAGAAGATCGTTTCAGTGAAGGAACTCATTCAAACGATAAAGGAGGAGTACCGGGCCTCTTTCGAAAATGACCAGAGCCCTCTGGAAGCGCAGAGAGAGAATATGCCGGACTAAAGTTCGGCGCTCCCAGGAGGCGGTCCCAAAGCGTTTCCAGGAGGAGAGAAACCGCGCCGAACGTAGGGTCAAGAGAAGGCGCCGTGGAGTCAGAGATGTACCGCTCTCGATTTCTGTGTGTGAGTGTCTTTCACATACCTGACGGGTTCCCCACTCCCGGTTTCCTTCTCCTGCCTCCTCAAACCGTACGTGCGGATTTCCCTCATAGTAGTTTTCGCGGCGTAAGCGCTAAGTGAAAAGGGGGATCGCGGGGTCCCGTTGGTTACCCCGCGATGACCCTTACGGGATACGTTTTTTGAGAAAGACGAAGAACGGATCGCGGGGTCCCGTTGGTTACCCCGCGATAACCTTCGGAGTCGGCGCTCACGGGGGACGTCAATAGCGCGCGTAATCGACCGGGTAGAAGGAGACGTAGTTCGGGTCGAAGGTCAATCTGACCGTTCCGATCGGGCCGTTGCGCTGTTTCCCGATGATGATTTCGGCCTCATGCGGCTCGTTCATAATCTGTACCTCGTTTTCGTCCGAACCGTCTTTTTTCCTTTTATAGTAAGCTTCCCTATGGATGAACAGAACGGTATCCGCGTCTTGTTCGATCGCGCCGGACTCCCTGAGATCGGAAAGGCGGGGTCGCTTGTCTTCACGCTGTTCGATCGAT
Organism: Thermotogota bacterium ADurb.Bin062; assembly: GCA_002071085.1. Taxonomy (GTDB): domain Bacteria; phylum Thermotogota; class Thermotogae; order MWEM01; family MWEM01; genus MWEM01. Next base: position 11,814 of record MWEM01000045.1, on the reverse strand, counting down.
CTGGACAACTGTGAGGCTGCGATCACGACGACATCGAGCTCTTTTCCGAGGAGTTTCATCGACCGCGAGATCTCCGAGATCTCCTGTTGCCGATTTTCGCGCTCTTTCCCGCAATTCATCAGCTGAAGGTAGTCGACCACCACGATGTCCAATCCGTACTCCTTTTTGATGCGCCGCGCTTTCGTCCGAAGGGTTCGCGGCTCCAACATCGAGTCGTCGTCTATGATGAGGTTCGTGTCGGTCAACCGGCTCGCGGCGTTCGTCAGCTTATCCCATTCGTCGTTCGTGATGTTGCCTTTCCTCAGTTTCGAGAAGGGGACGCGAGACGCCATGCTCAACAAACGGAGCGCGATCTGCTCCGCGGACATTTCTAGACTGAATATCCCCACCATTTGGTCCGTCTGTTGGGCCATATTGTACGCAAAATTCAAAGCCAACGCGGATTTCCCCATCGAAGGCCTCGCGGCGACGATTACCAAATCGGTGTGATGGAAACCCGTCGTGAGCATATCCAGGGCATCGTAACCGGTGGAAACACCCGACACATATTTGTTGTCCTGTCGATTGTCGTGCTTGACTTTGATGTCGACGAGGTTCTCGAATGCCTTGCCGATAATGGCTTTTATAGGGCGGAAGGAGCGGTCTATCGTCCTTTCCCCGATTTTCAGGATCGAACGCTCCGCTTGATCCAGGATTTTTTCGACCTCTTCCAGACCGTAGGCGTTTTCAACGATTTTGCTACCCGTATTGATCAGGTTTCGCAAGACGGCTTTCTCTCGCACCAGCTTGGCATACTCGACGCAGTGCGCGGAGGTCGGTACGCCTTGGGCCAACTGGACCAAGAACACCTCCCCGCCGATCTTTTCGATCACCGCTTCCTTGCGCAAGACATCGGAGAGCGTGACCACGTCGACAGGGTCGGCCTTCTCCACCAATCTTTCCATCGCGCGGAAAACGATCTTGTGTTTTTCGTTGTAGAAGTCTTCGCTCGTGATGACTTCCATCACGTCGCTCACCGTTTCCGGATCGATCAACATCGATCCCAGTACGGCGCGCTCGGCCTCCGTATCGTTCGGCGGCGTTCGCAGTTGTCTAATTCCTTCTGCCATAGGAATCAAGTTTCCTTAAGGATGGGATTTGAGATCGGACGCCCTTTTTTTCGAAAGGAGAAGAACGACAAAAGGCCTATGGCTATGAGGGTAACGCCGGTAACCTGCGCCGCCCGCCAGGTTCCCCAATAGAGGCTATCCAATCGCAACGATTCGATGAAGATTCGGCCCAAAGAGTATATGACGAAGTAAAGCGCTGTCGCTTCGCCGTGATGCTTGCGCTTTTTTGTATAGTAGAAGAAGAGGATGAAGAAGGTCAGAACATCCCAAACGCTCTCGTATAAAAACGTGGGATGAAAATATTCGTACCGTTCATACCCCGGCACGCGGTGAGTAAGCGGGATAAACATCTTCCAAGGGAGGTCTGTAGGGCTCCCGTAGGCTTCGTAGTTAAAGAAGTTTCCCCATCTGCCGATCGCTTGGCTCAAGGGTAGAAAGGCGGCAGCCAAATCCGTGCCCTGAAAGAGGGTGAAGGAACAGTTTTTTTTAAATCGCGTGTAGAGAGTTATGGCGAGAAAGCCGCCTAGAACCGCTCCATAAATGGCCAGACCTCCGCGCTGGGTCAGAAAGATTTCCAATGGGTTGTCCTTGTACCTATCCCAGCGAGAGAATACGTAATAGAGCCGCGCGCCCAACACCCCGAAGATGATGGCGAAGATGAAAGCTTGAGCGATATGTTCCACTTTCATTCCTTGTCTAACCCCGAAAAGGCTCATAAAAAGATAGCCTAACACTGTCCCTAAAGCGATAAAAACGCTATACCAACGAAAGGAACGCGATCCCATCCTGAACGCGACGGGATTCAGTTGGATCGTATTGTCGAATACCCTTTTCACAAAGATAGCAAGCAACGCTAAGCAAACTATGGCGATGATGGCCACAATCCACTTTTTCATATTTCCCCTCTATTTTAGCGCCTTTTTCTACCCTTTAAACCGTCTCAAAGCCATTCTCCGCCAATAGCGCGTAGAAACAAACTGCACTATGCCTTCGAATGGTGAGGTTCTGCCCCTGGGTTCACTACCGAAGCGCCTCGCGCAGTTATAGAATTTTCTGATCACCGTACCCCGATCAGTCAACATTTTTCACAGAATGACTCCCTCGGCCACCCGATCGTTTGGCGGCGTTCACAGGAGTCTAGTCTCTTCTGCCGGCAGAAACTTCGGTTGGTTTTACGGGCGATTCCGAGATAGGCCGGCCTTTTTTACGGAAGTAAAAGAGCATCAGGAGACCGATCACCAGAAGGGCGACGCCGGTGACCTGCGCCGCGCGCCATCCTCCCCAATAGAGGCTATCCAATCGTAACGATTCGACGAAGATACGGCCAAAAGAGTATACGATGAAGTATAGGGCCGTCACCTCGCCGTGATGCTTGCGCTTTTTTGTGTAAAAATAGAAGAGGATGCAAAAGGTCAGAATATCCCAAGCGCTTTCGTACAAAAAGGTGGGGTGGAAGTAGTCGTACCTTTCATACCCCTGCATACGGTTACTAAGCGGAATAAACATCTTCCACGGGAGATCGGTCGGGCTCCCGTAGGCTTCGTAGTTAAAGAAGTTACCCCATCTGCCGATCGCTTGGCCCAAGGGCAGGAAGGTAGCGGCCAAATCCGTTCCCTGAAAGAGGGTGAAGGAGCAGTTTTTTCTGTATCGGGTGTAGAGAACGGCGCCGAGGAGGGCGCCTAAAACCCCTCCGTAGATAGCCAAACCTCCGCGCCAGGTCATAAAGATTTCCAATGGGTTGTCTTTGTACATATCCCATTGAGAGAATACGTAATAGAGTCGCGCGCCTGCGATCCCAAAGAAGAGACACACGATGATGGCCTCCGCCATGTGCTCCTCATTCATTCCCTGTCTCATCCCGATACGGCTCGCGATGAGATAGCAGAAAATGATCCCCGCCGCGATAACGATCCCATACCAATGGACCTCAAACGGTCCGACCCGGAACGCGATCGGATGCAGCTGGATCGTATTGTCGAAAACCCCTTTCACAAAGAAACCCAGCAACACTAAAGCCACGATGGCGATGATGGCCACAATCCACTTTTTCATCTTTTTACCCCCCTATTCCTGAGTTGTCCGCAGGCCCCTTCTATATCCGCACCTTTTTCGGCGCGTTGAACCGCGTCAAATCCATTCTTCGTCAGTATCGCTTGGAAACGGGCCACCCGCTCCGCCTTCGGCCGCCGATAAGGTTCGGCCCCCGGGTTCACCGGTATCAGGTTGATATTGACCTTCATCCCTTTCAACAATTCGCACAGTTCTTGCGCAGTTTCATCGGCGTCGTTCACACCCTCTATCAGGACGTATTCGATGGTGACCCTGTCGCCGGTGTTTTCTATGTACTTTCGTATCGCGTGGACCAGTTCTTCCACCGGATATTTGTGATTGATTGGCATCAAAAAGTCCCGAATCCGGTTGTTTGGCGCGTGGAGCGAAACGGAAAGCGTGATCCCCGTTAGAAACGACGCGCCTTCGAGTATCTCTGTCCCCAGCCGTTCGATACCGGGCACGACGCCGGCGGTGCTCACCGTGATCCGGCGTTTGCTGATCCCGAACTGTTTCGGGTCTGTCAGAATACGTATGGCCTGCTTCACTTCCTCGTAATTCAGCAAGGGCTCCCCCATCCCCATGAAAACGATGTTACCGATCTTCTGCGCCGATTCGCTTCCACCGGAACCCGGCGGGCGCTCCATCACCAAGACCTGACCGATGATCTCCGCGCAGGAGAGGTTCCTCACGAAACCGCCCTTTCCGGTGGCGCAAAACGCGCATTTGAGCGCGCAGCCTACCTGCGTGGAAAGACAGGCGGTGATTCGGTCCATATGGTAGAGGAGGACGGACTCGACCGTTTGCGCGTCATCGAGGCCGAGCAGGTATTTTTCCGTCCTATCGATCGGCGAAACGAGACGTTGCACCACTTCTGGGAGGTCGAACCCGATCTGCGTGCCCAGCAACGCTTTTATTTCTTTCGGAAGATTTGTCATGAGTTCAGGTTCATAGACGTGTTTCTGGAAAACCCAATTGTTGATCTGGTCCGCTCGAAAAGACGGGTAGCCCATCTGTTTCAGGGTTTCCCTCAGTTCTTCGTTGCTCATATTCAGTAGAGAGTACAAAACCTCACACCTTCCAAACCTCGCCGGTCACCGCGGCGTTCCATGCGGCAACGGTTTCGGGTAAAAGTAGATACTTCTTTTCAAGAAAATAGGCAATTTTGTGTTCTAATACAGCGATGTATCCCTTTTCGTAGTCACTGTCGGCGATCTGTCTCAATTCCCAAACACCCGGATAATCTCTCGTTTCCTCCAGCGAATCCGCGATAAACAAGATCTTCCCGATGTAAGAGCGAAACGGGTACCCAGTGGAGTGATGGGTGACCGCCTCCACGATCTCGGGACGGGACCGCAGCTCTCCTCGCCACCTTTCCAAAAAAAGCCCAGCAATTATACCATGATACAGAATCGGCGCTCTTTCGAGATAGGGATTCGCGTCCATACCAGAACGCTTCGCAACGCTTCGCAAGCGCTCGACCGGCCAATCACGAAAAAGATCGTGCGCCAAAACGCCGATCAGAACCGGGTCAAAAGGCAGTCGGTGTTTGGCGCACAATCGATAGGCATAGTCCTCAGAACCGGCTATATGCGCCGCTCGCTCGTCCGTGACATTCAGTTTGGCCAGACGCCGGAGCTCTTTAACGAGGGTAGCGTATGCCAAAGAAAACGACCTCTTCGGACTTCGGAGCCACTTCCACGAGCGCGAACAATTCGTTGGCTTTCGTTCGTTCAACGCGCGGGTCGCTTAGCCACAAGGCCGAATCGGCGGGTACCTGCGTGTAGGTATAGGCGTTCAGAGGTTTATCTGTGTAGTTTTTTATGGTGAGCCGGTATCTGCGAACCGACTCTTTCCCTTCTTCTCTCGACTCGATGAGCTCGAAATTCCCTTGGAGTTCGACTGTTTCACCGATATCGATGTCGACGGTATCGCCAGCCGGTTTGTCGGGAAGGCTCGACTCACCTATCAAAATCGTGTCCATAGCCCGCTTCTGATAGACGCTGACCGTACCGGCCGGAACTGCTTTAATGAGATCGTTCATATGGATCGTTTGGTTTAACGGCTCGAAGGAGCTATCAGTTCTGTAGTAGGAGTTGTGAAAGGTATAGCGCTTTTCATAAGGCTGTCGGAATTCCAAAAAGCGGTGATAGACGGATTGTTCTCCAGCGAAATCGAAGCTCCCTGGGATCGGGTATAAGACGTAACCGGAGAAATCCACTCCGCCCGCGCCATAAGGGCTGGATTCTTCCGCGGAAAGATACATAGCGCGCGGCGCTCGAGCTGAATAGGAGTCCTTACTAACTAGGTTGGCCTGTCCGGAGAAGAGGATTAGATTGTCCGTATGGACGGTTTCAGGAAGGGCGTTTGAAATCTTCAAAGTACCTCTAAGCGTCGCGGTCTCTTCTTCAAGGTGCAGCGCATAGAAAGCCTGCCAACCCATCCCACGAAACTGATAGGATACCTGCGCGCGGGTAACTTTTTCGTCGAACTGCACGGACATTTTCGGTTCCGTGTTGAAGGATGGCATCGAGGAGAACACCGGTGTCCCGTCGAGCGGTTTAAATACGCCATCAAGCCCTTTTAGGAGGACGGGCTCCGCGTTCATAAGGGTATACGTGCCCTTCTTTCCGTCATTAAACAGCCAAGTGATCTCGCTTCCCACTCTATCCTTCAGCTGCCTGGTCTCATCGTACCGTTCTATCCCCCGATAGACGGCGCTTTTATAGGCCGGAATCGTCGCGAAGGTATCCGCGAGGATGCCGCTTAACACATTTATCTCGGCGGCAACGTTGTTGATCTCCGTTTCGAGTCCGATGTAGGCGAGTTGATTCGGGTAGATCACCAGAAAATTGGAATACCCCGGTACCGAACACAGTAAGGCTAACAAAGAAATCATCGCGTACTTCATTTTGACACCTCTCTTCTGATGTGATGATATTGCTCCCATAAGGTTTCGGAGCTACTGGAGACCGCTTGCGCTCCGCTTTTGATTAGATTATTCACTTCTTGGGCCTCGTCCACTAAGCCCGCAGAGATACAGACGGGAAACGGTTGGATCTGCTTTTCTCGCAAAAAGGAGATGGCTTTGGGGAAGGCGCACCCGGGAAGGATTTCTATGATTTCGGGTTTGCAGGAGAGGATCGTTTCATGCAAATGACGCAACGCGCTCGAATCGAGGGCGAATGACCTGAGTATCGCGGGGTACGCGTACTTCTTCGCCACTTCGATCAATCGCGGTTTTACGGTAATGATGCCGTCTAGACCCTGGAGTTTCAGAAAGCGGAACCCGTACTCGTCTCCGGAAAGGCCATCAACGAAGTCGATGTCGACGAAGACACGGAAGGAGAGTTTTTTCAACGCTTTGATCTGTCCTTGAACACTGATCAAGTCCGTCTTGAGGATGAAGACCGTATCGCCCGGGTACTTCCGGATTCTTTCGATCGTGGTTTTCGCGTCCCAAATCGCAGCGATTAGCGGAGGAAACTCATACCTCATCATTATCAAACAAAACGAATTGGACGAACTCCGAAGCGATCTTGGGGTCGAAAAAACGCCCGCGATCCTCGCGTATGACTCGCAAGGCCTCGGTCGGCGACATGACGCCCGTCGAAAACTCAGAATCCACCGTATTCAGGGCGTTGTCATACCAATTGACGATCGACAGAACCCGAACCCAGTAGGGTATCTGCTCCCCTTGCAGACGGTCCGGGAAACCCTTACCATCGTAGCGTTCGTGATGATGCCTTACGAACGGTAAGAAATCGTTGAGGACTTCCAATGTCGAAATGAAGATGCTGCCGGCCACCGTATGGTCTTGCCCCGTGTCTTCAAAAATCCGCAGCCGTGTTGGAGAATACAGCATCAGTTGCTCTAGGCCGATCCTTCCCACATCGTGAAGCATCCCGTAACGCAAAAAGAGGTTTTCTTCGGTTTCGGGGAGCCCTAAAACCTTCGAGAAGGATAAGAAGCGACGCGCGACCCTTTGCGAGTGGCTATACCCTCGTGTGTCCTCCACCTCCATCAAAACGACCAAAGGCTCTAACACCGAAATCAGCCGCTTTCTGACGGACTGATTGGAATAAAAAAAAGGGTACTCCTCATTAGCCTTTTCGAAGGCCCAATTCATCGCTAAATAGACGTTTTCTTTTTTCGTCGAATCGTATATCTTAAAAACCCGTTCCTTATCCACATAGCCCTCGATCTCGCCTTCGGAAAAGAAAAGGGCCACTCCCTGGAAGTCCACTTTTCGATCGCTGATCAAAAGATGGTCGGGCAACAAGGCATATAGGGTGTATTGTCGGATATACTCCTCCAACTCCGCCCGCAAAGGGGTGTTTTCCATCTTAAGGATTTTTCGCAAACGCTCGTCGTTCACAGTCCGATCCCCTTTTCGGCCCTCAAGGCCATATCTTCGAAGTTTGTATCAAGAGTAGTCGAAAGAAATCCACCACGGGGTTCATAATTATCCCCGCGAGGCCCGAAACCACAAGGAACAACAAGATCACGATTCCGTAAACCTGATAGCCGATCACTTTCTTCATATGCTTGGATGTGTAAAGCGTCATCCACAGATTGGCCGTGTCCAATGGCATAATCGGGAACAGGTTGAAGATAAATATGACGAAATTCGAAACCATAAAAAATCCCATCAGGTCGGAGAGATACCGCGTGAGTATCGTCCCTTGACTGGCTTCCGGGTTAAAAAAATAACTGTATCGGTGCAATCCAAAAGAATAATAGACGAGTCCGGTGATGAACCCGAGAACTAAACTGAACAAAGGACCCGCGAACGCGATAACCAATATGTCCCGCTTTTTTTTCAACTTGACCGGATTGATCGGAATCGGCCGCGACCACCCGTATCCAAACAGGAAAAAGACCGTTAAACCAATAGGGTCCAGGTGCTTCAACGGGTTCGGCGTAGCCCTTCCTAAAAGGATCGGGGTCGTGTCTCCCCTAGCCACCGCCGCACGAGCGTGGGCCCATTCGTGCAACCCCAGCGCGAAAATCACGGCGGGTATTCTAGTGACGAAGGCCCTTAAAAACCGTATCCACTCGAAGGGTTCGCCGAAGAACATCGGGCCTCTCCTTCAACCGTCGGTGTTGATACGCACGGACATCCGGTCGATCTCTTCGATCACCCGTTTCGCGTCGACCGTCGGGAAATCGTCTGGAGAAAAAGCGGACGGGGCAGAGCCCTCAGAGCGACGCAGGTATACCCAGCGTCCGTCTACCATCGTTCCGATCACGTCTTTTGCCGAGGAACTGTAAACGAGGTACGAATAGATCTTCGACGGCGCGCAAGGATCCTCGAAGGAAAAAGGGTGGTAGTTGACATCTTCCATAGAGAGGAAAGCCAAGTCCGCGTGAGCTCCCCTCTCGATGGAACCGGAACCTGGGAATCCAAGCCAGCGGTACCCGTCTTCGGTCGCCATCCTAAAGACATCTTCTGCGGAGAAGACGGTCGGGTCACCCGAAACGCCCTTTTGCACTATAGCGGTCAATAGCATCTCGCGCCATATGTCCAGCGCGTTGTTGCTCGCGACGCTATCCGTCCCGAGGATGACCGGCAGTCCCGCTTCCTTGAACAGCGAAAGGGGGGCGACGCCGTTCGCGAGCTTAAGATTCGAGGAAGGATTGTGCAGTACGATCGCTTTCGATCCTTTCATCGGCTCGAGATCGCGCTCCTCCACGTGAACGCAGTGGGCCATATAACACGGAACCTCAAACAAGCCGAGCCGCGCTAGAGATTCGATAGTGTACAGCTCTCGCTCCCTTTTCGATTCGCGAAGATGGATATGGACGAAACTGTCTGTTTCTTTGGCGAGATCGACGATCCGGGCGATGTACGGGTCGGAACAGGTGTAGGGCGCGTGCGGACCGAATCCTACTCGAATCCGGTTTTGATAGCCGTGCCAATGCTTGAAGGTCCTGAGATTTTCGTCGGCTCTTCCGTTTTCGCCTCCTTGGTCCACTAAACCACGACAGACGCACGCCTTCATCCCGAAGTCCGCTACGGCTTGGCACACCTGATCCGTAAACATGTACATATCGTTGAACAGGGCGATACCGTAACGCGCCATCTCCATCTGCGAGAAAAGCGCGCCCCAGTAGACGTCCTGCCCATTTAGTCGGTCCTCGCGGGGTAAAACGCGCTCGAACAGCCACGTTTCAAACGGGCTGTCATCGGCCACCCCCCGTAAAAAAGCCATACCGGTATGGGTATGGGCGTTGACCAAGGCCGGTATCGCCAGGATTCGCCGATCTCCGAAAGAGATGGTCTGGGGGTCCCGCGCCTCCGGATCGTGCTCGCCGATCTTCGCGATCTTCCCCTCACGGATGTAGAGGTCTTGATGTGTAGAGACGCCCTCTTTGGTCAGAACTGCCACATTTTGTATGATCATTTTTATCCTTCCGAAGAAAAGTTGCGTTGTGGCCTGATCTCTTCCACGATCTTCAGGTATCCGTTTTTCATCGCTTGTTTTCCCCTTTTTATACCTGAGAATTCTTTTATAAACTCCGCGTTTTTTTCTTCCAGCATCCGCTGCACGACGATATCGGCTTCCCGTATCTTCCTGAGCAACGCGACTTCACGCTCCGAATAACTCCTGTTCACGGAAAAAAACTGTCGAAGCAACTCGCCCCTCTCGTCGATCAAAGGCTGTATCTTCTCTATCTCTTCGAATTCCAGGGTGTTGAGATAGACCCCGATATTGACGGTTTTCTCCAAAATCGCTTCCAGCAGGTTTTTTTCCATCCTGTAGCCTCTATTTTACTATAGTTTACCGAGAAGCGTCAAAAAAGTCGTAGAATACGTGACGGTTACGCGCATCAGAACTTTCGTTCGCCTCTTCATAGACAGATGCGGACATATCCCTCCGTAAAAAACTCCTTAAACCGGTCATTAGAAAGGATGTAGGGCGTTTTCACGGACTTGGCCATCTCGAAGACCTCTCTGTCCGCATAATCAACCACCTTCACCCCCGCGTATCGGCAAAATTCGTCGAATATCTTTTTCTCTTCCCACCATAACGTGCGTCTGAAGGACCGATCGAAGACCCAATACAGAGGGAAATAGAACTGGTCCGAGCGTTTGGCGATGTAATAGTAAACGTCAAAGAGACCTAAGACGGAAGGTTCTCCCGATGACCACCCTACGTTGCTGCCATCGATGACCACCGGTTTTCGGACCTTCCTTGATGTTAAGCTCTTTAAGTACTCCAAGGTCGCCAAAAAACTCCGTTTCCCATAGGCGATCTTCACATAGATGTTTCCACGCGGCAGTAGCCTTAATCGACCGGGTTCCACCCACTCCCAGCTCACCGTTTGTATCGGCAAATCGCCTGCAGTTTTTAAACGGAAGCGCATCGGCGGCAAGTTAAGCCCCTTCGTTGAAATCTCCACGGGGGTGGTCTTCAAGTCGCCGATGCCGAGCGTGGGCCGCACCTGCGGTTCCAACGTCTGCGCAGGTTTGTATATGGTATTGATGGGAACGATCCGCGCGATGTTTTCTCTGAGGAGGTATTCATCGGCGTACTTTTTCGTGACGACGTGAACCGTTCCTGCTTTACCTAAGACGGAGAAGTCTTTGAGGAGCCGAACGCATACTCTTGCGGACATAACGATTTCGGCCCCTCATCCAAACGCAAGAAGCGGAACATACAGCTCATCCGCCGTTACGCTTCCATGTTTTCCCCGGAAAGTCTTTTCGTTGCCCGTATACCTGTAATGGATCGAGCTGCGCTTTTTGGACAACGCGATCCAATAACCGATCCGCTCCTGGATTTCGTCACGTTTTTCCGAGTCCCTGGGAGGGCCGAAATACCCGCTTTGGATCGCTTCTTCTCGGGAAAGAAGTAAAAAGCGTTTCGAGTAGTGTTCTTGAAAGAATTGACGAAAGGCCTTCCCCTCCCTCGGGATGAAGTACAAGGCGCGCGGCTCTCCGAACGGGGGTATGTCCAGGAACTCTTTGACCAGCTTGTCTTTGGGACTAATCCACTCTTCATCGCTCCACGCCGTTTCGAGTTGCCCGTGGTCGGCCGAAATGAGCAAACCGGTATCTTGGTGCTCGCTTCCTGCGAAGTATTCCGCGAAGACGTTCCGTATGAGATAGAAAAAGGTCTTCAACTCCAACGCGTACTCCGGAGAAAACGGGCCGTACTGATGGCCAAAGGAATCGGTCAATCCCCAGTACCCGAAGACGAAAAGCGGCCCATCCTCTTCAAGCGTTTTTTTCAACAGTAGTACCATGTCTACCATATCCGAATACCCCTTCAGCGTCGAACCGACGTGGTGCATTTTGCTGAGCCCTGAATTCTTGAATAGATTGGAAGTAACGCTCAAGCACTTCACACCGGATTTTGAGAGTTTCTCGAAGATGGTCTTCACGGGCAGCCATTTGAACGGGTTGAATCCGTGCCGAGTCAGGAGGTCACGGTCCATTCCGATGGGACTGATATCCAGCATATTCACCAGTGAAAAAAACCGTTTCAAGTAGAGGATATACCCCAACATCCCGTGTTCTAACGGTGTGGAGGCAGTGTACAATGTGGTTAGGGCGGTCGTGGTCGTCGTCGGGAAGGTGCTGCTGATCCTCATTTTTGAAAAAGGAGCGGTTAATTCGCAGAAGGCGGGGTCCGTCAAACAATGGAGA
>MWEM01000044.1 GCA_002071085.1 Thermotogota bacterium ADurb.Bin062 | reverse complement strand
AAAAGTTAGCGTACCCAGAGCGTTATCTGAGCGCTCTTTGCGCAGATCTTTGTGTTCTCTCTGTGCTCTCTGTGCGAACCCTTTTTTCGCGCCGTCACGAAAAGAAGGGGCGCGTACACCACGATGCCTGCGTGGACTAAAAAACGTGCCATCAATTCTGGTCTTGTTTCTTGATTGCACCCAAAGCTTGACCCACGCAGACCTCAGAGGCTTATTCGAAACGTGTTATAATACTCCCAAAGATCCCTTAAAATTGAGGAAGGAAGGAGGAGCGTGTAGAATATGAGAAAAGAATGGAAGTCTTTTATTTTGGCTTGCGTAGCTATACTGTTGATGGTTTTTTTATCTGCGGCAACCTGTTCTACTGATCGGATTCCGTCTCTGCCTCCGACTCCCGCTAGGCATTACGTAGTGGTTAACAATTTAACGCGAGAGACTTTTGTGAACGTATATAAAAACGGCACCTATTACGATAGAGTTTCCGCTCACACCAGAGTTTCATATCCCGCGTTTCCCCGGGGAACGACGCTCGAAATTAAAAACAACGTGGGCGCGGCGATGCGGTTCCAGGGGGGGAGTTACGTCTGGACCCTCACTTTTGACGTAGAATTCACCATAACCGGCGGCGATATATTGGTCTCTTATTAAAGAGAATGAGGTCTATGAAGAGACTGACCCTTCTGTTTCTAATCAGTCTCTTTGTCTCGGCGAGGCAGCTCGCGACCCGACTTTGTCCTTTTTTTATTGTTCCGGGGTAAACTTGCTAAACTAAAGATTCGGTGTTCCCAGGCTGGCGTTCCAAGCTCTATTCTGGATTGGTTCTAATCTCTCCTCCGTGCTCTCTGTGCTCTCCGTGCGAACCCTGTTTTTAAAGACAAGTACAAAAGCGTATCGCGCCGTCGCTAAAAGAAGGGGCGCTTACGCCGCGATAACAGCGAAGCACATCGCGGGGTAACCAGCGGGCTGACTTCGGAAGCCCGCGAAGTCTCGCGATACAAACGTATTCCAGCGATCCACTCTCTCCAACCTTTCTCTTTTAAGACTTGCCGAACCAAAATTCGACGTATCCAGAGCGTTACCTGTGAGCTCTTTGAGGAAATCTTCGTGTTCTCTCTGTGTTCTCTGTGCCCTCCGTGCGAACCCCTTTTTCTTTCAAACCCTGCCAACTTAAAAGTTGGCGTTTCCAGGGTGTACCCAGAGAGACAGGCCGACTGGAAGTCGGCCCACGAAGAGAAGGGGCGTTTACGTCACGTTGACCACGAGGCCCATAGCGGGGGTAGTATATTATGTGGCCCCGTGTTCCGCCCTTTGTCCCTCTTTCGAAGCTCCGCGCTACCGGGAAGTAACTCGTTACCGTCGACCCCGAGGTTTTTTTCGAAACGTGCTATAATACTCTCAAAAGCATCCCCTCAGATAGAGGGAGAAAGGAGGAGCGTGTAGAGTATGAGAAAAGGATGGAAGTCTTTTATCCTGAGCTGCGTGGCTATACTGTTGATGGTCTTCATATCGGCGGCAACCTGTTCTATTGAGCCGACTCCCACTACGTATTCAGTGACGGTTAATAATTCCGCGCGAGGATCTTATGTGGTCTTATTAGCAAACTATGCCAATCAAGGGACGGTTCCAGCTTACCAAACTCTGACATTTTACGGTTTTGCCCCAGGAACATTTCTCCAGGTTAGAAACAGTGGCGGGTCCTTAATGGTGTTCGAAGGAGGGAATAACTTTTACAGAATCTATTCTAACGTGACATTCGTCATACCCTCCGGCGGAATTTGGGTCACTGCTGAAAGGGATTGAGGCGTATGAAGAGACTAACCCTCCTACTTCTAATCTGCCTCTTCGCCTCGGTGAACCTGTTCGCGATCCGCCTGGGCATCCTGCAGTCGAATTGGCAGGGCTGGCTGCAGGGCGCTTATTACTACGGACTCCGGGTGGAGCAGACGGCGCCGGGGTATCCGGCTTTCGGCGTGATCCAGCCCGGCGACATTATCACCGAAGCGCTCCTTATCCCCAACAGCCAGATCTGGAACAACCCGTATAATCCCTATGGCGGATTCCTCTTGCAGCTCAATCCGTACCTCCCCTTGGCGAACCAAATCTCAGTGCCTTGGTATCAGATGTACGGATTGCAGTACCAGAACACCGTCGACCAAAACGCCTTCGCCGCCTTTATCGGCAACGCGATGTACGGATCGAACGTCGTGCTGCGGCTGTTCCGTCCGAGTTGGAACGCTTGGACCTACGCGTCCGTAATTTTGGATCTCCAAGGGAACGGCAGCGTATGGTTGATGCAGCCCGTCAGCCCACCACAGGGTAACCAGATAGTCGTTCAACCCGCAAATCCGTCGCAGCAGGGACAGATCCAAGTCCAGCCCCAAACACCCGGGCTCCAGATTTGGATTAACATCAATTAGTCTTTACGTATCACGGCTTCGCCGGTCATCGGAGAATACTACGGTTTCATTGAGCCGCATCGCGAGCTGTTTTCACTGCTCTTGAGACGGCTTTTGTCGGTACTGTGGAATTTTTACACGGCAATCCCAGGAAGGCACACCAAACACGGTTTGCGTTGCGGAAGGCGTTTCCAGTAAAACAAAGAACATGCCAAACTAAAGTTTGGCGTTCCCAGGGCGCTTCCAGAGAGTTACCTGGGTGCTCTTTGTGAAAATCTTTGTGTGCTCTCTGTGTTCTCCGTGCTCTCTGTGCTCTCTGTGCGAACCCTTGTTTTTTCTATTTTTTTCTCGGCTAAGAACGTGCCAAAGTAAAGTTTTGCGTTCCCAGGGGGCTTCCAGAGAGTTACCTGGGTGCTCTTTGTGAAAATCTTTGTGTTCTTTCTGTGCGACCCCTTGTTTTTAAAGACAGGTACAAAAGCGTATCGCGCCGTCGCGAAAAGAAGAGGCGCTTACGCCGCGATAACTACGAAGCATTTCGCGAGGTAACCAGCGGGCTGACTTCGGAAGCCCACGAAGTCTCGCGAAACTAACGAAGTCCAGCGTTCCGCTCTCTCCTGGCTTTCGCTTTTTAGACATGCTAACTTTAAAGTTGGCGTTCCCAGGGCGATCCAAGAGGGCTTCCAGCACATATCTCCCCTCTGTGCTCTCTGTGCGAACCCTTGTTTATTTTTGAACCGTGGCAACTTTAAAGTTGGCGTTTCCGGGACGTTCCCAAGCGCTTCCAAAAAACACAAAAACATGCCAAACTAAAGTTTGGCGTTCCCAAAGCGTTCCTAGCAAGGTGCCATAAATGCGTTCCCAGAATGGCGCTCCCAGCGAGACTCGCCTAGATTCTTCCCCGGCATTTCTCGATGCTCTCTGTGAGCTTCGCGCGAAACACTCTATCGAAAAACACCGCCGTTTATAGTATAATATCGCGGACTTTTTATCACTGCGCGCGAAAGGATGATGGAAGATGGAAGTGTCGATGGAGCAAGTGAAAGAATTGAGAAGGGCATCGGGAGCCGGTATTTTGGATTGCAAAAAAGCCCTCGCCGATAGCCAGGGCGATATGGAGAAGGCCATAGATCTCCTCCGAAAGAAAGGCGTCGCCGCGGCCGCCAAGCGGCTGGGCCGTATGACCAACGAAGGGATCGTTTCCGTCGTGCTGTACGAAGACGGCCGGCAAGCCACGATGTTGTCGGTGATGTGCGAAACCGATTTCGTCGCGAGAACCGAGGAGTTTAAAGCCCTAGCGGTAGAACTGACCGAAGATTTCGCCAAAACCGCGCCCGTTTTTGTGGGCGGACCGGTGAGTGAACAGTTGGCCGGTGTTTATAAAGAAAGATTAACCGATCTCGTGGCCAAAATCGGAGAAAACATACAACTTGGCGATTACTGCAAGTTCAAAGCGTCTCCGACCTCACACCTGTTCTATTATATCCACCATAACAAAAAGATCGGGGTTATGTTGGAATTGGAATGTCAGAAGGGCGGGGAAGCCCTGGACCGGTTGGGTAAAAACTTGACATTGCATATCGCTTCTTTGGCACCCGAGTACGTGGCGAAAGAGGATGTCCCGGAAGAGGTTCTCGCAAAAGAGAAGGAGATCTACCTCGAACAGCTTAAAGAGACGGGGAAACCTCAGAATGTGCTCGAGAAGATCGCCCAAGGGAAGCTGGAAAAGTTCTATGAAGAGCGGTGCTTGCTGCTCCAGGACTTCGCTCTTCCTCCGAATTTACCCATTACCCAGATGTTGGCTGACACCTCGAACGAATTGAGCGAAAAGGTCAAAGTCGTCAGGTTTTTCCGCGCGAAAATTGGCGAATAATTCTTAAAACCCCCTCCCCGGGGGTTTTATTTTCTCGATAAGGGAGGCTTTGCGTTGTACCACAAAATCCTTTTAAAACTAAGCGGAGAAGCTTTTTCTGGGATTGGCGAACGCGGTTTCGCTCCGCAAAGACTGCAGTACTTGGTGGATGAACTCAAAAAAGTGATCGATATGGGCGCCTCCTTGGGGATCGTCGTCGGCGGCGGGAATCATTTCCGAGGTTCCGAGTTGAAAGAACTCCATCCTCTTTATGCCGATCAAATCGGGATGCTGGGGACCGTAATCAACGCCCTCTACCTCAAAAGCGCCTTGGATCGCCAAGGTATCCGCTCCGTCGTATATTCGAACATCGTCGAGCTCCCCGGGGTTTATCCCATACGTTATGACAGCTTACATCAAAACATCGAGAGCGGAGTGGTGGCCCTTTTCGGCGGAGGAACCTCGAACCCCTTGTTTACTACGGATTCGGCCGCCGCGCTTCGGGCGGTCGAAATGGGCGCCGATCTGCTGATCAAAGCTACCAAAGTGGACGGCATTTACTCCCGAGACCCCAAGATTCATCCCGATGCGAAACGGTACGACCGCCTTTCCTTCAGCGAAGCCATCCGACTCAATCTGACGGTGATGGACATAGGGGCCTTCTCAATATGCCAGCGCAATGGCATACCGATCCACGTCTTGGACTTCTTCCAAGCGGACAATTTACTCAAAGCGGTTCTCGAAGAACATATCGGAACCCTCGTCTGCCCGGATTCCCTGAAGCCAACGAGATTATGAAAGAGAAAGGTTCTCTGTTTTCTTTCGAAGGGATCGACGGGTGCGGTAAAACCACGCAAATCTATGGCATCCGGGACGACCTTCTCGAGCTCGGTTATCGAGTGGAGGTTTTCAGAGAGCCTGGCGGTACAGCTTTGGGAGAAGAACTCCGCCGAATCGTCTTGCATCGCAAGGACTTCCCTATCTGTGAGCGCGCGGAGGTTCTGCTGTATGTGACGTCGAGGGCGCAGCTGGTGCGCGAGAAGGTCTTTCCGTTGCTAGAACAGGGGACCATCGTCCTACTGGACCGATACGCCGACTCCTCAGTCGCCTATCAAGGCTATGGACGACACCTTCCGGTCGAAGAGATCATCAGGCTGAACGATTTCGCAATCGAAAAGCGCTACCCCTGCAAGACCTTCTTCATCGATATCTCCGTAGAAGAAGCCGAAAGTCGGTTGTCCGGAAAAGAGAAAGACCGGTTGGAGGGGGAAGAGCAAGAGTTCTTCCATCGCATCCGCTTAGGGTATTTGGCCCTGGCCAAACGTTTTTCAGATCGATTCGTTATACTGGACGGGGAGCAGCCTCCGGACGTCCTGAGGAAAATTATTTTGCGGTCTGTGCTGGAGGTAGTCGGTCACCCGAAACTCGAGACCCGATAGTCTGTTTCACCGCAAATCGATGTAGTCGATGAGTTGGTATTCCGATTCCCGGATGGAAAAGGGGTCTTGTTTCTGTGAGATGGGTTGGGCGCTCAGCGTCAGCTCTTCGAAACAGATCTCGAGCGCTTCCGAAGTCTTCTGGTTCTGTAAGGCGATTCTCTCCAAACGCTCGTTGTGATCCACGACGATCAGGATCAGCGGGTATTCCTTTTTGAAAATGGTTAAGATGGCGGGTTCTCGGATAAGCAGGGTGTAGACATGGTGTCCGGCGTCTTTGTGATAACTGAGCGACAGCAGGGGATTATAGGTCTCGATCAGGCCGAGTAAAAAATCTGCAAAATTGCTGATGATTTCTTGAAGGTCGAAATCGGGTGTAACAGCGCCAACAGGCTCCAAAGAAACCCGTTGATTTGCGCGTTTTTGCGTGCGTCTATCCAAAACGGAGAAGTAATTCTCTCGATAGCGAAACAGGAAGGTAATTCCGGCTAACACATCCGGTTCTAGGATGTCCAAGCGGTAGTCTCGCAAATCACGGACCCATAACTCCAATCCGTATTGGGTCTGGGTCAAGGTGGTCGCATTCTCCTGAAGCGTCATACGGATGCTAATACGCGCGTGCAGGTGCGTCGTGCCCGCGAAGGTCCGAACCATCTTTCGCCACGTCAAAATGCCCTCTTGTTCGAGGGCAAAGGCCGTCAAGGCGCATATACAGGCGAATGCGACGGCGAGATAGCGCTTCATCATCGCAGGGTTCTCAACCGATCGCGCGGATTAACGATTTCGGTCACCCGGACGCCGAAGCTTTCTTCGACCACGACGACCTCGCCTCTCGCGATCACTTTGCCGTTGACCAAGATATCCACGTGCTCTCCCGTGAGCTTGTCGAGTTCGATGATGGACCCGATGCTCAAGTCGAGGATTTCTTTCAGAGTCAGTCGACTGCGCCCGAGTTCCACCGTTATTTCGAGCGGGACGTCGTACAGCAATTCCAGCTGTTTAGGCAGATGCACGAGGCTTTCTGAAGAAAAGTCCTCGAACTCCGCCTTCTGTACGGTGACCGGTTCGTGTTTCTGCGGTGGCGGTGGAAAATACCCCATATCCTGCGGGGCTTCTTTCCTTGGGGCTGCCTGAACCGGAGGTTCGACGGGCGCGGGTTTTGGCGGCGGCGCGGGAGGCGGAGCAGGCGTTTGCCCTTCCGTGAACAACGCGTACAGGCGTTTGACGAACGAGATCGGAACGATCTGATAGAGCTCTGTCGTCGCCAAGTCCTCGATCTCCATTCGGAAGGAAACGACCGCTGCGTCGGTATCACCATCGGTAGAAATCTCCGGGAATTGAACTTCCTTCCGGGAGAAGTCGGAGATGCCGACGTTAGGAGGGGTAATCGCGATCGGCTTTTTCAAAAACCCGGCCATCGCGGTGGATGCGGTCCCCATCATCTGGTTCATCGCTTCTCCCACTGCGCTGGACTTCAGCTCGTCCAACTCGCCTTTGACATCCTGACCGGTTCCGCCCATCATCAAATCCGCGATGATCAAAGCCGTTTTTTTATCCATCACCAGGATGTTTGACCCGGAAAGCCCCTGATGGAATTCGAGGATGGTGACCAGACGCTCTTCCTTGAAAGATTTACGGACCTCGCTCAGTCTGGAAGTTCTCACATCGGGCGTGGTGATTTGCACTTCTTTGCCGATGATTGTAAACAGGGCGGTAGCTGCGGAGCCCATGATGATGTTCCCCACTTCCCCTATCATATCCAATTCTTCGGCTGTGAGTTTAGACGATCCCCCTACCGGCTTAGCAGGCTCCGGCCGAGAATTCTCTCCGCCTCCGCTAATGGCCCCTAAAAGCGCGTCCAGTTCGTCCTGTGTGAGGAAGTTCCCAGAATCCGCCACGTCGCATCATTCTCCCTTCTTTGGAATCCAAGCGGAAAGATCGAACTCTTCCTCTTGATCCTCCGTGATTTCATGCCGTACGCCTGTCACTTTCACGGCCTTTTTTCCGCGATGGGTGCCCGGAATCCCCTCGAATTTCGGAAAGTCACCGATAGCGATGTTGATCTTTTGATCGTGATACTGGTCCAAGCGCAAAACGTCCCCTTTTTGTAAATACAGAAGCTCTCCCACACTCAACCGGGTCTTTCCCAAGATGGCCTGCAGGGTGATCGGGGCATTTTGAAGATTACGGGCGATCTTCGGGGTCAGCTCTTCTTTTTCTTTCTTTTCCGCCGCCGAAAACCAGAACTGATGGGTAATCTTCTCTGTGAAAGGCTCCACAACAGAAGTCGGAATGCAAATGTTCACAAACCCCTCGATGGTCCCGATCGTGACCTCCAACGTGATCAACAGGGTCATATCGTTGATTGGGGCTATTTGCACGAATTGGGGATTCGATTCGATGTTTTCTATTTCCGGGATGAACTCCATAACGCTGGCCCACGCATCTCTTAGGAGCGTTAAAAACCGCATGGTTTCTCGTCTGATGATATTTGTCTCTATTTCGGTCAAGGAACGGGACTTGGTTATAGACATCCCCGCACCGCCGAGAATCCGGTCGATCATCCCGAAGATGATCGTCTGGTTGATCTCCAAAATCGCGCTACCCTTGAGGGTGGAACCGGTGAAGATCGCCATATACGTGGGGTTTGGAACGGACTTTAAGAATTCGCCATAGGTGATCTGTTCGATCGGGCCCAGACTGACATCCACGAAAAACCGCAGTCTCCCAGACAAATAGGTGGACAACGATCGCGCGAAGTTCTCGTGGATCATTTGGAAAGTCCGGGTATGATCCTTCGAAAACTTCATTGGACGCCTAAAGTCGTAGGATTTGACCTTCGCCCTTTCTTCGTCTTTCTTTATCTCTTCAACGCTTACCTCTCCTTTGGTCACCGCGCGTAAAAGAGAATCTATTTCTTCTTGGCTCAGCGTGTCGGCCATCTTCGCTCACCCCCTCCCGAAACGGCAAGTTTTCGTCTTCACTGCACCGAAGCGATCGCTTTGATATACGTATAGACCTCGATCACTCCGAACTTGGCTTTGTCTCCGATATATCCTGTCACACGGTTGACCAAGTCCCGAATTTGGCGTTTGATCAGGTCGAGTCCCGCGGGGTTAGACATTTCCACCGTCTCTTTCTGGATAAACAAATCCTGCAGCGAAGAGAGGATTTGGTCATTGCGTGTGGCGATCGATTCACGACACCCGTCGCTGCCAACGGTAAAACTCAGCATATCGACCACGACGACGTTTTTTCCTCCCTTGAGCATAAAGGTTTTATTAGACCCTTCCACGATGAATCGAACGCGTATCTCTATCGGGGCGCTCGGTGTCGCTTTTTGCTGACTAGATCCCGGGTCGTTCGTCCCCAAAACAAATCGCACGAGGACAAAGGTGACGGCCCCTGAAACTATTGCTGCGATAACCGCCGCTATGAGCAATCCGAGGAAATTGACGGGCAGCTTCTTAACTTTAGGCTCTGCTACCGTTTGTATATCGTCTGCTTCTGGCAACGACGCTCACCTCACCTTTTCCCGCTTGATCAAAATATCCACCCGCTGAAACTCGTGCCGGAGCACGGTGATGGCGCTTTGGTATTCGGCTTTCATCGTCTCGAGTTTCGCTTTGGCCTGCTCCTGGGTGATCTCGCCATCCTTGAGTTGATAGTCCAACAGCTCCAATTGATTCTTCGCTTCCATATCCATCGAACGCACTTCCGACAGAATATCGATATCGCCTTTCGAGACGGGGGCAAACCGTCTCGGATCGTAATAAAAATCTGGGTCGAATCGGCCGTTACGAATATCGACCACCCGCTCGGCGATCCGTTTCGTTTTCAAGTCTTCCAAAAAGTATTTCGTGATGCTGGCGGCCCGGGCGGCTCCCAAATGCCAGTTTGACGGATATATGGAGTTTTCGGGCGGAGTCCGATCATCGGTGTAACCGCGTATCTCCAACACGTTCGTGGTGTGCTCCACGACCACGGCGCCGATCTTTTCTAACACCGTTTTCGCGTCCGCCGTCAGTTTCGCGGAGAAAGGCTCAAAGAACGCCATCTTACTGAGCACGATTAAAGTGCCCTCTTCATTTTCGATGATCGACAGTTTCCCTTTGAAGCTATCATCCTGACTGATCCGAACGATCTCTTCTTTAACCCCCGGGTTACTCGAAATGACTGGATCGGAAACCGTCGTTCTTCCGCCCATCAAAACGCTGGGCGGCGATCCGGCAAAGACCATACTGATTCCGCTGGCGACCTCCTGAAACTTACCCGGGTTAATCGACGAAAAAGCCAACAGAGCGACGAAAAAACAGAGCATCAGCGTGATCATATCGCCATAGGTCGTCAACCAAAAAGGGGCGCCCGCTTTACACTCAGGACATTTTTTCGCCATTCAGATCACTCCTTCGAGGGGATGGCTGCATCATAGGCCTTCCGCGCGTCCGGAGGCAAAAAGGTCTTCAGTTTCTCTTCCAGAAGCCTCGGGTTGTCTCCGGCTTGTATCGACAATACCCCTTCCAGTATCATCTGGCGGTGCATCACAAAAATGTCTTTTCTCATCCCAAGCTTCTCTCCCATCGGCAAAAAGATGAGGTTCGACAAGAGCGATCCATAGAACGTCGTAATCAACGCAACCGCCATCGCGGGCCCCAAGGCGTCCGGATTATTCAATGCCTGGAGCATCGCGATCAAACCCATAACAGTACCCAACATACCGAAGGCGGGCGCAAAGGCTCCCGCGCTCTCGAGCATCTTACCGTTCATCGACAAATCCGAGTCCAGCAAATCGATCTCGATTTCCATCATACTTTTTAACAGATCCGGGTCGGTGCCGTCCACGATCAGCTGTATCCCTTTTTGCATAAAGGTATCCTTCAGTTCGGAGATATCGCCTTCCAACGACAGTAGCCCCTCGCGCCGCGCCTTTTCGGAAAAAGATACCAAAGTGCGGATCGCGTCGACATAGTCCAGTTTCGGTTGCTGTATCGTGCTCATTATGATCTGTATGATCTTCATGGACTTTGCCTTTGGAAAGCCAACGAAGACGGACGCAATAGCGCCTCCGAGAACGATGATCAAAGACATGATCGAGTCTTTCCCTAAATAAACGGACATATCCCCGCTCGAAACCAAACCCAGGGCGATGACTATGAAACCCATTCCCAGTCCTAATAACGTAGAAATATCCAAATGCATCCCTCCGTCAAAGAGCCATCTTAATGCCAGATCCCGTTAGCAGGCGTCGCAATCCGGGTCCTTCTTCTCCTGGGATAGACCTCTGGTTTGAGCGATCAACTGCGCTACTGCGCCTAAAGAAGCGAAACTCACTTTCCGGAAATCCAACACCTTCTGAAACACTTCTTCAAGCGACTCTTTCACAATGATCTTCTTGCCGTTGAGCAACGTGATGATCGTATCTGGTCTGGACTCGACCGATTCGATCAAATCATCGTTCAGAGCGAAGGTATCTCCATTGAGCTTGGATAAATAAATCATTCTAACACCCTTTAGATTTTTCTCTCTTTCCGTCTTTTTATCCTTTCTCTCGGATCGATTCTTCCAACTCCTGCAAAGACTCCTTCATCAGCTGTAAAAAAGCGGGAGCGTAAAAATCTTCCGAGCTTCGCGTCATCTGTGTGAAAACGACGCTGTCTATCTCGTACTCCTCTTCCCCGTATCGTCGCAAGATGTGCCACCGGATGTCCGGGGAGTAGGACAGCAATGAGAACCAGACGCTGCCGAGGTCGCCGACCGGTTGACAGTCGATATGATCCGTACGGAACAGGACCTCGATCTCCGTGCCCTTCCCTTTCTCACTCTGTAAACGGACGTCGCCGCCCGTCATTCTAGCCGCTTCTCGTAAAAACGGCAGCCCTAAACCGAATCGGCGTATCTTCTTCTCTCGCGTGGTGTAAAAAGGATCAAAAACCCTTTCGACCGTAGCGGGGTCCATCCCCTTCCCATTATCTATGACGAGAAAGCGAAAGGTCCGGGATGTTTCCTCAACGGTCAAACGGACGCTTGTCGCCCCGGCATTGATGGCGTTTTGGGCGATATCGAGGAGGTGATCGGCCATCGTTCTCATAGACATAGGCGAACGCTCCTTCCTTCCTGGGTGTGTATCGCTTTTACAAACTCGGAGAAATTTCGACTTTCACAGCAGATCTCCATCCTGGCCTCTCCCAAAGCCTCTGGAGAATGGGCGTCCGACGAACTCAAGATCGTCACGGGAACGGTGCCGCAGAATCTCTGCACGAGGGCGCGTTTCTCCAACAAATAGACCTCCAGAGGGATCCCTCTTGCGCTTTCCGGAAGAAGCCCCATCTGGGTGAACAGTCCCAAGTTCCGGAAAACGTGCGCAAAAACCGGTTGACCTCCGTAGCTTCTGATCAGGCGCACCGTCTCATCGATGTCCAGCGAGGTCGGAAAGCCGAAGGGTAAGGCGACGACCTCCAGGAATGCGTCGTGCTCATCGACGAGCAACGAGTACCCGTCTCTCTCCGGATCGACGGGCACGTTGGGCAAACACCGTTCCACCTCTCCCCCTGCAGACTCGGCAGCTTGCGCGTCCGGAAAATATCCGAGGATGTGGACGTCCTCTCTCGTCTGTATCTCGATTCCGGGCATCACCTTGATGCCGTTTCGACCGAGCGCCCGCTGGAATGCCCGAACATTCCGTGTGGAATTGTGATCGGCAAGCGCGATCCAATCGATCCCGTAACGCACGAGTCGCTCACAGACGGCCGACGGGGTCATCGTGATGTCGGCACAAGGAGAAAGGCAGGTGTGGATATGCAAATCAGCCTTGAAACATTTCATAAAAAATACCGCTGAGTTCGAACCCTCCTAAAGGACTTTTCACAAGCAACACGTTCTCATCCCGGGCTTTTTGGATGGCGTCTGGGTAAAAATCCCGACCATTGGCCAGGATGATCACTTTCACCCCAACGATCAGCGCCACGGCCACGATGTTCGAGTGCGACTGCACGGTGATCCACAGGTCCGCTTGCTCTTGATGCGCCATCACTTCGCTGAGCAAGTCGCACGTGATGCCCCGAGAAACCTCCACCAGTTCCGGATCCCCGACCACCACCGTCCCGTTGATCCGTTCCAAGGCTTGGCTAAAGCGCATAGATCAGGCTCCTTTCCTTATCGCGATCGCCTCTACCTCTACATTCGCGCCTTTCGGCAAAGCGCCGACCTGTATCACCGAACGAGCCGGCGGGTTATTTTTGAAGTATTCGGCGTAAATGGCATTGAAATCCCCGAACCTTTTCATATCGGTTAGAAAAACCGTGACCTTCAACACATTCTCTAGAGAAGACCCAAAATCCTCCAACATATTCTTCAAATTACCCAGGACCTGACGCGTTTCGGCTTCGAGGCTTCCAGTCACCATCTCGTTGGTCGCCGGGTTTAAGGCGATTTGGCCCGAAATGAACAACAGGTCTCGGTAGGATACGCCAACCGAATAAGGACCAACGGGCTTCGGCGCTCTGTTTGACTGATGGATCATCTTGCTCACGACAAATCCTCCTCCGATTATTATGTGTGAAGAGATTATAACATACTGATCTATAAAAACCTGGTCGCGTGTGGGCATTATATCGCAGTACGCCTTTCTGGGAACGCCGGAGTTTAATTCGGCGCGCTTCTTTGAAAGCAGCGCTGGAAACGCTTTTCTGAGAACGCCGGACTTTAGTCCGGCACGCTTTTTTGAAAGCAGCGCTGGAAACGCTTTTCTGGGAACGCCGAACTTTAGTTCGGCATGGTTTTATCTTTTCACGGGAAACGTTCCAGTGCGCGCATCGCGGCGTAAGCGCCCCTTCTTTTCGCGACGGCGCGATACGCATTTGTGCGGGCTGTTCGCGGGGCTTCACCAGTATCGCGAGACTTCGTGGGCTTCCGAAGTCAGCCCGCTGGTTACCCCGCGATAACTCGTATGGGCATCGCGGCGTAAGCGCCCCTTTTTTTCGCGACGGCGCGATACGCATTTGTGCGGGCTGTTTGCGGGGCTTCACCAGTATCGCGAGACTTCGTGGGCTTCCGAAGTCAGCCCGCTGGTTACCCCGCGATGAACCGCAAGAGTATCGCGGCGTAAGTGCCCCTTCTTTTCGTGACGGCGCGATACGCTTTTGTGAGGGCTGTTCGCGGGGCTTCATCAGTATCGCGAGACTTCGTGGGCTTCCGAAGTCAGCCCGCTGGTTACCCCGCGATAACTTGTACGGGCATCGCGGCGTAAGCGCCCCTTCTTTTCGCGACGGCGCGATACGCTTTTGTGAGGGGTGTTCACGGGGCACCAGTATCGCGAGACTTCGTGGGCTTCCGAAGTCAGCCCGCTGGTTACCCCGCGATGAGCCTTTCAGTTATGTCGCCCCATAACTTGACCCACACCCGCCCATTAATCCTGTATAACCCTGTGGTATAATCTTTTCGGGTATTATATTCTATCCTATGAAGGAGGACGCCTGTGAAGAAGCTTCCGGTGGGGTTGCAGGATTTTCGATATCTGAGGGAGAACGACTTTGCCTATGTGGATAAAACCTCGTTTCTCTTTAGGATAATCGATTCGGGGAAGTTCTATTTTCTCTCGCGGCCTCGACGATTTGGGAAGTCGTTGACGGTGTCGACGCTGAAGTATCTTTTCCAGGGAGAGAAGTCACTCTTCCAGGATACGTGGATTTTTGACCGTTGGGATTGGAATACCAGCTACCCTGTTGTGCATTTCAGTATGACGGAGGTGGATTCTTCTTCTCCTGAAAGGCTCGAGGAGAGTTTGTTTAACCTGCTGATGGAGCGCTGCGGCTCTTTCGATCTGGTCTTGGATGTCCGTTTGGTGAAGGATGCCTTTCGCCGCTTGTTTTCTTCAGTCTACAGAAAAACCGGTCAGAGGATCGTCTTACTGATCGACGAGTATGACAAGCCCATACTGGATCATCTGTATGAACCGGCTCTGGCCGATGCGATTCGCGGTGTGCTCCGGAACTTCTATTCCACGATCAAGGACGCCGATCCGTTTCTACGCTTCGTCTTTATCACGGGGATTACGAAGTTCACTAAGGCCGGTGTTTTTTCCACTTTGAACAACCTAAACGATATCACCTTCAAGGAGCCCTATGCCACGATGTTAGGGTATACCCAGGAGGAACTGGAAGAGGTCTTCTCTGAACATATCGATGCCGCCTCTCGCAAGCTGGGTCAAGACCGCCAAGTCTTTCTGGATGATCTGCGTCGCTACTACAATGGCTTTTCTTTCGATGGACAGGAGTTTGTGTACAATCCTTTCTCGGTGTTGGGATTCTTCGGCGATTATCGCTACCGCAACTATTGGTTCGAATCGGGTTCGCCATACTTTCTGAGTCAGTATATCCGGACACACCGGATCGAATTTGACAAACTCACCGACCATCCCGTGACCGAGAGCCTCTTCAGCAACTATGAGATAGAGAAGTCTCCTCCGGAGAGTTTCTTAGTGCAGTCAGGCTATCTGACGTTCAAGGATTATGACAGGGAATTGGGATATACGTTGGGCTTTCCGAACCAAGAGGTGAAGGACGCGTTCAATCAGTTGATCCTGCTGAATTCGTACGAAATAGACAACTATCAGGCGGGCGCGATACGAGCGGCGATGATCGAAGGGTTGCGCAATCGGGACTTTCCCAGGATCTTCGCGCAGATGCAACAGGTCTTTTCTGCGATTCCGTATCATTTATACCTGAATCGGCTAGAGAAGAAAGAGCTGACGGGCGGGATCGAGCGTTTGGAGCGTTATTACCACGTGGTGTTGCTGACACTACTGTGGGGGTGCGGGATCGAAGCAGTGGCGGAAGAGCCTTCAAACCCGGGCAGGAGCGATCTGGCGATACGCTATGGGCAGGATGTGTGGATACTGGAACTGAAGAAGACGCCTAATCCACAGGCGGTGAAGGCCGCCGCGCAACAAGGCCTGGAGCAGATCAAAGAGAAGGGGTATGCGAACAGGTATAAAGATCGGTCATTGTTCCTCGTGGGTATCGGAATCGATGAGGAGAAACGAAATCTCGGCTGTTATGCGATGGAGAGGGTTTCTTCTTAAAACGCGGGAAAAAGGTTTCGTACGGAGGGGAAAGAAAAAAAGGGTTCGCACAGAGAACACAGAGGGCGCGGAGAATACAGAGGAAAAACTGGCAAGGGGCAAGGCGCTCCCGGAAAAAGAAGACATGCCGGACTAAAGTCCGGCGTTCCCAGGGCGTTCCCGGGACGTCTTAATAAACAAAAGGCGTATCGCGTGACTTCGTGAGCTTCCGAAGTCAGCCCGCTGGTTACCCCGCGATGAACCTTTTAGTTATGTCACTCCATAACTTGACCCACAGCAACGAAAGACGACGCGGAAGCGTGACTGTCCGTGGTTCTAACCAACTAAGTAGTCCAAACTGCGTTCAACGAGGAACGATGAAATCGTTGTTGACGTATCAGTTTATGGGTTCGCTTTTTGTCGATTAAGTCTTAAATTTCGCAATTTCGGTTCTCAGGTTTTCAGCCAATCGGCTTAACTGTTCTGCGGAAATATGCACTTCGTCCGCTTGTGAGCGCTGAGTTTTTGCGCTTTCGTTCATTGCTTGGACCTTATCTGAAATATCGAGCATAGATTTGGAAGAGGTTTCCATCGCGCTCGCCATTTCTTCCGTGGCGGCGCCCTGTTCTTCCGCGGTGGCTGTAAAATGGGCCACCATCGAATAGATGCCATCCACTTTTTTTGAAATCTCTTGAAATTGCCTTTCTATCTCCAGCCCACTATCGTAGACCCTTTTCACTAAATTTAGAGTATCTTCGGTAGAGGCATCCGCCTTCGCCACCCCTTCGGCGACTTGTTTCAAGATCACGCCAATCTCGTTTGTGGCATTTTTACTTTCTTCAGCAAGCTTTCTAACCTCGTCGGCCACGACCGCGAACCCTTTCCCGGCTTCACCGGCTCGCGCGGCTTCTATCGCCGCATTAAGCGCGAGTAAATTCGTTTGGCTCGAGATCGACTCTATCGTCCCGGTGATCTCGCTGACTTTACCCGTGAGTATGGCCACTTGCGTCGCTTGTTTCGCGGAGTCTTCCGTTTGTCTCCAAGCCTCCTGGACACGTTCGATGACTTCACGTACCGCTTCGGTGCCTTCGCGAACAATGGCGAGCGCCTTTTCCGAAGTCGTCGAAAGGTCTTGGGCCGTATGAGAAAGTCCTTGCGCGCTGGCGGCAACCTCCTCCACGCCTGAAGTCACTTCTTCGACTGCGGCAGAGGTGTTCTGAACGTGACGATCCACGACTTCAGCTTGTTCGGCAAGCGCTTGGGCCGCTCTCAACTGGCCCTCCGAAACTTTGTCCAAAGCGTCCGCGGCGTTATTCGTCTCGTTGACCGAAATACGGATGAGAGAGACGGACGCGCGAACGGCCTCCGCCATCTTGTTCATAGCCAGTGATATCTTCCCGATCTCGTCCTTGCGAGCCGTATACTGTTCGATCACGGAATCTCTACTTGATAGGTCGAGGTCTCCCAGTCGTTCCAATGCTTTCGTCACCCGAACAATCGGCCTCGATATCGATGTGCCCGTGAAGAAAATGATCCATACGATAACGACTAAAACGCTGACAAAGACGAGAAGAACCAACAAGACCATCGTGACGGTACTGGCGTTCAGCTCCTTATCGGGCATCGAGAGGGAGAGCGACCACCCCGGAGTTCCTCGTATCGGACGGAAAAACAGATGCATAAGACCGCCATCTGGGCGGGTATATTCGCCCGCGCCCGATTCTCCACTCATCGCGCGGCGCTCAAGCTCCTTGAGCCCTGCAAAGCCTTGCGATTCCACGTTATTCACGTTCAAGGCCATTACTAGCTTTTCGTCCGCGCTGTGGGCGATGCAGACGCCCAACCGATCGATCATAAATGCGTAACCGGTCTCTCCGAAACGAAAGGCGCTCAATTTTTTCGAAAGCGAATCGATGTTCAACGCTGCGACCAAAACGCCCACCAAGGCGCCTCCTTCTTTATGGATAGGCATCGCGATCATCACAACTGGCAACCCGGTCCCCTTGCTGATCGACGCGTCGCTCATCGCCACATCTTTCCTCTGATTCACAATTTCTTTAAAATACGGGCGCTCTTGGATGCTCGCCATCGATCCATCGAAATTGATGAAGTTCCCGGCTAAGTCGGCGACGAAGATGTACTCGTATAGACCTTTCCCGTTCTTCACCATATCGGCCAACCGTGGGTGATGTAGCTTCGAGTCCATCGAGGTGATCTCTGCGCTTCTGGAGATATCGTATAAATGCTTTTTTATCCCGTCTATCCACTCGCTCATATAGAGTTCGATGGCGGTCGTCGTCTGAACTGTCTGATTGGAAAACAAGCTATAGACGTTCCGTTTCGACAGCGTGGCGAGAATGAGGGCGCCAATCGTAAAAATGATTAAGATAGCCGGAATGGTATACAAAAAAAGCCTTGCCTTGATCGATCTGATTTTGATCATCCTGCGCGACCTCCGTCGTGTATACTCCTTTTCCTATCTGGCTTCGATGTTTCTTTTCTTCTACCCCGAAGAAAGAGCCCTTTATTACGTTTCGGAGAAATCTAACAGAAACCCGAATTTTTCTTTTTACTTTATCATACTCCGCCTATTTTGCACTCTATTGTCGTCTCCATCTCCGTATGAAGACACCCACGATACAACACGGATAACGTATTTCGAACCCTGTGTCCAAGCGGGCAGAATAGGGTTGGTGTCTTAAAGAAACGGGATAAGATATGGCAAATAAAAAAAGAGGTGTTAAAAATACTCGCAAGGCGAGGCGATACACAGAAACGAAACGTGAATGAAACCGAACGGCGCGGTTGAGCGACCTTCTAGTTGACGGTTTTTTAGCGTACCTTTCTGGGAGCGCCGCATTTCAGCGCGACATAGTTTTTTTTATTTTGCCGTTCAGATAAGGTATAAGATAGTTGAGCTGAACTTTAGTCCGGCGCTGGGTATTTGGTTAGGGCAGGCATTTTGTGATACACTATAAAAGAGACGAGAACGTCGTTCGGAAAGGAATCCGCTAAATCCCGGCCGACCGGGGGGGCGCTTAAGAAATGGGAAGTTTGAACCACTGCGCCCGCTGATAGACGATGTGACGCTCTATCTGTAAAAAAAGGCATCTCGGCATCATAAGACC
>MWEM01000043.1 GCA_002071085.1 Thermotogota bacterium ADurb.Bin062 | reverse complement strand
AACGATTTCATGCGGGTTTCAGCGTTGTTTTTTCTTATTTTTTCCCTTTTTCTCCAAAACCGGTCGAAAGTCGGGCCAGGAATGCGGCGCTGCCAGGTGTGTTGAAACTGGCGCCTTTTCCACACCAGATACGACGGTCCATTTTTCAGAAAATAATGTTATAATCTAAAGGTATAGTAGACAACAGGGCCGATCATCGGCCGGCTTTTCGGCATAAGGACGGCGAAGCCGACTTTCTGAGGATCGTACTAAGGCGTCTGAAAAAAGGGGGGTACTTCTCTGGAATCAAATGTTCTCGGGATTATGAATGCGCTATATTGGAATCTCAGCGAGAAAGAGGCTGAGGGTATTTGCGTGCTGGATATGCAGAAGACGCCGATACCGACGGATTTTTTCGTCATCTGCACCGCGAATTCTCAAACGCACATGGCTTCTTTACGGGATGCAGCGGTAGAGTTTTTTGATGAGAAGGGTATCCCGTTGATATTTTACGACAAAGGAAAGAACTACGATTGGTTAGTTGTCGACGCCGGCATCATCATCGTCCACGTCTTCTCCAAGAGGGGAAGGGAGTTTTTCGCCCTCGAAGACCTGTGGGTTCGCGCCGAACGCCTTCAATTTGGCGGTTGAGCGCTTTTTAGACCAGGAGGAAGTTGAAGGCCATGGAGTTCGTTAAGAAGATCGTCGATTGGTTTAAGAACTTCCCGGAAAACTACTGGAAAAAATTCACCCGCTCACAAAAAATAGTCTTTTTAGGAACCGCAGCAACGATCCTCGTCGTCATGCTGGCGATGGTGGTGATCCTGTCCAATCCTAACTATACGCTCTTGATCGGCGGGCTCAATCAATCCCAAGCCGGGAGCGTCATACAAGCGCTCGAAGAGCAAGGGGTTCCCTATCGTACGACGGCCGCGGGCAGTATCTATATCCCCGCGTCCTACCAACCCGACGCGCTGCGTATGAAGTTGTTTACGCAAGGCGTTTTGGGAGACAGTTCGAAAGGTTTCGAAATATTCGAATCACAGCCACTCGGCGCGACGAGCTTCGATAAACAGGTGCGCTATCAGATCGCTTTGCAGGGGTCTTTGGAGCGTTCGATCACTTCGATCGACGGGATTGATTACGCGAGAATACACCTGACTGTACCGAAGTTTACCTACTACACCCGCGGAGACGACAGCGTCACGAAGGCCTCGGTCATGCTTGGCCTCAGGCCCGGCGTATCGCTAAGCCCGGACAAGGTGAAAGCGATCATGGAATTGGTGGCCGCCGCGGTGGAAGGGTTGGACTACAAGAACGTCCGGGTCGTGGACAACTTTTCTAGATTACTCAGCGATTCCGTTTCCGGAGACGAGTCGATGGGGTTTGCGACCAGCCGGATGGAGATACAGAGGTTGACGGAGAATTACTATACCTCCAAGGTAAGGAGCAGTTTGGAACAAGTATTCGGCTACGGGCGCGTGGTCGTGATCTCCGAAATCCTGTTGAACTGGGAAACGATCGAAAAGGAGTCGAAAGAATACTCCCCCGTCACCCGCACCTCAGGAATAGTCGAAAGCGAGCAGCTCGAAAAAGAGAAGTCCGTGGATCGCGGGATCGGCGCACCGGTTGGGGTCGATTCCAACGTTCCTCCGACCTATGAGTCGACGATCGTGACCGCTTTGGGCGAATACGAGCGAGAAAAGACCATCCGAAACTATAGCATAAATGAGGCCTATGAGCACGTTCTCCAAAACAAACAGGGTGAAATACTCGCGAAGAATATTACGGTGCTGTTGGATTCCACTGCGGTTTCTACGAGTGTCAACAAAGATGTGATCAAGACTCTCGTGGCAAACGCCATCAACGCGACGCTGACGAGCGTGGAAGTCGACTTTTTGGCTTTCGATCGATCCTTGGAACAGCAATACGAATCCGAGATGCAAGTCTCTGCTCGCCAACAGAAGTTCATCCAACTCACGATCGGCTTTCTTTTACTGATAAGCGCGTTGACGCTTCTGTTGTACCTCCTCTTGAGCCGGTTACGACTTCGCAAGCAGCGTCAGGAGGTTCTAAGCCGACGACAGAGATTCGAGCAGGAGTTGCTCGCTTCCGTGGCGGAAGAAAAATTGACACCCGAAGAAACGGAGCTGGTCAACATGATGGAGACACTTTTCCACGCTGCAGAAAACCAGCCTGAAGAGGTCGCTTTGCTGTTGAGGTTATGGCTGAACGAGTAGGTCACGCCGATAGTCATTAATTATCATTGGGGGGTCCGTTTTGTTTAGTCCAGAAAAGATCCGCAATATCAGTATTATTGCGCATATAGACCATGGAAAAACCACGCTCACCGATCGGATTTTGGAGCTGACGAATTCGGTGGAAGCTCGTTTAATGAAAGAGCAGTTCCTGGATTCGATGGATTTAGAACGAGAACGGGGCATCACGATCAAAGCTCACCCGGTAACCGTCCGTTATACCGCCAAAGACGGGAATACCTACGAGATCAATATCATCGATACCCCCGGACACGTGGACTTCTCCTACGAGGTGTCACGGTCTTTGGCGGCGTGTGAAGGCGCTCTGTTGGTGGTTGACAGTACGCAGGGCGTGGAAGCGCAGACGGTCGCGAATGCCTATCTGGCCATCAACAACGACCTTGAAATCATCCCGATTATCAACAAAATAGACCTCGCGAACGCCAATATCGAAGAAACGCGGCGGGAGATCGAAGACCTGTTGGGGCTTGACGGTTCCGATTGTCTTTTAGCCAGCGGTAAAACGGGGCAAGGCCTCCCGGAGATTTTGGAGGCGATCGTTCACGAAATCCCTTCCCCTGAGAAAAAAATAGGAGACCGGTTGGAAGCGTTGATCTTCGACGCCCATTACGATAAATACCAGGGTGTGGTGGTCCACGTGCGGGTTTTCAGCGGATCGGTGAAGCCAGGCGATAAAATCGTCCTGATGAATTTGGGCGAAGTCTTGGAGGTCTCCCAAGTAGGCGTCTTTTCTCCCAAAATGACCCCCACCAAAGCTCTGTCGGCAGGGAACGTGGGATACATCATCGCGGGGATGAAAGAGGTGAGGCAGGCGCGGGTAGGCGATACTCTCACATCCGCTTCCGAACCCGCATTAAAGCCGCTCCCAGGATACCAGGAAGCGAAACCGATGGTCTTTGCCGGTATGTATCCCGGGACTCCCGAATACTATGAAGATTTGCGGAAGGCGTTAGAAAAATTGAAGCTGAATGACGCCGCTTTGGTTTTCGAGCCCGACAACTCTCCCGCACTGGGATTCGGCTTTCGTTGCGGGTTTTTGGGCTTACTGCATATGGATATCGTCAAAGAGCGCTTGGAACGCGAGTTCGAGATGACCGTCATCTTGACGGCCCCCAACGTGATCTTGAGGATCGCGGGCCCCGACGGCAAACAGGAAGAGGTGACGAACCCGACGCGCTTTCCTGACGACGCGTTGGAGGTCTATGAGCCATACGTTCGATTGTCCATCATCACTCCCGTGGAGTATATGGGGAATCTCGGGGGGTTCATCCAACAGGAACGCCGAGGGCTCTTCCATCATATGGAAAATGCCGGAAAAGACCGGATTATGATCTCCTACGACGTTCCTTTGTCCGAACTGATCTTCGACTTTTTCGACAAATTGAAAGCGAAAACCCGAGGCTTCGGGTCTATGGACTATGAATTCTTGGAGTACCGGAAGACCCGTATGGCGAAGCTCTCGATCATATTGAACAGAGAACCGGTGGACGCCCTCACGACGGTCGTTCACGAGAGCAAAAAAGAGTATTACGCGCGGGAATTGGCGCTCAAGCTGAAAAACCTGATCCCGAAGCACCAATTTGAAATACCGATTCAGATCAAAAGCGGGAGTCGCATCATCGCGCGAGAAACGATTAAGGCCCTCCGGAAAGACGTGATCGCGAAGTGTTATGGTGGCGACGTGACTCGGAAGATGAAGTTGTTGGACAGGCAAAAAGAAGGCAAGCGAAAGATGAGGGATATAGGGAGCGTGAAAGTGCCACAGGAGGCGTTTTTGGCGATTCTTCGAGTGGGGGAGGAAGAGTGAGAAGGGTTGCCGCCGCCTTAGCCTACGACGGTACGGGTTTTTGCGGGTTTCAGCTTCAGGAAGGTGTCAGGACCGTGGAGGAAGAGATCGAACGCGCCCTTCATCGCATCTTCAAAGAACCGATGACCATCGATTTCGCCGGTCGCACCGATACCGGCGTTCACGCTGTAGGGCAAGTCATCAGCTTTTTCGTGAAATACGACACGATGGCAGACAGAGACGTGAAAAATGCCTTGAACGCCAACCTGCCATCGGACATCTATACGAGAAGAGTCTGGACTGTCGAAACGAACTTCAACCCGCGGTTTGCAGCGACGCGGCGTATCTATCACTATTATGTGTTGAACACCAGGGAGCCGGACCTGTTCTCCAAAAACCGTTGCTGGTGGTTTCCTTATCCTTTGGACATCCCGAGGATGCGCGCGGGGTCGAGGTATTTAGAAGGGATTCACGATTTTTCCACCTTTATGAAAAAAGACAAGTACGAGGACAAGAACCCAGTGCGAGTGGTATTTCGCGTACGCGTGACACCTCTCCGTCGTCCTGGTTTGATCCTCATCCGGGTGGAAGGCCAATCCTTTTTGAGAAGAATGGTACGCAACATCGTCGGGGCGTTGATACGCGTGGGAACCGGACAGTGGGAGCCGCAAAAAATCAAGGAGATCATAATGGAAAGAACCCGAACGGCCTTGAATACGACGGCGCCCCCGGAGGGTCTGTATCTCTATTCTGTCGATTTCACACCAGTTCCGATTCAAAATTACCTTAAGAATGCCTATTGGTCGGAGAACGACTTAAGGGAGGATTTGTTTTGTTCGAGAGCGGATTCATAGGGATCATCCTCATCATCGCCGTCGCGGGGTTCCTCGTCTTCTCGGCTTCGGCGAAGAAGCGAAAAGAAAAGAAACAAATACGCCTGTTCGAAGACCGGGTACACGAATACATCCACCAACAAAAAATCCTGAATCCTTTTACGATATATCGAGATATAGAGAGTTCTCCGGATATCCCGAGAGAGGTATTGAGGAAAATGAACGCTTTCGAATACATCGATCGAGCGGTAAAACAAGCGAAGGCCGAAAAGGGGGATGAATCTGGCATCCTATAAAAACCTCCATTCTTGGAAGATCACTAACGAAGAGGCGAAAGAGCTACAGACACAACTCGCTGGGGAGTTGAAGTTTACGGTTCTAGGGAAGTTACCTCGACTGATCGCTGGAGCGGACTCTGCCTTTATACGGATCGCGGGCGAAGAGCATATCATCACTGTGATCGTCGTTCTCTCTTTTCCGGAGCTCGAAATGGTCGAAAAGAAATTTCTGACGAATAAGGTGACCTTTCCCTATATTCCCGCCTTGCTATCCTTCCGCGAGGGGCCTTCATTCATTAAAACTTGGAAACGTTTGAATTATGAACCGGAGATCGTATTCTTTGACGGTCAGGGGATCGCTCACCCGCGCCTTTTGGGATTGGCCGCTCATCTCGGGCTGTGGATCGACCGACCTACGATCGGCGTGGCGAAATCCCGTCTTTTTGGAGTCACGGAGCACACGCCGATCAAAAAAGGGGAGTGGTATCCGTTGTTTCACCCGGAGGACCGTCGGGTCATCGGGGCGACGGTTTGTACCAAAGACGGCGCCGCTCCGCTGTTTATCTCCCAAGGGAACTATATCACGTTGGAAGACTCGATCCGCCTCGTTTTGTCTTGCACGAACAAGCAACGATTGCCCGAACCAACCCGACTGGCCCACTTGTTGACCGAAAGAGTGAAGAAGGACAAAAAAACGGTGGGAACCCAAGACCCTGAAGAATAAGCGTGGCGTTTCTTCGGGAAGCGCCTTCCTGGGAAGGTCTTCGGGGCGCTGCCAGAGCGGTGGACTTGAGTCTGGCAAGGGTTTTGTTTGGGAACGCCGAACAAAAGAGAAACCTCAAACCATGCCGAACGAGAGTTCGGCGTTCCCAGGTGTTCGACGTTCCCAGGGCGCGTTCACAGAAGGTCTGGTGCTCGGGAGGGCGCGGAAATACAAAACTGCGTCTTCGAAAAATACGAGAGAGATTTCGCTTTGGAAAAATGGCTCTTATGTTTCCTTGAGTTCGTGGGTATCTAACGTTATAGGGCCGGAGGGTTGTAACTCGGCTGCATAAGTTTCAAAGGGTTCCAAATAACGGGAAATCCACCCGACGGTTTTCGGAGAGTCGGGCTGCGCGGCGAAAGCTTTTATAAGATGTTTACAGCTAATCAGAGAGACGTCCGGTACAGTAACGTCCGATTCATTGGCTAAAGCGACGCGAAAACGGTTGTATAATTGATAGGCGATCATCTTGACGACTAGCTGGATCTCTATATGTCCAGGTTTACTGCTCCACAGGTAGGACAGACACAAGGGATGCTCCGGTTGTTGTGAAATTCTTTGAAGACTGTGTTGAGGATCATAACATCGTATGACCTCATCGACAGGGAATTTTTCGGGGTCAGTTACGGAGACAAGGAATATGCGCTCACTTTCTTCGCTTTCTTCTTGTGGAAGGCTTTTACTCTTGATCCTGCGTAAAGTTAATATCGGTTCAGATTCGGCCTTTATTTGACCAAGGGTTTCGTTATAATACGGGGTGTCGTTAAGCGTTTCTTTTCTCAGGATACCCTTCCTCTTGCGCCAAGGGATGATGAAGTCCGCGCCTTTCTTTACGATTTCTTCAAACAACCCGGTATCTTGAAATCCTAGGTCCAGCACGATCAGAGAGCCTGGCTGAATCCAATGCAGGAGTGTTTCCACGGAGTTCGTATCTCCGGTTAACGTACGTTCCAGATATGCTGCTTTTACGATCATCTGGTTGAAGAAGTCCATCATCACCAGTAAGTGACCGCCACTCCTCGATTTATCCTGCTCACCGGTTAATTGAGTGTTTTGCTTTTCTTGCTGATCGGTTGGGAGGAGCTTCGGTAAGCGCAGGCTTATCTTGCTTATCGACACAATGTTGCTGAACTCTCTACAGGTTTTATCACTGAGCACAGTCTGTTTTGCTTGGGTCCCCGGGTCGTTTTGGTATAGGTTGATTATCTTGTTCAGTAGTGTCCATAGGGGTTCCGCGGAAAAGTTGTTCAGCCGATATTGTAGGCTTTGTTTCGAGTAAGGCTTGCCTTCCGAGTTTTCCCCAAATTTCGCGATATGCTCTTTCAACGAGATGCCTTGTATCTCCGAAACGAGCAGGTGCATCATCAGATCTTCGACCGTGTATACGCGGTTCCGTTTAAAGCGGTGTTCCCCTTCTTTCACGATATCAGAAATCATCAGTTTTACTAGTTTTGTAATCGCTTCGGGCACTTCCCAAGGCTTTTCAGTATTAATTTGAGATCTCAATTTTAAGCGTCTCAATAAAAGTCACCCCCGCGATTATCGTGTGTCGCTTTTCGATTTTATCATACGGCCTATGTTTCTCTGTTATCATTCGCATATATCTTGTGTTTAGTATTTTTTTGCGAGAAGAGGTATTTTTCTTCGGGCTCTTAAGGTCGGCGGCTCACGCGTCCCGATAAACGTAGAAGATACGCGCTCTTCATCGGGGGAGGGGCTTGGAGCAAAATATGCATCAGACTAATGCCGGGCGCTCCCGGAAGGGTACCTCCCAGAAAGCCATTCTTGGGCAAACCTTAAAAGATAGAAGAGCGGGGCTTATGTCTGTAATGTCCTTTGCTTTTCACCGACAACAAAACTGGAGATAATGGGGTTTCCCATAGAACTCACGGCGCTTGCAGAGGAATGATGGAAAAGAAGATACCCTGAAACTTAAAGGGTATTGCTCCAAACTTCGGTGTTCTGGGAGCCTGGCTAAGGTCTGGAAGCCGAACTAAAGTTCGGCGTTCCCAAGGGGCATTCCCAGCAAAGAAATGCTTCAAACCCTGCCGAACTGAAGCTCGGCGTTCCCAAGGGGCGTTCCCAGGAGTCCGGCGTACCCAAGAAAGCCCCCCAGAGGGGGATGAAGGCTGACACGCCCTAACCGAGGACTATTACGCGCTATATTTTTAAAATCCGTTTAATGCAGGTGAGCGTACGGTTCCACCGTTGCCAGCCGATTTTTTCGCTGAGCACCAAGATCATTTTCCCCGAGGCTTCCATTTCGAAACCTAGCTGAATCAATTCTTTGATTAAGTCTTCGCGGCCCTCTTCTCTTAAACTTTCCAGAGCGGCTTCGGGAAGGGCGATCATATCGCAGAAAGGGGCGCGCAGCGATTGCGTATGGGTCCGCGGGTACATTTCCAGAAGGGCCTTTCCATCCTGGGACTCGATGGCGAACCCCACATCGTGGTCTAGGTTGACCGAGAGGTCGAAAGAGAACTCCACGATGTGCAGGATTTCTCTGAAGAACTTTTGGTTGGGTTCTTTTGTCTCTCGCAGCACGTCGTCCAACGTCCGCGGGGCGGATTTGATCGTGGAGGAGAAAGCCGGAATCTCGTCTCCTGCGACGAGGTACACGGGGATATTGTGAAGTTCATCGATACCGCGTAATGGGAATTGCTTGAGTACGCTTTTGTAGGTGTCTTTCGAGGTCAAGGCCCTTAATAGCCTTTCTAATCCGTCATACCAGCGCGTTTCTCCGATGTAGTCCATAGCGGAACCGCCCAGTACATCGATCTTTCTTCTCAGGTAATACCGACAGACCCATTGGTAGTCGAACGGGTTCCCGTTCGGAATTCTCGAATAGGCGGAGATGCGAGAGAGGTGCGTAAAAGCGTAAGCGAGTTTCATATTCGTAAGGATGGATCGGAACTCTTCTTCTCGGCAAAGGGTGGGATAGTCCGCGGTTGTCAGCTGAAGCTGTTTGTTACGGTACAGTTCGCTTTCTACGAGGTGCTCGAAATACCCGATCAGCAGGTTCGCCCAGAAGACGACCATTAGGACGTCCGTCGCGATCTCTTTCACGCTTCGAGGATCGTTAAAGGAGTCCCGTATGTGGGCGAACAGCAACGCGGCTTCATCAAGGAGCCTTTGCTGGTCGAACACGATACCGTAAGCGCTGATCTGAGAGTGAAAGGGGTGATATTCGTAAGAAAATTCTTTCGGAAACAGCGGCCGGCTGATTCCTTCATAGGGTTTTTCGATCTTTTCCACGAAGCGGTTTCCCAAGAGCGTCGCCGTTGCCTTCATTGGAAAGACTCGCTTGGGGCCCGTGATGGAGCGCAACTCTTCCACAAATGGGTCGTTCATCCCGGTGACCATCTCATTTACTTTGCTCAAGAACACGTTTTTTACAGGCAAAGGAATCACTCCTTACGAGGTGAGATGTGTATTTTCTATTTGTTTTGCAGGAGACGTTTTTGACAGCGGGTACCCGAGTAAAAAACCTAGAACCAAAAATCCGAAACCCAGCGCGATATCCGTCGCGGTGTGGCTGGAATTGACCTTCCACAGTGGAACGAGGGAAGCGAGCATCAATCCGACCACAAAAAAATAGGTTTGGTTTCTAAAACGGTTGAGGCAATAACGGATCACTTTAGCCGAGATCAGGATCCCGGCGATCACGCCGAGTCCGATGACTACGATGGATAGGGGCTCGTGGTGATTGATGGCGAAGAGGATGTCTTCGTACAGTCCGAGAACGATCAGCATCATCGATCCGCTGATTCCGGGCAGCACCATGAAAATCGCGCCGACCAATCCGCCCAGGAAGAGTCTCAGCGTGTTTCCCCCTCCGGTTTGAGCGTAAGGCGCCACGCGCGATGAGGCCCAGAAAACGAGCGAAAAGGCGAGAATACCCACCCCTACCCAGAGGACTTCGGCTTTATGGGTTGTCGTAAGAGACTTCAAAACGAACAAGAGAGAAGAGAGTAGGATCCCTATGAGGAAGAGGTAAGTGAACAGTTCAAAACGGGTCAGCAAAAACGCCATGACCGGCGCGAACCCGAAAACCCCGATCAGGGCGCCGATTCCTAAAACGATCAGAAACTTCCAAGCTTCCGGCGCGAATATGAACCCCTTACCTTTCAAATGAAAAGAAGAGAGAGCGGTCACGAACTTTTCGTACACTTTCAGAATCACCAACACCGTCCCGCCGCTGATGCCGGGGATGATGTTCGCGATTCCCATTGCGATGCCGCTCAATAATACGCCCACATAGGATACCAAACAGACGCTCCTTTGGGTTTGCGGTTTAATCTTCCGCCTATTCCCCTGTCTTCCTCGATTATAACACAAGACACCGTTCACCGGATGAAGTGGGTGCGGGTATAATATCGGGGTACACCAAATTGGGAACGCCGAACTTTAGTTCGGCATGTTTTTTTGCTTTTCAATAAGCTCTCGAGAGCCCTTAAACGCTTACACTGCGATGGCCGCACGAAAGCGCATCGCGCCGTCGCGAAAAGAAGGTGCGCTTACGCCGCGATGACCGTGTGGGGTTATCACGGGGTAAGTGGTTTTTGCGACCCGCGATTCGCCCTATGACCTTCTCAAAAGCGTATCGCGCCTTCGCGAGAAGAAGAAGCGCTTACGCCGCGATGCTCGCATAGGAATGCTCTCAGTGAAAAGATAAACCCTTGCCAAACCAAAGTTTGGCGCTCCAAGCCCACGAAGTATCGCGATCCGCTCTGCTGTCTATCTTTTTCAAGACAAGCCAACTAAAAAGTAGGCGTTCCCAAAAGACATGCCGGACTAAAGTCCGGCGTTCCCAGGGTGTTCCCAGGGTGTTCCCAGCGCGTTCGCAGGAATCTTTTCTCTGTGCGCTCTGTGCCTTCTGTGCGAACACTGTTTTATTTTTAGGACCTGCCAACTTAAAAGTTGGCGTTCCCAAGCGTATCGCGCCGATGCGAAAAGAAGGGGCGCTTACGCCGCGATGACTACAAGGACAAAAATGCTGCAATCGATTCTGGCCTTGTTTCTTGATTACACCTCATAACTTGAAACACACGATGAAGACCCGCTTCTCTGCCTTATGACGAATTTTCCGCTAAAACGGAATGAAAGAGGGGGCGGCGCAATGAGGAGAACAAGGCGAAGACGATGATGAGATTGAGGATGGAAGCCGCGCTAAAGAGCCCCCATCTGGGGTTGCCAGAGGAGACTTTGCCCACGTAGGTGTACAACTTCACGCTGAGCGGGTATTTCGCGTCGTCGTTTAGAAATATCATCGGCGCGAGAAACCCGTTCCAGGCGTTGAGGAAGGTATAGATCATAGATGTGGCGATCGGTGACAAGCTCAACGGAAAGAGGACCTTCCAGAGGTAGGAACGCTCCGGCATCCCTTCCAATCGCGCCAGCTCGTGAAAAGAAGCGGGGAAGCTTTCAAGATAGGTTTTCAAGGTCAATATCGAAAAGGGTATGGAGTGGGAAAGGTAGATGAGGACGAGAGGGAAATAGGTGTCGGTTAGTTGGAATACTCGGAAAAACACGAACAGCGGGATCAACGAATGGACTCCGGAGAGAACGGTAGAGAGACTGACGATGGTCAGGATGGTCGTCTGCTTTTTGAGCGAGATGCGCGTCATCGCGTAAGAGGCTCCGAAGGTCAAGACCGGGATCAGTAACGCGCTCGTGAGGCTGAGAAACAAACTGTTCGCGTAATAACGAGGGATGCCTTCTTTGACGAAGAGGTCGGTGTAGTTCCGCCAGGTGAAAAAACGGGGTAGAAAGGTGTCTATATAGGTGGTATCCACTTTCGAAAAGCTCATCCATATCAGCGCGTACGAGCTCAGAATCGTTCCGATAGAAACGAGAGCCACCAACGGGAGGGAACCGAAATGGAGACCCAAGGCGGCCCCCCTTCTCGAGAGCTCGAAGGGCGCTCTCCCGAAGGATGGGCGGGCTTTTAAGGTTCGAGTTGACCGGTGTCGTGCCTGCCTTTGAGATTTATACCACAGGAGCATAATGATGAGAATCAGAAGTCCCAATATGAACGAAAAGGCCGAGGGGATGCCGATGTCTCGGGCCGATTCAAACAGGTCGTATAGGAAGACCTCTGCGGTGGTCGTCGCGCCGAGAATGCTCCTTTCCGTGATCAACTGTGGCATCGGCGGCCCGCCCCCGGTTATGAGGAATATGACCGTGAAGTCTTTTAGGAATTTAACGAGGTTGAGGACGGTGACGGCGATCACGGCCGGCTTCATCAGCGGTAGTATGATATCCGAGAGCAGCCAGCGGTGATTCGCGCCGTCTATTCTGGCGGCGTCGATGATATCCCGGGGGATCTTTTTCAGATGCCCTACGAAGATGAACGCGGTAAAGGGAAGGGCCATCCAAAAGCCCACCCATAGGGTGGCGAAGAAGGCACCGACGGGCTGTGTGAACAGGTTGATGGTGATCCCGGTCAACAGCCTAAATAGGGAATTGCCGCTGTTGCCGTGGATGAGCGCTCGCCAAATGGGTACGGCGATGTAGGCCGGAATGCCCCATGGAATGAATAAGAGAAAGAAGACGAGTTTCTGAAGCGCCCCTCTTTTATTGAGGAAAAGGGCGGTACTCAGGCCACCGTAAATCATAATGGCCGTGCTCGTGACCGCCCAGATCACCGTGATCCCTAAACTCAGCCAGAACCCCCGATCGGAAAAGAGGTAAGCGTAGTTGTCGAGTCCGGCGAAGGATTTCTCTCCATAGATATCGTGTAGGAACGAATCCTTAAAAGCCACTGCCAGGGGGAAGAAGCTCATAAGCAGGATAACCCCCAGCAGTGGGATTAAAAAACGCTTCAATCAGTGATGACCTCTATGCTGGTAACCTGTTTCACGCCTTTAATGTTCGCGGGAATTTGCGTACTGTCGTATTGCCATACCAGGATCAAAGGCCATTCGCCTTCGGGGAGTTCTTCGCCATTTTTGGTTGTCGCGATGAGCACGTCGTTGTTCATATCCAATTCCTCAGAGCGGAGGGTGATCGCGTACCCGTCCATCGCGGTGATTTTGACGTTGTATCCTTTCAACGCGAGGTCTCGGTTGTAGGCGATGATCGAGGAGTCCTGTTTATGCGGGGCATAATTCGGGTCGTCCACATAGGCAAGCAGCATCCAGAGGGGAATACCGGTGTACTTGGCCGTTCCGGCTTTCGACTTGTACTCGACGGTGGTCTTATGGCAGCTGACCCCGCTTTCGACCGTTTGGCGATCGAGTTCAAAGTGCATTAACCCTTTCATCGTGAGGGTGTAGGGTCTGAACGGTTTTCCCGCCAGCTGGACCGTCTTCACCATCTTCGCCGATAGGTGGCCATCGATATTGGGATTGTTGTCTCCAACCTTGATGGTTCGAACGGGGCCCGGGTCTTCGGGCATCGGTTCGCCGTCCATAATGAACGCGAAAATCCACACCCCGTCGGAGGTGTCCGCCAAGTCCGCCATTGAGTAGGTCATTTCGTAGGAGTCGAGCGCGATCACTTTCATCGTGTCGTCAGTGGTGACGTTGGCCAGGCGTTTTAAGAATTCATATATCGGCACGCCTCCATACACGCCATAATAGGTGGTTCCCGCGGAGGTCGTGTACCGTCCGGGTTTTTCTATGAAGAACTCCGAATTCTTGAGTTCCTCCAGGGTGTAAGCATACTCGGTTCCCGCGATAGAGAACTCGAGTTCATAGGCGTACGGTGACTTCTGCTGGGCCATTAAATCCGGAATCATAATCTCGATCGCGGCCAGGTCTTTCACCATGTACTTCGTCGATACGTTTCCGACGACCGTCGGAGGGATTTTTACCCCGTTTTTACGGTCAGCCAAATAAAGCTGTCCGACTGGCATATTGGCGGTGTCGAAGGTCACGGAATACCCGTCCGAAGCGATGAGCGTGACTTCGTAACCGGCTTCCCAGCGTTTCAGATCAAACTTGTAGGGGTGAGCGGAGTCTTTACCGTCGACCATTGCGATCAGCAGCCACAGAGGCATCCCGTGGTAGCGGTTTACCTCATTTTTCTCGGTGATCGCGAATTCGACGTAGTGAGTCAGGTGCTGTTTCATGGAATCAAAATAACCCGCGGAAACGGAGTCTT
This sequence comes from Thermotogota bacterium ADurb.Bin062, assembly GCA_002071085.1. Lineage (GTDB taxonomy): Bacteria > Thermotogota > Thermotogae > MWEM01 > MWEM01 > MWEM01. The sequence continues at coordinate 4,949 of MWEM01000043.1, read as the reverse complement.
CGCGCACGCCGTGCAAAGAAAGCGGCCAGGCGAACACAGACGATACCGCGAGCGCAACCAAAAGAACAGTGAACAAAGCTTTTTTCAACATAATCCTCCTATATTGTGCGGGGCAGATTACCCCTGTTGTGAGTTGTCGAGGTCAAGAAATGTCGTCATACATCCGAACCATAGTGAGCGATCTGGTCCAAAACCGGTCGAAAGCGACGCGATCAAGGTACGTTGGCGTCGATGATCTGTTGGCCCTTTTCCAGCACTTCGGGGATCGACATCTGGTCCAGAAACACGAACCGCAACAGTTTCCAGAGCGTGTTCTTGTACAGGTCGTAGGCGTTGTAAGCGGGCACGTAGGTCCCTACGTCCAAGGCGTGTTTGTAGAGTTGATAGACCTCGCCTCCGGTTTCGAGCTGATCCCCCAAAACTTCTCGGTTGACCGGTATCTTGTTCACCGGTATACAAAACGCCGTTTGTGCCCCTGGGCCAGTCAAATATTCCAGAAGGGCCATCGCCAGGACCGGTTCGCGGGTTTTACGCGTGATGCCGAATCCTTTGAAATCCAACATCGGGGAGATCCACCGACCGGTCTCGGCGTTATACGGATAAGAGGTGATTCCGAAAGGGATGCCCAACTCTTCGAATGAGGGGATCGAATAGGACCCGCTTAGGATCATCGCGAGCTTTCCGGATGTAAACATCGAAACCATCGCGTCTCGTTCCAGCGGTATGGCGATCTGTCGGTCCACCCACGTTTTGAGAAAGGCCAGCGCTTGGGCGGTCGCCGAGTCTTGTATCTTCACAGAGCCATCCGGTTCGAGAATGCTCTCCTTACCGAATCCGATCTGGAACGGGGCGAACCAATAGACCGAAAACAGATTCCATCCTAACCCCAAAGAATCGCCCGTGGTGAGCTCAGAAGCGAGGGTTTCGAGCTCCTGCAGGGACAGTGGCTCAGGTAGTTTCGGTATTCGGTCCTTTCGATAAAACAGGAGTTGGGTATCCCCGTAGAAGGGAATCGCCCACCTCTTATTATCCAAAGAGAAGACGTCCGGCGCGTAGAGGCTCTCGAAGCCGTCGTACAGGGCATCGACCTGTTGGAAAGCTTTGGACAGTACGAGTTCCTCGAAGCCTTCGCATTGAATCATCACGAGGTCCGGAACCTTTCCACCGGCTTTCAGCATCGAAAGGAGCTTGGTCGCCGTATTCGGTACTTCCAAAACCTTCACGGGGATTCCGTAGTGTTCGGAAAACTGTTGGATGACGGTTTTGAGCAAGGGCACCCCTTCCCAGCTGACCCAAACCTCCAACGCCCCCTTCGGGGCCACGTCGCCGAAAAGCGACAGGCTTGAAAACGGGAAAAGGTGGGCGCCGTCGAAAAACAGCCACTGATCGGGCTCTTTCCGAGAAAGCGCCACACTGAAAGGTAAAAGCCCACGACGTACGTCTTCGTATACGGTCGTTTGGCCATCCTTAGAGTTCGCGATCACGAGTTGATCCACAGATTCCATAATCGGCAAGAATTCTCTCAAAGGAACGGCGTCGTAATCCTTTCCTTCAAAAGTGAGTTCATAGATACGCGAGAGATCGAAACCATCGGTAAGGGTCTGAAAGGGTTTCTCGTTCACAAAAAAGGTCAAACTGCCAGAAAAACCGACAACGAAAAAACAAAACAGGATCAAGCTAGAGATTACCCGTTTCATTTCTCCTCCTTTCCAAACTCGGGAGGCAGGACTGTTTCCAATCCTACCCTATAGTAGATATCAGGATGCATCGCCGGCTCAAGCCCCAGCGTATTGGCAGGCACTTAAGCTCGGAGGCGAAACTACCCGATTGTACCACGAAAAGTCAGTCTACGCAAACGGGGTCTTTCGGAAAAGGGGTACCGCTATACCCGCGCCCTTCCTCGACGCATTTTTCGGTATACCATAAGGCCGTGCTCCCCTACTATTCGCGCACAGTTACGTACAAAATGTACGGGTTTCTTGCGGCTCGTTTTCGATCATTATTCCTATCAAGGACGGGTAACCAGCTCCTGAAAATGATTTACGTGAAACGCATAAATTCTGGACTTTAGGGTTAAGTTCGAGACTTGACATTTTGTCCGAGTTGGGGTATAATAGTCTCGAACATCCTCAACGGGATAGTAGATTTCTCCCGACGAGAACCCCCCGAACCCCTAAAGACAAAACCCCCGCAAGGGGGTTTTGTCTTTAGAATGACGAACTAAAACGGCTAAAGAACCTTTTTTAAAACGGTAGATTTCCATTACGGTTTGAATACCGGAACGGTTAGTCGGAATCGGCCGTCGATACCGCCAGAATTAGAAACGAATCCGACATTCCACGACCTTGCCGATCAATTCACACGATTCGATCCAGTCGGCTTGAGAAAAGAATACAGGGGTGTAGGCTTTATTCTCGCTGATCAGCCAAACTCCTTCTTTGTGGAAGTGCACGTATTTGACCAATGACTCGTCTTGGTGGACGATGACGACGCCGATGTCGCTGTTTTTGAATTTGCTGGGGAGGACGGTTTTCACGAGGACGACGGACCGGTCTGGCAGGATCGGCGCCATGCTGTCTCCGTGTACCCTGAGCGCGAAGTCCGCATCGCAGTCGGAAACCAATATCTCCTCGATGTTTTCTTCCGCGAAGGCGCCCGCTCCGGCGGACGCGCGCCCCAAGAGCGGGACGTTGTACCCTTTTAGAAACCCCTCCATACCCCGATCAGAAGCCGAAACGTTCAACAGGCTATCCGTCGTCACGTTGAAAAAAACCGCGAGGGTCTTTAGAACGTTGCGGGATGGATACCGAATCCCCCGTTCGTAACTCGAGATGGTCGATTCATCCACCTTAAGGATATTCGCGAGGTCCTTCTGACGAATGCCGTGTTCCTTCCGTAGCTGCTTCAGAGTAGCTCCGAAAGTCATCCCTTTCATGAGTCCCTCCTAAAGGCTTCGGTTTTTCCGCTCTTCCGCGTTCCGAGCCCCTTTGATTATAACACAACATCAGCGACCCATACAAGATGTCCGGCTATTTCTTTCGCTCTGTTTATAACCCTCAATGGAAGCCGGTTATCGAATATCCGGATTGGATAAGGGTGAGCGGGCCATTCGCTTATTCCACTGGACAATACGTCCGATAACCCTCGCCCAAACCCGTATTGATATCGCCCCCGTCTAGGGTGTAAAATACCACGTGTTTATCACGGGCGCTTCGCCGCTGATCCACACGGTCGCAATTATCCTAAAGGTGTCTACAATTCGTAAAAAAAGGAGTGAGAGAAATATGAATACCCTTGTTTCGGAGTACCAGAACAAACTGACTTCTCCAGAGAAAGCGGTAGAAATCATCCCCGCGAAAGGATCGATTGTCGTCGGCATCACGATTGTCGAACCGCCGGCGATTCTGAACGCCATCGCCGAGCGCGCCCGTTCCAACGGGTTCGAAAAGCTATTGGTCTATACGTTCAACCCACAAAAGTACCTAACGGACTCTTTGTTAAAACCCGATCTCGTCGATTGCGTGCGGACGAGGGCTTGGTTCGTCAGCGGCCCGATCCGTGGATTGGTGAAGGTGGGGTTGATTCAATTCGTCCCGTCCTATTTCCACGAGATCCCGAGGCTAATCCGAGATATGAATGTGGACACGTTGATCACCGCTGTCTCGCCTATGGATAAATCCGGCTATTTCAGCTGCTGCGCCGCCAGTTACGTGATCGATGCCGCCAGGAAAGCCAAAAACGTGATTGTCGAAGTAAACGAAAATATCCCGCGGGTTTTCGGGGATACGCTCATTCACGTCTCCGATGTCGCGGCGATCGTAGAAAATCACGTTCCGTTGTTGGAAAGCAAAATTCCCGAGAAAAAACCCGAGGACGCAATCATCGGTAAGGAGATCGCCGCTCTCATTCCCGATGGCGCCGTTCTCCAGCTTGGAATCGGCGGCTTGCCCAACGCCATATGCGACTACCTCACCGATCACAAGGATTTGGGTATTCATTCCGAGTTAATCGGCCCAGGGATGATCGATTTAATCAAGAAAGGGGTGATTACGGGGCGGAGGAAACAACTGCATCCCTTTAAGCACGTATTTGGTATCCCTTACGGGACGAAAGCCGATTTCGATTTCATTAACGATAATATCAGTATGGAGAGCTATTCCGCGGACTACCTGATGGACCCGTGCGTTATCGGTCAGAACGACCATATGATTTCGGTGAATTCAATCCTCGAGGTGGACTTGACCGGTCAGTGCAACGCGGAGTCCATCAGCGGCTCTCAATTCAGCGGCACAGGCGGTCAAGTCGATTTCGTCCGTGGCGCCTATCGGTCTAAAGGCGGAAAATCGATTCTGGCGTTCTATTCAACGGCAAAAGGGGGAAGCATTTCCAGAATCGTCCCGCAGTTGAAGCACACATCGGTGACGACGCCCAGAGTGGACGTTCATTACCTGGCCACCGAACACGGCATCGTCTGCCTTAAAGGGAAGTCGACGGAAGAGCGCGCGATCGCTATCGCCGGCTTAGCGCATCCCAACTTTCGAGAGGATTTGATGCGTAAAGCCGAAGAGATGGGGTTGCTATAATCGGCTCAGATTGGGGAGGCGCCGCGCTTAAGTTGGGTAATTTTAAAAAGAAAAGAATGGTTTCGCACAGAGTACGCACAGAGCACAGAGAAAACCACAAACCTGATGTCGACTCTCGTAACTCCCTCATCGCTTCGTGCCCTCAGTGCTTTCCGTGTGAGCTTTTTTAGACATACCAACTTAAAAGTTGGCGTTCCCAGGCACAGCATCGCGGCGTAAGCGCTTCTTCTTTTCGCGAGGGCGCGATACGCTTTCGAGAAAGACAAAAGGCGGATCGCGAGTTTCTTAGGGGGATCACGAGACTTCGTGGGCTTCCGAAGTCAACCCGCTGGTTACCCCGCGATAACACACACGGTGATCGCGGCG
>MWEM01000042.1 GCA_002071085.1 Thermotogota bacterium ADurb.Bin062 | reverse complement strand
ACTCGACGCGATGAAAGCCTTCGACGAATTAAGGGGCACGGTAGGGAACGAAGAATACTTCGAAGCGTACATCCGATATCTATTTTACGCTCGGACGGACTTGGAGCAAGAGGAGCTCAAGGAGCGGATAAAGACGGTATCGATGGAAAGGAGTGAAAAGATGCTAACGATTGCGGAAAAGCTACTTCAAGAAGGTATGGAAAAGGGATTAGCAAAAGGGATAGTAAAAGGCCGAGAAGAAGGTCTGGTAGAAGGTCGGATAGAAGGCAGAGAGGAAGGTCGAGAAGAAGGCCGAGAAGAACTTCTTTGGAAACAGATCACAAAAAAATTCCCAAAAATCCCCCAAAGGTACTACGAAAAGCTGAAAGCGCTCACGATAGACCAACTCGATACCTTGGGCTTGGACCTGATAGATATGCGAAACGAGGAGGAGCTGAAAAAGCATCTTCCGATGTGATACGTTTTGGGATCAAACTGAGAACGCCTATGAACGCCGTTGAGAACGCCTTGGGAGCGTCAACTTTTAAGTTGACAGTTTTTTTCTGGGCCGTAAAATGCGCTTACCCCGCTATAACCCCACAAGAGCATCGCGGCGTAAAAAGGGCAAAAGACGAATCTCCTCTTCTTTCCGTTTTATTGTTGCGCCTCGATATGATACTCACAAACCAATGGTCTCCGCTAATGCAATACCACTGATCGTTGCCTGTACGATACCGCGAGAGTACCCGCTGGCGTCACCGATGATGCGGATAGGCGCTCCCTTTATCCTGAACCACTGGTCAAAATCCGGTTTCGTCGAATAAAACTTCGCCTCGATGCCGTAGAGCAGGTTATCGGGATTGTTCGCGCCTGGTATAACTCGTGAAAGTTGCTCGATGAACTCTTCGATATCGGCTGCTGTTCGACGAGGTAATATGAGATTCAAATCCCCCGGGGTCGCCCCTTTTAAAGACGGGACGACGAAGGATTTTTGCATCTTGCTGTTCGTCGATCGCCTCAACGCTTTGAAGTCTTTGTAACGCTGTACTAGGATTTTTCCGGATCCCGCGAGTTTATTCGCCAATCGAGCGATAGAGGAAGCGTATTCGAAAGAATCCTTAAAAGGTTCGGTGAATTTATGGGTGACGAGGATGGCGAAGTTGGTCAAGTCCGACTTCTGGTGGGTGTAGGAATGACCGTTGACTAAAGAGAAATCCGATCCGTCTTCCCGAACAACGTACCCACGAGGATTCACGCAAAACGTACGGACTTTGTCATCTTGGGCAGTGATGTAGCTGACCTTAAACTCATAGAGGATTTGGGTGATCTCATCGGTGAGTATCGCCGGCATCTCGAAACGGACTCCCAAGTCGACGGTATTGCTGGTGAAATCCGCGCCCGACAGTTCCAAAATTCGGTTTAAAAGTACGCTCCCGGAACGGCCGACCGCTAAGATCACCTGATCGTAGGGGCCGTAAGAGCGGCCGGTTTCGTCGATAACGGCGGTGTCCGCGTGCGAATAGTCCTTAATCGGAGTGGAAAAATGGAAGTGAAAGCTTTTATGAGAGCTGAGTAAGGAGTAAAGGCGTTGGATGACGGTCGCGAGATTGTCGGTTCCCACGTGGATAAATTCGCCAAGCGTGAGGTCCATACGATTTTCGTTGAAAGCCCTCTTGATATCCCAGACCCGCGGCCCCTCGCTTAGGTCGGACCTTTCAAGCGCCTTCCGATCGAATCCGAGCGTCCATAACTCTAAACACTCAGGCAGGTATTTTTTGAAGGACTCATACCCTATGTAGTCCGCCACCTCCCCGCCAATTTGAGGAGAAAGGGACAACTTCCCGTCGGAAAAGGTGCCGGCGCCCCCGAACCCGTACAAGATGCTTTCTCCTTCTGCGGCGCGACGGGCCGGTTCTAACCCCCTTTCGAAAATATCGACTTCGTATTCAGGATGCGTTTTCAGTAGATGGTATAAAAATCCTATCGCCGAGGTGCCGGATCCTATCACTGCGATTCTCACAGTTATTTCGCCCCTTCTATCGGTTGGTTTCTAGTACTGATTACGATTATACCGTAAACGAGATCGAACACCACAAGGCGTGTGTGTCAAGTTATACGGCGTAATCAAGAAACAAGGCTAGAATCGACCGCACGATTTTTGTCCAGGTAGTCATCGCGGCGTAAGCGCCCCTTCATTTCGCGACGGCGCGATACGCATTTGTACGGGCTCATCGCGGCGCAAAAAAGCAAAGATAGGATCGCGGGGTTCCGTTGGTTACCCCGCGATAACTCGTGAGCAGAGCCGATCGCGAGACACTGGGGGTTGGGAACGCCAACGTTTAAGTCGGCAGATTTTTTCACGGGGTCGTAAAAACCACTTACCCCGCGATGAACCTTGTAGTCATCGCGGCGTAAGCGCCCCTTCTTTTCGCGACGGCGCGATACGCTTTTTTCAGGGGATATCGCGACAAATAGGAAAAGGGCGTATCGCGGGGTTCCGTTGGTTACCCCGCGATAACCCGTGAGCAGAGCCGATCGCGAGACACTGGGGGCTGGGAAAGCCAACGTTTAAGTTGGCAGGTTTTTTCGCGGGGTCGTAAAAACCACTTACCCCGCGATGAACCTCGTAGTCATCGCGGCGTAAGCGCCCCTTCTTTTCGCGACGGCGCGATACGCTTTTTTCAGGGGATATCGCGACAAATAGGAAAAGGGCGTATCGCGGGGTTCCGTTGGTTACCCCGCGATAACCCGTGAGCAGAGCCGATCGCGAGACACTGGGGGCTGGGAAAGCCAACGTTTAAGTTGGCAGGTTTTTTCGCGGGGTCGTAAAAACCACTTACCCCGCGATGAACCTCGTAGTCATCGCGGCGTAAGCGCCCCTTCTTTTCGCGACGGCGCGATACGCTTTTTTCAGGGGATATCGCGACAAATAGGAAAAGGGCGTATCGCGGGGTCCCGTTGGTTACCCCCGCGATTAGCCTCTTAGCTATGTCACCCCGTAACTTGACCCGTATGCGATATTGAACTCATAGGAATAATCGGGTATAATCAAAAGGCTGAGTCTGTCGTGCGCCCGAGCGAATCGCAGGTGTTGTGGCGTAGCCTTGCGAGTACCGGTAAACTCGGGAATCGGAAAACGATGCTTGGGGCATAAGCGAGAGAAACAACAAGCCGCGGACGGAGACTGGCGCGGCAGCTGTCACTCCGGCAAGGGACCTACCGATAGGGAGGTTGGGTTTTGAAAACCGTCGAGGAGTTCGAGCGGTATTTTTACAGACATTTGTTGGCGGAATTATCCGAGTTGGAAAAAGAACGGAATAAGATCCGTATCGGGATAATCGTCATCTTCGCGATAAGCGTGCTACTCCTCGTCACTCTGCTTTGCCTGTTCGGGCGATCACTTCAAATGATGGCTTCGCTCTGCTTTTTCGTCCTCTTTTTGGTCGGTATCGGCTTTTTCTTGCTTTGGAACCTGTTGAGCGCAGGCATTTCGAAGGGTTTTGTCCAGCGTTTCAAGAAGACGGTGATCGATGGGATCGTACGTTTCATAGAACCCTCGTTAACCTACAACCCGAAGTCGTACATCACTTGGTTGGACTTTCAACGAAGTGACCTGTTTCGTGACCGGGTTGACCGGTACACGGGCGAAGACCTCGTCTACGGGAAGTACGGGGAAACGGAGATACGGTTGTCGGAGATCAAGGCTGAAAAAAAGGTCAGGTCTTCGAATAAAAACGCGACGGAACGGTGGCAAACGGTTTTTAGTGGCACCTTCCTCATCGCGGACTTTCACAAAGATTTTTTCGGCAAGACCGTGATCTTTCCGGACTTTGCCGAAAGGCTTTTCGGGCCTCTCGGTCAAGCAATTCAAGGAATGCGGCTCAACCGGGGGGAGTTGATCAAACTCGAAAACCCCGAGTTCGAAAAATACTTCGTGGTCTACGGGAGTGACCAGATCGAGTCGCGCTATATCCTATCCCCCTCGTTTATGGAGAGACTGGTTACTTATCGTAAGAAAGTTGGTTCTCAGGTTTACTTTTCTTTCGTCAACTCCTATATCTTCATCGCGATCCCCACGAAAAGAAACCTTTTCGAGCCGAATCTGCTAAAAAACCTAACGGATTTCAACCACATCAAAACCTACTTCGAAGACCTTTCCCTGCTGATTGGCGCGGTCGAAGACCTTAACCTGAACACCCGGATTTGGAGCAAGCAACCGTATGAGAGGTGAGTTATGGGGACTTCCCTTATTTTTCTTCTAATTCTCGTTGGGATCGCCCTCTTGTTTATTGGGGTATGGAATAGTTTTATGAGGAAAAAGAATCGTGTCCACAACGCGTCCGCCTCATTGGACGCCATCCTTAAAAAGCGGTACGATCTCATCCCCAACTTGACCGAAGTCGTGAAGGGGTACGCCGCCTATGAGCAGGCCGTACTCGAGTCGGTCCTCAGAGTGCGAAACGAAGCGTTAAGAGCGCGGACGATAGAAGAAAAGGAGCACGCGGATGGGAAAATAGCGAAGGGGATAGAGGAAATCTTCGTGATTGCGGAAAAATACCCCAATTTGAAAGCGGACCGACAATTCCGTTTTCTTCAGGCCTCCTTAAACGAAATCGAAGAACAGATATCCGCCGCTCGACGCGCCTACAACGCAACCGTGCTAGAAATCAACACCGCCATCGCCGTGTTTCCACTTAACCTGTTCGCGAAACTTTACAGGATAACCGCATTCCCTTTTTTCTCCGCCACCGAATCCGAAAAAAGGACCCCGATGGTATAACCCGCCACGATTTAGGGTAGAACGTTCTTTATGGCGAAGACGTGGATCATCAAGAGTTCGAAATCGTTGAGCGGGTCGTTTTCGGCAGGGGATTTTCGATAGAGCTCCTTGCGGATCGTCTCGCTAAGGGCCATCAACTCGGCGTAATTCACCGCTTCGGTATCCGTGGCGCCCTCCGAAGCGCTTATGAGACGGATATGTTGTTCCTTGTCACCTATCACGATGAGCGCGTAGGGAGTCATCTCCATACCTAAAAGCCGCGGCGCGGTCTCAGACTCATCAGAAGAATTAAACCGATAGTCGAGGCGGTGGATTAAAAAAACGGGATAGAGGGTCAGCAGCGAGATTTCAATCGGTTTTCCCAAAACGAGTTGGCCTTCTAGGAGAATGAAGTCGCCGTCGAACAACCAGTCGCGTTGTTCCAGGAGCGTATACGAGAAGACGGACAGTGTACATAGCAGGAGAATGAAACCGGTTATCTTTCTCTTTTTCATCATCACATCTTCACCGGCTCCATTTTACCACAGACCGCCTTTGGCCTCCTACTTCAAGTGATATTTGGCACCCACAATTTTCCGAAAGGAGCGGATAGTATGAAGTGTCGATTGTGCTTTGCTGTGGTCTTTTTCACCTTGCTCTGCCTAGGGATGGGTTTTTCGATGAAAACCGTTTTCATCGTCCAGAGCTACGACCCCGATTTCATATGGAGCCAGCAGCTCGATCAAGGGGTGCGAGATGCCCTTTGTGGAAGCGATACACAGATACAGGCTTATTACTTGAACGCCCGCCTGAAAAATCAACCGGATTGGAAGATCAAGGCGGGAGAACTCGTCAAAACGCGGATAGAAGAAGAGAAACCGGACCTCCTCATCCTTTGCGACGATGACGCGCAAGAATACCTCGGAAAGGAGATGCGAGGGGTACCAATCGTGTTTTGCGGGGTCAACCAGTTCCCGGAACGCTACGGGTATCCGAGGGAAAATGTCACTGGCGTTTTGGAAATCCCGTTCTTCGAAGAGTCTATTCAATTCGCGCGGACCTTTTTTCCTCCCGTCCGTCGCGTTCTCTTCCTCGGCGACCAGGGGATCACCACCGAAGGGATACTCGAACACGCGAAAAAGGCGGTGCTCTCCGGTGTTGAAACCCTGGAGACGATATCGGTTTCGACCTTCGAAGAATGGAAAACGGTTATTTTGCAATCGCAAACCCGTTATGACGCTATCTTTTTGGCCGCTTACCGCGTGTTGACCGATCAAGCTGGCCATACCGTACCCACCGAAGAGGTAGGGGGTTGGACCGCTCGCAACAGCCCGGTCCCGACCTTCGCGCTCTTGGACTATATGGTCGAAGAGGGCATATTGGGTGGGGTTGTGCAGTCGCCCTACCTACAGGGGTACGAAGCGGGACGACTGGCTTGTGAGATACTGCTCCATCAAACCGCCCCTACCTCTCTCCCGCTTAGGGCTCTCGAAAGAGGAGAACGGATGATAAATGTCCAAAGGGCTCGAGAAGTCGGATTGGAAGAGCCGCTTTTCAGCGCGGTATCATTTGATCGTATTGTCGGATACGACAAGATTCCGGAGCGATACTACCTACGTTCCATCGTTTCTTTGTTCGAAGAGACAATCAAAGGAGCCGAAAACAGCCTGTCGACGCTCGCCAACTTACCTGCGCCCTTGCGTTCGCAGTGGGAGATCGTGAAGCCCTCCCTGCAAGTGATCGAGCAACGGTATCCGGGCGTCGGGATTTACGGGATTCCTGAAGGATACTATACCGTGACCCGTAACTGGACCGGCCTGAACCTCAAAGACCGGGACTATTACCAGCTCTTGGAAAAAGGGCAGACCGTTAAAGGCGCTTCCGTGTACAGCCGCTCGACGGGCGAACCCTCATTAGTCATCGGCATCCCCGTTATGGAGGGGTCAACCCTTACCTCCTACTTCGGCCTGTCCCTCTATCTCAACCCCTTGGTGATCCGTCTGAGGGGTCAAATTCCTCTGCCTGAGGGTTGCGCATATTATTTTTTCGACTGGACAGGCAAATTGGTTTTCAGCAACTTGGAGGCCATCGCCTATCCGGAAGAGCACGAGATGGGCGCCCTTTTGGCACAGATGCCGAAGTCTAGCCAACCGGAAGGCTCATTCTTTTTTACGAGTCCGAAGGGGACCTATGTCGCTTTTTATAGGAAGAGCTTGGAAACCGGTTGGACGGCCTTTCTCACCGTCAAATCCGGGGAACTCGAGAGCACGGCGGACAGCCCCGAAAGTCAGCTGGAATCCATCCAAAAAAGGACCGCCGCTTCGATCGCCCGCTTGACCGAGGGGTTAAAAGAAGGGGCCGAACGGCTGACCTACTCCTTTGCGAACGAAAGCCTGACGAGGTCTATTCTTACAGAATTACGGACGTTGGACCCCGCGATCGTCGATGTGTCTTTCGTGAATCCGGATGGGATCATGAAATGGGTCGAACCCGAAGAGTATCGAAATCATGAAGGTGCCGACATCAGCGGCCAGGATCAAGTGATTCGTTTACGTGAAACGAAAAGGCCTGTCATCAGCGACATCTTTATGGCGGTAGAAGGCTTTCTCGCAATGGACATCCAGTGGCCGGTTTTCGACGAATTCGGCGGATACGCTGGTTCCATCAGTCTCTTGATACGCCCGGAAAGATTTTTCTCTATTCTGGCGGATGCGGGGCAACATACGGATTCCGACTTCTGGATCATGCATCCTACGGGGACGATCGTCTACGATCCCGACACGTGGGAGATAGGGCGGAACCTCTTCACCGATCCGGTTTATGAGCCTTTTGAAGAGCTCAGAACCCTGGGTCGCCAGATGACCGTGAAATCTTCTGGGAATGGCGCTTACTCGTTTTTCGCCGTAGGGAGTGACCACGTCGTCCAAAAAAAGGCCCTTTGGAGGACGGTACGCGCCTTCGATACGGAATTAAAGCTGATCATCACGTATTACTAGCCCAATGTCCTGGCGCTCCGAATGAAAGACACTCTATTTTCGGAGCGCCCCGGTGTTAGGAAAGACGGAACGTGTTGAGAACGCAGAGCAGCGTCACGCCGACATCCGCGAACACGGCTTCCCATAAGGATGAAAGACCGAAACCTCCCAACAACAGAAAGAGCCCTTTGATCCCTAAAATCAAGAGGATGTTTTGCCAAAGGATCTTGGCGTGACGGTCTGCGGATTCAAATAGCGTTTTGACTTTTTTGATCTCTTCGCCCGGGATCACGATGTCGGCAGATTCGAGCGTAATGTCGCTGTTTTTACCGCCGAAAGCGACGCCGACGTCCGCGCGTCGCAAGACGGGCGCGTCGTTGACGCCGTCTCCGATAAACAGGGACTGCCCCGTTTGATCCCGGATTTTTTCGTACTCTTCGATCTTCAGCTTCGGAGACAACTCCGAGAAATAGCCGTCTAGCCCGAGGCGCTGGGCGACCTCTTTCGCCGCGGGCGCGCGATCCCCGGTCAGCAAGAAGGTCTTTAACCCCCTGTCTCGTAGAAATGCGATGAGCTCAGCGGAATCAGGACGTTCAGAATCCGAAAAGTAAACTGTTCCTGCGTGAACGCCGTCGACAGCGACAAGAACCGTCGTGAGCGCCTCCGGCGCATCCGCCTGGCCTTTGATCCGAATATCGCGGCTCTCGAGGAACCGAGCGCTTCCGACAAGGATTTCGGTACCTCTGTAGTTCAAAGAAAGACCTGACCCCGCATATTCCTGGTACTGCGTGATCTCGTCAGGAGAGAAGCCTTCGGGTAAACCGTCACGTAAGGCCCTCGCAATGGGGTGTGAAGAGTGGTATTCGGCGATGGCGGCATAATGAATCACCTGCTCCTGCGTATGGGGAAGGAAAGCGGTAACGCGGTCGATTTTCAGAAGGCCGGCGGTGAGGGTTCCCGTTTTGTCAAACACGACGGATTTCGCTTTTTTAAGCGTACGGAAGAAATCGCTCCCCTTCACCAGAATTCCTTGTTTGGAGAGCTTACCGATAGCTACGAAAGAGGCAAGTGGGACCGAAAGCACGAGCGCGCAGGGACAGGAAATCACCAGCAGCACCAACGCGCGGTATAGCCAACTTTCGAAAGGGAGCCCAAACAGGATCGGAGGGAGCGTCGCGAGCGCCAACGCGCCGAATACGACCGCCGGGGTGTAAACCGAAGCGAACCGCGAAATCGAGCGCTCGGTTCGGGACTTTTTCAGGGCGGCTTCTTCTATGAGGGAGAGCGTGCGCGAGAGGGTGGAGTCTTCATACCGTTTTGTCGCTCGGATGCGTAGCGTTGCATTCGTATTGATAAAACCCGACAGCACTTCGTCTCCCTTCCCAAACGTTCTTGGAACGGGCTCTCCAGTGAGTGAAGAGGTATCGATCAGGGCTTCGCCTTTTTCGATCTCTCCGTCCAAAAGAACGCGCTCGCCGGGCTTCACGATGAAAGACTCACCAGGCAAGACCTCTCGAGGATGCACGACAGTGGCGTTTCCCTCTTTTATCGCCGTTACGGTTTCGGGTTCGTGGGTCAACAAACCGAAAATTCGATACCGAGAGCGATTGAGCGCGTAGGCATTCAGAAGTTCGCCTATTTCATAGAAAATCATCACACCGACGGCTTCCGCGGGTTGCCCAATGAGGAAAGCGCAGATGGTGGCGAGTGTCATCAGAAAGTTCTCGTTAAATAGGTTCCTTTTCATCGCTTTTTTCCAAGAGGCGAGCAAAACCGGGTAGCCGATCACTCCGTAGGCGATCAGGCTCAGCCCCAGCGCGTATCTGGAGGAGAAGGAGGTCAGAATGGAAACCAAAAATAACACACTGCCCGCGACGAGCCTCGCGAGGTCTATGCGCATCGCGCGCCTTTCGTCTTCCAATCGCTCCAAGAGCGGCGTTTCCGGTAGTTCCGAGCGTTTCAAGATCCGAGCTTCCGGTTCGACGGATTGGATTATCCCTTGCAGGTTGGCAGGTAACTCCTCTCCGCGCGTTTCAACGGTCAGCGTGCGCGCCACGAAATTCAGTTCCGCGCGCAGCACATCCGGCGCTTCGCGCACCTTTCGCTCAATTTTCGTGGCGCAATGGGCGCAGGTCAACCCTTCCACGGAGAAAGACTGAGTCATCGTCCGCCTCCTTGTTCCTCGCCGGCGTGCTCGAATCCGAGTGACAGAATCTCACTCACGTGCTCGTCATCCAAGGAATAGAACGCCTCTTTGCCTTGCTTCCGGTATTTTACCAATCGGGTCTGCCTGAGTATCCGCAACTGGTGGGATACAGCCGACTGCGAGAGGTCTATGAGTTTGGCGATATCGCACACGCAACATTCCGAAATGGAAAGTAGCGTGAGTATTTTTAGACGCGTCGGGTCGCCGAAAACTTTGAACAACTCCGCCGCGCGCGCGATCTGACTTTCCTCGGGAAGCTTTTCAGCGATGCGGTCACACAGCTCATCGTGCGGGTTATGAACTTCGCAATTTCCTTCTAAGCCGCTCATCTTCGCTACTCCTTTCTCATATTTCATTACATATGCTCACCTGTACATATATTGTACTCTCATTTCTTAATGAAGTCAAGGGGGGGCGGATTGCCTACTTTTCAGCTTATCCTGGTGTACCGTGAAACCGCCAGGGCGGCCCAGGGGTACCTGGTGGCGGCGACCTACTGGCGCCGACTTCCCAGCCGGCGTGGTTTTTTTAGAGCTCCTTGGGAGCGCCACACTTAAGTGTGGCATAGGTTGTGTTTTCTTCTTTGAAAACCCGAAACCCTGCCAACTTAAAAAGTTGGCGTTCCCAGAGCGCTCCCAACAAAAAAAAACGCCGGCCAAAGGCCGGCGTCTCGTATATCTTCCTATTCTTATACTTTAAACCGCTTGATCTGAGTATCGAGGTTTTCGGCCAATGAATCAAGTTCTTCGGCATCGGAACTGATCTGGTGCGCGCCTTGAGTTTGCTGTTCGATACCCTGCGCCATTTGCCGAATCTGTTCCGAAATCTCGTGCGCGGCTTTCGCAGAAGTGTCCATCGCAGATGCCATCTCTTCTGCCGCGGCTCCCTGCTCTTCCGAGGTTCCCGTTAGGTTTTCGATCATCCCTGTCGTCTTTTCTACCATGTCCAGCAAGTGTTTGAATTGCTTTTCCACCGCTTGTGATTTGGTGTTGACGTCTTTTACCAAACTAACGGTCTTGTCAGTCGCTTGATAGGATTCTTCGGCGTCTTTTTTTATTTCTTTCAATATCGCTCCGATGTTGGACGTTGCCCTTTTGCTTTCTTCGGCCAACTTCCGGATTTCGTCCGCGACCACCGCAAAGCCGCGGCCTGCCTCTCCGGCCCGGGCTGCTTCTATCGCCGCGTTGAGCGCCAGCAGGTTCGTCTGCTCCGCAATCGAGGAGATCGTATCGACGATCTCACCCACGCTCTTCGAATTCTCCGCCAACTTCTGAACCCTTTCTGCTGTCAGTAGAGTCTGTTGCGTTGTCGCTTCGATCTGCCGTACTACGTCTGAGATCATCTGCCCGCCTTCTCGAGATCCATCTGCCGTCTTGTTGTTCTCTGTGGAGAGCGCCTGAGCGGTTTTCGAAACGTTCTGCGCGCTCGCGGCCACCTCATCCACTCCTGAATTCACCTCTTCTATTGCCGCTACGGTATTCTGTAAGTTTGAGTTCACGCTTGCCGATTGACTGGATAGCTCCTCAGATCCCGCGAGCTGCTCTTCAGAGATCGCTGCAAGATCCGTCGAAGCCGCTTTTATCTCTTGTGATGCCTCTCCTATAGAAACCATCGCTTCTCGGAGATCGTTACCCATCTCGGATAAAGCTTGAGCAATTTGGGCGATTTCATCACGGCCTTTTACCTCGAAGACCGTGGTTAAGTCTCCTTTCCCGAATTGATCCACTTGCGCGCTAAGCCTCTTCAAAGATTTGGAGATGAACGAGCCCACAAACATAGAGATGAGCACGATAACGCCGACGATGACGGCGAATATCACGACTACAGTTACGAGGAAGTAAGCGCTCTTTTGGGTCACCTCCGCTTCTGAAATGACTCCCGCTACGGTCCAGTTCGGAGTATTAGGAATAGAATCGTAATGAAGGATTTGCTTTTCTCCAGAGGGAAGAACGATATTCCCAAAACCTTCACGCCCGCTGACCATTTCCCTTCCGGCTTCTTCCAGACCTTTGTACTTGGACTTCGTCCCTTCCAACAAATTGAGGTTTAGAATTAAATCTGTGTCCGGATGCGCGATCACCGTCCCGGAACCATCCACCAGGAAGATGTACCCTGTTTGGCCTATCTTAGTTGCGCACACTTTTTCGCTCAAAGTTTTTAAGGCAACATTGGCGCCTAACACGCCAATGAGCTGACCAGTGTAGTCATAGACAGGGTAAGCGACGCCAAACGCAGGGATATGGGCAAACCTACTGATCATTCCGTCGTTTATCGCGAACTTCTTTCCTTGAAACATTACTTCCTGAAAGTAAGGGCGATCACGGATATCGACGGCCTCACCCGTTTCCATAATTGCTTTTCCGGTTGGGTCGGCAAGAAAGAACGTTTCATAGAGTCCTTCGCCTTGTTTAATAGTTTCCACAAACCTAGGAACAAAACGCGTGGGATCGAAAGATTTGACCACGTCAGTGTTGGCTAGGTTACGGAGTTCTGTCTTAATTCCAGCCAACATCTCTTCGACAATTCGCACGCTCGTATGGAGCGTTTCTTCCGTTGATTCCATAGTCTGTTCTAAGATCCCCGTTCTCACACTTAGGGCAATAATGAAACCTGAGATCACAAGCACAGAAACTGATACTGGTATAAAGTACAACAGCAGCTTCGCTCGTAAGCTCTTGAGTTTCATCATCCTCATCATCTCCTTTTCGTTTTTGAGGAGGTTCGTCGCGTTTGAACTACGACTCGCCTCCCCTCTCTTAAGTTAAGAAAGGAATACAAGCATGATTATACCATGCTCGTTTTATGATTCAAGTATTTAGGTAAGGCATTTGAAAGAGAGAATGAAGTGAACTTAATCACGATTTTGTTACCATCGCGAATTTGCGTTAGCTGTAAACGCTGATTTATCATTTGGCATAGCTTTTCGTATTAAAATATGGTAAAAAAAGAAAAGAAGGTTTCACGCGGCGAGCATGGAGAGAAAATTCTTGGGGGTGCCTAGCGGCGCCGATTTCTCATTCGGTAGGGGTTTCTTTACGGCTCCTTGGGAGCGCCCTGGGAACGCCAACTTTTAAGTTGGCATGTCCTAAAAGAAAAAGAACGGCTCTTCGACAATTTACAAGATGTACTTAATTAACATCTTCTATCGTAATAATTTCGTAAACCCTTAGCCCGTTTCACTAATCCGCTCTAATCGCATAATCGGCCATCTGTCGAACTCTTTTTATTCCTCTTATGTTACTTTGTATTTCTCGGATGATCAGTGGGATTCAAGTAATGTATCGAAGAGCCAAAAGAACGGTTTCACATGGAGGGCACAGATGACACGGAAGAAGTTTTTCCGGGAGTCAAGGTGGCGCCGACTTCCCAGTCGGCACGCTTTTGCGCTTCAAAAATGGTAACCCTGCCGAACAAAAGCGCAGTAATGGGTTTTTTTAAGGCTCCTTGGGAACGCCACACTTAAGTGTGGCATGGGTTATGTTTTTTTCTTTGAAAAACGGAAACCATGCCGAACTAAAGTTCGGCGTTCCCAGGGCGTTCCCGGGCCAATCCCAGAGCGTTCCCAGAGCGCTCCAAGAAGAAAAACGCCGGCCAAAGGCCGGCGTTTCACTTGTCTATCGAAATCTATATTTTGAACCGCTTCACCAGGGCGTCGAGGGTTTCGGAGAGGGTATCGAGTTCTTGGGCGGCTGCGGTGATCTGTTGCGCCGACTGCGATTGTTGATCGATCGCCTCGGTCATCTGTCGAATCTGTTCTGCAATCTCGTGCGCCGCTTTCGCAGACGTGTCCATCGCTGAGGCCATCTCTTCTGCCGCGGCCCCTTGCTCCTCTGACGTCGCAGTCAGGTTCTCGATCATCCCCGTTGTGTGGTCGACCATCACCAAGAGTTGTTTGAATTGTTGCTCTACCAAACGAGCCTTTTCATTAACGGCCTTGACCAATTCCACCGTTTTTTCTGTCGCCTGATAGGATTCACCGGAGTCCTTCTGCACCTCTTTCAGTATCGTCCCGATGTTCGATGTCGCCTTTTTACTCTCTTCGGCCAATTTCCGGATCTCGTCCGCGACTACCGCGAAGCCTCGCCCAGCTTCTCCCGCCCGGGCCGCCTCTATTGCCGCGTTGAGCGCCAGCAGGTTTGTCTGTTCCGCGATAGAGGATATCGTGTCGACGATCTCGCCCACGTTCTTCGAGTTTTCCGCGAGTTTTTGAACCTTTTCCGCCGTCAGCTGCGTTTGCGCCGTCGTCGCCTCAATCTCGACCATCACGTCCGCGATCATCTGCCCGCCTTTGCGTGAACCCTCTGCGGTCTTCTCGTTTTCGTGAGACAACGCCTGCGCCGTCTTCGACACGTTCTGCGCGCTCGCTGCCACCTCATCCACTCCGGAGTTCACCTCTTCTATCGCTGCGACGGTGCTCTCCAAATTCTTGTTCGCGCTGTGGGATTGAGTTGACAGCTCCTCCGTTCGGGCTAATTGTTCTTCAGAGATAGCAGCCAGATCCGTTGAGGCGGAGTTAAGCTCTGTTTCAGAATTCTTTATCGCGATCATCGCCTCTCTGAGGTCGTGGCCCATTACGGATAAGGACTTAGCCATTTGGGCGATTTCGTCGTGACCTTTCGCCTCGAATGTCGTGGTCAAGTCTCCCTTTCCGAAGTTATCCACTTGAAGGGCAAGCTTTTTCATTGATTTGGAGATGACCGCGCCGGTAAATAGGGAGATGAGTATGATGATCCCGATAATAACGGCGAAAATGACGATCACGACGGTTACGAGAAAAATAGAAGATTCCGCAGCTTCCGCTTCGGGCATCACTTCTCCTAGAGTCCAGTTCGGCGTATTAGGTACGGGATCGAAAAATACGATATGTCTTTCGCCAGTTGGTAAGGCTATAGTTCCCGAACCGCTTTTTCCACGGACCATCTCTCTTCCGAGTTCTTCCAAGCCTTTAAACCCGGCCCTTGAGGCTTCCGTAACGTTAAGCTGCATCACTAAGTCAGTGATCTTATGAGCCACGAGCATCCCGGTTCCGTCTGTTAAAAAGGCGAATCCGCCTTTCCCGATATTGATCGACGCCACGATATCGCCCAGGGCCTTCAGAGAAACGGTGGCCCCGACGATACCTACCCGCTTTTTCGCAGTGTCAAAAATGGGGTAGACACACGTGATTACAGGCGCGTTCGATGCCCCGCTAATCACCGCGTTGCTCATCGCGAAATCTTTGCCCTGGAACATAACCTCTTGAAAATATGACCGGTCTCTTATGTTCGCCTTTGCGTCAGTTCCAGTGATGACTTCACCATTCGCATCCACGACGATGAAGGTCTCATAAAGCCCTTTGCTCTCTTGAATTGCTTCCTGAAACCTCGGGTTAAATCGTTTGGGGTCGAAAGACCTGACAACGTCCGTTATAGACAGGTTCCGTAATTCATTTTTGATCCCTGTTATCCATTCTTGAATCACGATAATGGCAATATCGCTTATCGATTCCATCGAGTTTTGACCGATCTCAAAAGTGACGTCTTTTGCGAGTACTCCAACAATAACTGCGCCGATGATCAGCACCACGACCGATACCGGAATAAAATACAGTAACAACTTCGCGCGCACACTTCTAATTTTCATGCACATCCACTCCTTCGTAAGCCCGATTGTGTGTTTTAAAAAAGTCTTTTTCCTTGAAGCGCTATGTATTTTCTTTGGCTTGAAGTAGCTTGACTAGGCTCACTTAGAAATCTGCGCAGCATCGGCCACGGGGTTCTATGTATGGCCGCATCTTTGACAGCTTCTTAAATGACCTACTCACCCGTGTACTCTCAAATGAAGCAGAGTGAGGAACACGGCCTTTTTGTTTCATTGTCTATAGCTTTTTCAGTCACCTGGTTTTTCCCCCTTAGGGGTTAAAGAGTAAGTTTTCTGAAAGAAGGCCGGCGACTCAGTTGGTCTTCTGAGAGTATCATATCACGAAAGAATGTTTTTCTCAAAAAGCTATAAAAAGAAAACGCCTGTTCTAAAGATGTGTTTAAACGAATCGTATTGAATTGAGTTATGCAAACCTATCAATGGGCCACCAGTTCTTCGAAACGCTCTCCTTCGGTCTCCTGTGAACACCTCTGCGGTACCGCCATAGCGATGGACGTTTGTCTGGCGCTGTTTTGTTTTTCCTGGGAACGCCACACTTTAGTGTGGCATGGGTTGTGATTATTCTTTGAAAACCGGAAACCAAGCCAACTTGAAAGTTGGCGTTCCCAGAGAGTTTCCAAAGCGCTACCAAAAATCCCAAGAACATGCCGAACTGAAGTTCGGCGTTCCCAGCGCGTTCCCAGAGAGTTCCCAAAGTACTGCCAAAAATCGCAAAATATGCCGAACTAAAGTTCGGCGTTTCCTGTGCGTTCCCAGGCCACTCCCGGGGCGCTTCCAGAGCGCTCCCAGTAAAAAACGCCGACATTTGGCTGACGTCAAGTGTATACCTTTATACTTTAAACCGTTTGACCTGTGAGTCAAGGCTCTCAGCTAGGGTATCGAGTTCTTGGGCAGACGCGCTGATCTGTTGCGCGCCTTGCGCCTGTTGTTCGATGCCCTGCGACATCTGCCGTATCTGTTCCGAGATCTCGTGGGCGGATTTTGCCGATGTGCTCATCGCTGAGGCCATCTCCTCGGCGGCTGCCCCTTGCTCCTCGGAGGTCGCCGTTAGATTTTCGATCATAGCAGTCGTCTTTTCCACCATGTCCAGCAAATGTTTGAATTGCTGTTCCACCGCTTGTGATTTGGTGTTAACGTCTTTCACCAATCCAACGGTCTGACCCGTCGCTTGATAGGATTCCTCGGCGTCTTTTTGCACTTCTTTCAAAATTGCCCCGATGTTCGATGTCGCTTTTTTACTCTCTTCCGCTAATTTTCGAATCTCGTCCGCCACCACCGCGAACCCTCGACCGGCTTCTCCCGCTCGGGCCGCTTCTATCGCGGCGTTAAGCGCTAACAGGTTCGTTTGTTCCGCAATCGAAGATATCGTGTCTACGATCTCGCCCACGCTCTTCGAGTTCTCCGCTAACTTCTGGACCTTTTCTGCCGTCAGCAGCGTCTGTTTCGTTGTCGATTCGATTTCTCGCACGACATCCGAGATCATCTGGCCACCTTTTCGAGAACCGTCCGCCGTCTTGTCGTTCTCGGTTGAGAGCGCCTGCGCCGTCTTCGAAACGTTCTGCGCGCTCGCCGCCACCTCTTCCACTCCGGAGTCCACCTCTTCTATCGCTGCTACGGTGTTCTGAAGGTTCGTGTTCACGCTTGCCGATTGACCGGATAACTCCTCGGATCCCGCAAGTTGTTCCTCCGAGATCGCCGCTAAATCAGTCGAAGCGGCTTTTATCTCTTTCGAAGCCCCTCCTATTGAGATCATCGCCGCTCTGAGGTCGTGACCCATCCCGCCCAGGGCTTTGGCGATCTGAGCGATTTCATCGTGGCCTTTCGCCTCGAAGGCCGTGGTCAAATCGCCCTTTCCAAAGTTATCCACCTGAACTGCGAGTTTTTTCATAGATTTGGAGATGACCGTGCCAACAAACAAGGAGATGAACACAATGACGGCGACAATGATCACGAATACTGCGATGACGATTCCGAGGAGGTATACGCTCTTCTGATTCGCCTCTGCTTCGGAAAGGGCGCCGGCCACGGACCAATTAGGAGTATTGGGAATGGGGTCGTAGTGGAGGATGTATTTTTCTCCTGAAGGGAAAATAATGTTTTTAATACCGTCGCTCCCGCGGATCATCTCCTTTCCTGCGTCTTCCAGACCCTTGTACCCCGACTTGGTTCCTTCCAACAGATTGAGTTTCAAGATCTTATCTGTGTCGGGGTGCGCGATCACAGTCCCCGCTCCATCAACCAGGAAGATGTATCCCTCTTCTCCGATCTTCGTGGAGGTCACTTTGTTACTCAATATCTTAAGAGCCACGGTGGTCCCAAGCGCACCGACCACGTGTCCAGTGTCGTCATAGACCGCATAGGCAGCGCCAAAAGCAGGGGCATTCGTAAACCTGCTGATTATGCCGTCGTTGAGCGCGAATTCCTTGCCCCGAAACATAACGTCCTGGAAATAGGGCCGATCGCTAATATCCACGATTTCACCCGTTTCCATTATAGCTTTTCCGGTAGGATCGGCGAGAAAGAATGTTTCGAAGAGTCCCCCACTCTGCCG
Source organism: Thermotogota bacterium ADurb.Bin062 (assembly GCA_002071085.1). Classification (GTDB taxonomy): domain Bacteria; phylum Thermotogota; class Thermotogae; order MWEM01; family MWEM01; genus MWEM01. Next base: position 1,090 of record MWEM01000042.1, on the reverse strand, counting down.
TATAGTCTCGATGAACCTAGGGCAAAAGCGGGTCGGATCGAAAGACTTGACCACATCAGTATTCGATAGATTCCGCATCTCCGTTTTAATCCCAGCCAGCATCTCCTCAACGATGTGCACGCAGGCGTGCAGAGTTTCTTCAGTTGAATCCGAGGACAGTTCCAAGATCACACTTCTCGCGTTGAGGCCGATAATGAATCCGGCAATAACGAGCACAGAAACCGATACGGGTATGAAGTACAGTAATAGCTTCGAGCGCACGCTTTTGAGTTTCATCATCATCTTCTCCTTTCGGTTTTTCGAGGGGATTCTTGCCGTATTTTATCAAGCGTCAGCCTCCACCTCTTTGAGTTATTAAACGGAAACCTATCTATTATACCATGATCGTTATGGGATTCAATTATTCGGGGATCGCTTTCGAAAATGAGATTGGAGTGAAATAGATTACGGTATGGTTGCCTTTAAGACTTTGAGTTAGCTGTATTCGCTGAATTTTTCTTTGGCATGGCTAACCGTATTATATGAGGAGTAAAAAAGAAAAGAGTCTTTCACACGTAGGGCACGGTGGAAGTTTTTCTAGGAGTACTTAGCAGCAGCGACTTGCCAGTCTGCGTGTTTTTTCGAAAAAGGAAAACTTGTCAGACTAAAGTTCTGTGTTCCCAGAAGTTTGGCATATCCAGGAATCCGTGTGGGTCAAGCTATGGGGTGCAATCAAGAAGCAAGGTCAGATACGATCACACGATTTTCTTTCCACGAAGTCATCGCGGCGTAAGCGCCCCTTCTTCTCGCGACGGCGCGATACGCCTGGGAACACCTGGGAACGCCAAACTTTGGTTTGGCATGGTTTGTGAAAATAGAAATGCAGCAGAGCGTATCGCGAAGGTATGAAAGTATCGCGGGGTCCGGCGGGTTACCCCGCGATAACACACATTCATCGCGGCGTAAGCGCCCCTTCTTCTCGCGACGGCGCGATACGCCTGGGAACGCCTGGGAACGCCTGGGAACGCCAAACTTTAGTTTGGCATGGTTTGTGAAAATAGAAATGCAGCAGAGCGTATCGCGAAGGTATGAAAGTATCGCGGGGTCCGGC
>MWEM01000041.1 GCA_002071085.1 Thermotogota bacterium ADurb.Bin062 | reverse complement strand
CGAAGCCTACCTTGAAGTCAGGGAAACGTCGCAAACGCAAAGCCCGCGTTTGCTTGCCGAAGAAGCTCACGATGGTTGACTCGCTTTTTCCTAACCAGTGTATTATTTTATAAGAAGCCTGCCTTCAATGGATTGAAACCGGTTGAAAAGGCTTTTCAAACGTGGTATAATGCTTGCGTACTAAGTCTACTTAGAAGGAATGGAGACTGTAGGAGCCAACCCAGGCATATAGGTACTCCTGGTAAACCGAAGCCAACCTTGAAGTCAGGGAAACGTCGCAAACGCAAGGCCCGCGTTTGCTTGCCGAAGAAGCTCACGATGGGTAAATCGCTTCTTCCTGACCAATGACGATTTTCATTTTAAGTACGAAGCCTACCTTGTAGGAATTGAAACGAATCTCCGTGCGGGTTTTTAAACTTCTCCATTATTGTTTACAAAGCCTACCTTGAAGGAATGGAAACACCTTTGGTTTATAGCATTTTCATTAGGTCATTTAAGTACGAAGCCTGCCTCTAAGTCAGGAAAATGGCGCGAATGCAAAATACGCGTTTGCTTGCCGAAGAAGCTCACAATGGGTTAATTCGCTTCTTCATGACCAACGACGTTTTTCATTTTATGTACGAAGCCTACCTTGAAGTCAGGGAAACGTCGCAAACGCGGTGCCCGCGTTTGCTTGCCGAAGAAGCGCACAAAGGCTCACTTGCTTCTTCTTGACAAATGTCGTTTTTCATTTCAAGTACGAAAACTACTTTGGAGAGTTCGATACCGGTTGGTAGGGCTATAATATCGGGACGCCAAAAAAGTAAGAGGACGAGGAAAAAAACGAGATCCCGAATAAGCCGCTTTTGGTGTTCATTTGACCCTTTAAGGTAACGTAGTGTGTTTTTCGACCCCGAAGAGAGTATGAAGTTTGTCGCGCAGTAACTATAAAGACTGCGCGGTTCGTTCTTTCCCATTGCCCCTATTGAAAGTGACAGTAACGGGAAGCCGGAAAGTAACAAAACGCTTCACGCCGCTGCGAAAATAAGAAGCGCTTACGCCGCGCTACTGCGACCGGGAACGCTCCCAGTGAAAAGATAAAACCGCGCCAGATAAATTTTCGCCACTCCCAGCCCGAGAAGCCCGCGATCCGTGCCGCTCTCTTTTCTTTTTGAAAAACATACCGAACTAAAGTTCAGCGTTCCCAGGGCGTTCTTAACCCACAAAGTCTCGCGGCCCGCTCTGCTGGCTTTTTCGATTTTTTCAACCATAGCGTTCGGGGCTTTTCTTCTCTTTGGGCGGTTCTTTTTTGATTACCGTTTTCCCCCCTTTTCGGCCTCTTTTACGTTTACCGTTTTCATAAAGTGTGTACGCATATCTTGAGAGGTTCGAGCTTAGCTTGAAATCAAGGAAACGTCGCAAACGCATACCCCGCGTTTGCTTGCCGATGAAACCCTCAATGGTTCATTCGCTTCTTCGCGATCAATTTCATTTTCCGTCTAATAGTTCCGAGCCCCCATCGAAGGAACGGTAACGGCTATCAGCTTAATCTCCTAGTACCTGATAGAAAAGTTATAGTTCAAAACGCCTATCCGCCCCCCTGTCAATCAGGCTCTTTGGTAATTGCCGCCACTTCAATAGGCGTTGAGCCTATGGAGCGCGGCTAAAGAGCGCGGTTTTTTCTGGTGTAACACGCAGCGAAAGAGGTTTTCTTCTCAATTCATAGTGTAGCAAAGCAGTTATGCAAGCCTTGGTTCATCGAATTTGAATTTCCCTAGGATCTTAAAGATCTTCATCCCCAAGTACCGAAGCGTTTTGAATCCATAAGGTCGTTTTGTCATCGCTCCCTGCCTGGAATTGTTTCATTCCATCAGGGCGTTGGTCACCCGGTGCGTAAAATAAGCCGGAATGCGTTTCAGATGTGCCAAAATAGCTCGAGCCGTCTTCAACACTTCGGGGATTTCCGATTGTCGGCAGAGCATACTCCAATGGCGGAAAAACATTCCTGTTCCGGAAGGTTCTTGGAATTCGTACCCTTTTTTGAACATTTGGAATAAATCGTACACCTTCGCCGCATCCCGGTTAGCCAAGCTGAGAAAGTCATCAAACCCTTCTCTTTGGCTCTTTTTGAGCTTCGTCAGGTCTTTTAAAAGTTGATATCGAAATGTGTTGAACCTTGGGGTGTTTTCTCCAGTACGTCGTTGAGAAGCTTTACGCCATAGAACTTGCCAAAGACGATGGGCGCTTCGAGGAAGGCCTCTTCTATCGCAAAAGTAAAGGCTCGAGAGAAATCTTATCCTCACTATTGGTGTGATTCATTGGGAGTTCTAAACATAGCCATTCGGCATTTAATTCTTCAATATGTCCCTAACCACGTTAAGTGGCGTGAGCCACTGAAGAGAGGTGAAGAAAACACCGACTAAAAGTCGGTGAAGTCGTATGAGAATTAAGAGCTTAATCATTGAAGGTTATGCCTACCGTTTTCAGAAGCTTTCCAATCGTTTTGCTCGATACACATTTTTAAATCCGAAAGTAGGAAAAATCCGTGAGGTGCGAGGCGTTCTCGCCTTCCGGGCGGAAAAACTCTTGGCAAAGATGTGCGATTGCGCCTCCAAATCTGTGACCCTTGATCGTGATTATGTGAAAAAGCGTCATCCTCAGTTGTTAACCACCTATCTTCAAGGGCGTAGCAACAATCCAGCTTTGATGATTGTTGGGTACGACTCTTGTTCGTTCGGTGACCCAGTAATAAAAGCTCAATTGATAGAGAGATCTATCAACACAGACATACTTGACTCACTGAAACCTGCCGACTCGGACGCCTCCTACCTGAAACAGCGCATGCTTTTTTCGCTATTTCCTGATCTACAGGACTATGTATGTTTTGAACCGGTTGTGGAGCAAGCGGCTCGTGAATTATCTCAAATCACGGATTTTGAAACTGCTAAGTTGGCCGTTCAATATATGGGTTTTGCGAAATTATAGTTAAGCGAAGTTATTCCGGGCAAACACTGTTTCTGCGCCCTTCTTCATGTCGAGGTTCTTTTCGGGAATTTTCTCGTCGAGCGCTATTCCTTTTACCAATGATAAGTTGCATTCTTAGCTTGCTGTAAAAAAGAAGAGCTCCTTAGCGTCCGATCCTGCCGGATATACGTGAAAAGTCGAGAACCCAAGCGAAGACGAGGATAAGGAAAAGCGCGGTCGACCCGGTCGACCGCTTTCTCTTTATAACCAGATACTGGCTTTGGCGCCATAATCCGAGGAGAACCCGCTCAACCGACATACGCGCGTTCTATCCTTTCCTGAGGGCCCCATAACTTAAACGCCTTTTCTCGAATTTGAAGCTCATTTATTTGAGACAAGACGGGCTTCAAGCCATCCTTCATTCCGTTCAAACCCCACGATATCCGACGGTGGGCGGAGTTTTCTTTCGGAAACCTAAGGCTTCTGGACGGATGCGGGCAGCAATGAAAATGACATTTTGGTGTATAATTGTCTAAAGATTTGTCCGGGCCATCAGTAATATGACTTTTTATTCGTTAAGCGCGTCAATGTTGAACCTTCAGCTCCCTGACGCTTTCGTAAGAGGGCGAAAAAGCGCCGAGTGCCCGAATAGTACAGGAATAATGTTTCATATCTTGAGATTTCACTCAGAGTCAGTCGGTTTTCCAGATACGTTCGATTGTTTGCCCAGTAGCGATGTCTTGGAAGTCCAGAGTTTATGAAACCGACTGGTTCTTCATAAACTGATCCACTCGCATCGACTGAGAATCCGCAAAGGAGGGAGATAGAGTTGCGTTTCGGAATAACCGCGAGGCCGAAAAATAAAGTGGCCCGGCTTCCTATCCAGTACAACGCATACCTTCAGAGTTACTTGTATTCGATCTTTAGAGAAAAGATGCCTTTTTTACACGACGCCGGCTTTCGTTCCGAAAACAAGGTGTTTCGACACTATACCTTTTCGAGGATCTTTTCTGAGGGGATGAAGCGAGAAGGCGATTTTTTTCTCGTCCGTAATCCCATAGAGTTTTATGCCTCCTTCTTGGTAGACCCGATGCCGAATATCGTGATTGACCATCTGATCTCCGTTCACACGCTACGATTGGGGAACGAAGAGTATCAAATCATCGACGCGAAAGCTTATGAAGATCCCGTTCACTTTCGCCCAGGCGATCGGATGGAGATGGATGTCGTCGCCCTTTCACCCATCGTCGCCTACAGAACCATTTATGTCGAGGAGAAGAAAAAAACCCGCTACTTCAGTCCTTACGATCCGGAATTTAACGCGCTTTTGGAAGAAAATCTCAAGAACAAGCTGTCTTCCATACATAGCGGCAACTCGGAACAATATCGTTTTCACATCGTTCCTACGAACTTTGATTTAGAGAAAAATGAATCGGTCGTCTGGTATAAGGGATTCATCGTCAAAGGCTACACAGGAAAATACCATATTTCGGGTAGCAGTGAACTCTTGCGCGTAGCGTACCACACCGGTCTCGGCAGTAAAAACGCGCAGGGTTTCGGGATGTTCAGAATTCTCGGTTGATCGGTCGCGCAATAGTCATTTCATTTTATGTTTTGCGATTGTAGAAAGAAGTCGGTCTTTGACAAGAGATTAAAAATACATCCGCGTAGGGTCTATATGTGACCACGGCGCTCCGTGAGAAACCACCCTGGCCTCTTTTTAAAAGCCACTTACAAACCAAAGTCGCGCCAGACTTAAGTCCGCCCGCTCTGGCGACGACCCGAAGGCGTTTACATTCATCAGCGTTCGAAATTTGACCGTCGACTTCTCTTTGGCGGCTCAAAAAAATATAACAAAAATACCGGTCATCTGATGATTCATTATATGGAGGTGATTGTATTGCGAGTATTTGCTTACGATGTGCAATCCATACATAGCTTTCTCTTCGAATCTTTGGAATTCAAGGCCATAGCCGGCGCCAGCCGTTTGATCGATAAGTTCGACGAGAGTATGAAACTCAATAGCTCGGAGTCCTGCGAGTGCCTGTTCGCAGGCGGAGGCAACGGCCTGTTCATCATTAAACATCGAAGCGATAGTCTTCAACAGGCATTTGAGAAGAACAAAGCGCAGTTTTTATTCGATCATCCGGTAGTCAGCGTAGAATTTGAGATAGAAGATTGGCCGCCTAAGACGACGCCTTTCCCACCCTGGTTCCAGTGCAAAGGCTTGGAAAACTCCGGGGACTTCCCGAAGATCTATTCCAGAGTGGCTCTTGAACTCGAAAAGCAAAAACAACGAGTCACTTGTCAATTGACGAGCCCAAAAACGCTGCGAAATCTTTGTCCACTCTGCGGAAACCGAGAAATTGACTCGAATTCTCGTTATAACGACGACTTGATTTGCGAAGTGTGTTCCGGCAAGATCGAAGAAGCTAAAAGTATTGAAGACAAAAAGGTCACCTTCAACCTCGAAGAGATTTCTAGAAGCCTAACCAAAAAGGGAGAAAGAGAAGAAGGGTATTTAGGGGTCATCTACGGTGATGGGAACTCGTTGGGTAACGTGTATCAGAAAATGAACACGCCCATGGAGTTTTCAGAATTGAGCGCGCTCCTTCGTAGAGAGATCCTCGGCGCGATACAAGAGGCTACGAAAAGTTTAACCCGTTACGCGGTTCCCCTGTTGGGAGGAGACGATTTCTTGATGATCGTTCCACCCGAACGCGTATTTTACGTTTTACACGCGCTCGAAAAAAAGCTATCAAGACTTCAAGCAGAACGGAAGATCACCTTTTCCTTTGGACTCGCGGTCTTGCCAACCACTATTCCTTTGAAGTTTATTTTTCAAATCGTGGAAGACCTGCAAGACGAAGCAAAAAAGGCAAACAAAAGCGACCCAAAAGCCCACGGCGAACACTGCGCGGCCTTTCGATACCTTGACACCCCTTTCTTTGGAGCGATGGGGGGCGCTGAAGGCAAAATACAATACGGTGTGGGTATGAGTACGTTTCAACTCTGGTCGCTTTTTGAGACAGCGCGAAAAATGCGAAAACAAGAGGTGACGAAAGGCGTTTTCTCCAAACTGGAGCAATTATTCTTGAAGTCTGGCAGCAAAGCTTTTACTTTGAACGGTTTTTACTATTTAATGAGGAACACGAAGATGCCCCCTTCCGAGATAAGAGAACTTATGTCGGGAATAATCACTAATCAAAACTTCGGGACTATAACCGATCTGTTCTTATATGAAGAGGGCTTTGGAGAAGGGAGGGTCTATGAATAGGATGGATAGCGACATTCTGTATCGCGTGAAAGTAACGATCACTGCGTTGACCCCCCTGCTCGTCGGAGGTAGAGAACCCGACCGCTATGTTCATTTGAGCTCTAGCGCCGATGGAAACGGATTCATTATTCCGTCTTCGTCGATAAAGGGCGCCATAATCGAAAGAATTAAAAATATCGGTGAGACCGCGCTTCTGGACTTCTTGGGAAGCGATGAGAAAGAAGGCGACATCAAGCTTTCCGAGATGAAATCTACGCGCCTCGGCAAAGACTATGACGAACGCGTTAGAGTTTCGATCAACCCTAAAACGAGAACCGCCGATGCCGGTCATCTCTTTTTGCTTGCCGCCGCGCCTAAAGGAAGCCGGTTTGAGGGTCACATCCTGTTCAAGCGAGAAATCCCTTTCGAAACCTTCCGACACTTCAAGCGCCTGCTAACCTCTTTCCCTTTATTCGTAGGCGGCGGGCAAACGAGTGGTTTTGGCAAAGTGAAAATCGAACTTGGGGAGCCTGAGCAGTTATCCGGTAAGTTGATAAATAGCGGATTATGGCAGATCAATCTTAAACCCCTTACCCCTTATACTTCCAAACCCGTTTCTGGTCGTTTGCAGAAATCTTATTTCGTGCCTTCTAAAGAAGTGATAGAAGCCTCCGCGATTCTGAAAGTGTTCAAAGCAGAGCGAAGCGGATGGTTTTTCCCTTCTGATTCTCCGGCAAGACGTTGCTTTCCAGTTCCACTGACGTATTATCAGGAAAAGACTTCTGATACCGTTACGCCCATAGATTTGATAAAAGAGCTGTTGTACAGCAGAATGAAAAACGCGCCTTTTCTATTGGCCAAAAAAGAAACAGGCGCTAGGTTGATCCCGATGAAAGGGTTCGCGAGTTTGGGAGCTCATAGCGAGATAATAAAAGTCCTTCCAATCACCTCCTACCACGTTAAAAGAAACGAGAAAGTGAAGACCGTAGAGGATTTTTGGTTTCAAGCGAGTTATAAACCAGAATACTTCTGTGGGACACTACTCGTCGGCGAAGCCGGCATCGAGTTGCCAAGTTTTACACAACTGGGAGGGTCTCGCGGAAAAGGTTATGGACTCTTTGAAGTGGAAAGCCCGGAGCCCTACAAACTATGGGACACGTGGGAACGAACCGTTACGAGTTGTTCGGATTTTTTCGCCAGTTGCTTAAATCCGACGCCGGATGGCTCTAAGTTTTTCATCCCTCTCTTGATCACATCGCCCACGATCCCCGATTCTTCACTCGATCAGCGGTTCAAGCTCGTTCAGGAGTTCTCGAAAAGAACCGTCGTTCGACGATATTTACCCGATACTGGACAGACGACTCTCGTTCCTGCGGTGAGTCCTGGCAGCGTATGGATTTTACAGCCCGTAGACGACAGTCTACCCCTCGCGCCGATAGTGGAAAGCTTGAAGCAGTTGAAACTGAGGGGAATAGGCTCGCAAACCGAAAACGGCTTCGGCGATTTCGAAATCTATCCTTGGAGGTGAATAGGTATGGACAATCAGGAAGCATTGGCCAAGAAAGCGGAAGAAATTATCAACGAAATGGTGAACAAGAATGCCAGGATCACCGATACGCAAATCCGGAATTTTATGGAAGCGGCGCAAAAGAGCGCGAATTATCTGGAATTGAAAATATATTTGCAATACCAAGCCGCAAGGATGAAAGACCTTAGAGAGTTCGTCACGGTAGTCGTCAAGTATCTCGATGGCGAGTATGCCGAGACCTCGGAATATCTAAACCGTAAGGGTGAAATCGCCTATCTGTTCGGTCTAATGGCGAGATATAAAAAGTTTAAGGATGTAGAAGCGAAGAGCCCCGGCTCGGGGAGGTGAGGAGCATGTACGCTTTGGATCGTTATGAAAACATTTCGTCTTGGAAACTGAAACTGGTGAATAAAACCGCTATGCGGATAGGCGCGGGCCATGCGGGCTTGGATCCAACGGAGCCGGACAACAGCGTCATTAAACAAAATGGGAAGCCCTTCATCCCTGGCTCATCGCTTAAAGGAGTGTTCCGCGCTCACATAGAGGCCCTTTTCTCCGAAGAACGCCATCACTGCTTCGTCTGCGGTAAAAGAGGCTTCGCGCCGAACAAAGAGAATCGGGCATTGTTTCTGCGAGAGTTGGATGGGGAGGGGTTTAAACTTTGCCCACCCTGCGCGCTGTTCGGGAATGAATTTATTCAAGGTAGAGTCTATTTTTCCGATTTTCTCCTCGATCGCCCTGCATCCATCGCCATTCGAGACGGTGTGGGGATTGATCGGGCGACCGAAACCGCAGCTAATCAGAAGAAATATGACTACGAAGTTGTCGAACCAGGAGCAGCCTTTTCTGGAGAGCTTTTGTTGATCAACCTAAATCAAGCGGGCGAAGAGTATCGGGCGTTGAAGCTTATGGTCGAGTGGATAAATCTCGGTATTATCCGAATCGGCGGGTCGGTTTCCAGGGGATTAGGCAGATTCGAGGCCACTCTCGAAGAAGAAATGCCGCTTGGGGAGGCGATGAAGCGTGTTTGACGAAATTTTGAGCCTACTCGCGTATCGAGTGATGATCACGCCGAAAACAGGGTTCCTTGTTTCTCAGGGAACTTTACCTCTGAGCCCCACGGAACCAGATATTTCCTTTATGCGATGCGAGGTTCCCGGGGTGGGCGCCCTTCCCTACATTCCGGGATCGAGTCTGAAAGGACCTTTTCGAGCGCATGGAGAAGCGCTGCTGAGAAGCCTGTCTCATAACACAAACGCCCGTTTCGCCTGTGACATCGGCCATAATAGCGCTTGTTCACAAAGCATTGATTTTAAAAGATTGTCGGGCAAAGAAAAATATTTGAAGATATGTTATGCCTGTCGCACGTACGGCTGCCTTGGGGTCGCGTCCGTTATCCGCTTTGAAGACGCCTATCCTTGGCGCGTTCCCGAAGAAGCCGAAGCCATTTATAAGAACTTGGAAGAGCGGGTCATGGTGAGAAACGGCATCTCTGTCGACCGGAATTCCGGAAAAGTCAAAGAAGGCGCGCTTTTCTTCTACGAGTCCGTAAACCTTCCGTTCTATTCGCAAATTTTCTTGAAAAACCCCGAAATATGGCAGGTCGCTTTGTTTTTAAAAACAATCGAACATATCAACGAAGGTTTTCAAAAATTCGGGCATTCCAAAAGCCGTGGAATGGGAAGAGTGGAAATCGTTCCGACAGAGTTGACAGTCTACACAAAAGGCCGGAATGGGTTGTTGTTCCGGACTTCCACAAACAATACGGAAGGCGCGCTAGAAAAAGCGATAGAGGGCATAGATTTAACCGACGATAGATGGCTAAGGAAAAGCGCGGTTTCCGGAGACAGGCTGAAAGCGGTTAACGACGCCCTTTTGCGTGAAGGGATAGACCAGTTGCTCCGACAGACGAAGCAGGTGGGATAGATGGACAACATCGAAAAAGGGTATTTCAGAGTTTCGGTTCCCCAGGAATCGGCTACACCAACGGTGAGTTTTATTAACAAGTTTTCGGGAAGATGTGGAAAGATCGTTATACGCTGGAAAATCATACAACCTTTCTCGATTGTTAACAGCATACTTTCATTCGGTAAAGAAACAGAAAAAACCGAAGCCCTGTACCGGTTCTATCGTTTGGGCGACCGATTGTTGTTGCCGGGGTCTTCGTTAAAAGGAATGGCTCGCACCTATACGGCGGCGGTTTTCGGGCTAACATTCGCCGACGAGTTGTATGGACACTGCGATTATGGGATTATTGAGAGGGATGCAGATCGCAGAAACAAAAGAATCAATCACGCCTCGAAGGTATTCTTTGAGGATGTGTTTATCGATGAAAAAGCGCTAACCAAAGCCCCGACAATGGCGGCATTCTCGAAGAATAAAGCCGTTCCGGGAACCTTTAGGATTTATAAGCTTGCGCGTAGCGAAGAGATGAAAACTCGAAGCTTCCCGATAGAATGCCTCCCACCGGGTACGTTTTTCGATTCGGAAATCCAATATGTGGGGTTGTTGGATGAGCATCTCTCAGGTTTCCTTCTCAGTTTGGGTCTTCAAGAACACTACTCTTTCCCGCTAAAATGCGGAAGAGGAAAAAGTACGGGTTACGGGGCGCTTAAAGCTTCCGTCCTGAAAGTCCTCGAGTTTGATCGGCGTTCCGCTTTCTCTCCCCTTATCGATATAACAGAGGTAATTAAGGGTAAATTGACCCAAACTCCGGGAAAAATCGCAAAAAAGCCGCTAGAGAACTTGGAAATTCTCCGGATACACAGCAGTCAGTGAAGGAGTGTGAGGGGTTTTGCAGATAGAAAACGAAAAATTGCGAAAATTATACGATCACGTGACCGAAGAAATAGCAGACCTTTCTCGAGAAGACCAAAAACACCTTTCATCCAACAACCTCAAGAACTTCCAATCTTTAGTGATGGTTGAGGGGCTCGATGCGTATAGAGGTTTCAAACGAGCTCTGTCGTCTTTTCGGAGCAATGAGGCCCGAAAATACGAGCTTATGGAGCAATTTTTGGATGGGTTAAGGACGACTTTCGCAATAGAAGATGCCCTTACTCTTTCGACGTATATTGGGTATGCGGCGCGGATCAGCGCGTATGCCGCATCTTTAGCCGGGGAACAGCCGGAACAATACACACCCGCAATCGGAAAAGCCGACAAAACTCCGGCCGATAGGGGCAGTCGAAAACCGACGTCTTCAAGCGGCGTTACCCCGTTCGGAGAAGCTCTGGCGAAATTTCTTGAAGAGGATAAAAAAAGAAAGCGTTAAGGGTCGAGGGCGCGCCGTGTGAAACCTCTAAAAGCTCTTTTTCAAGTCCCGTAAATGCGAAAGACCTACCGGATAAGAGTTCGACAGGCCTTTTAAAGGCAAAAGATAGCCTCGCGCTGAGGGCACAGAGGGCACGGAGAGAACACAGAGAAACGTCTTGGGAACGTCGAAAGTTTTAGGTTATCGCGGGGTAGCCAAAGAGGCCCCGCGACCCGCTCTTTCTCCATATTCGTATGAAACGTATTAGAAACCGATAGATCGAAAGCGCAAAAGCCTATCGCGCCGTCGCGGAAAGAAGAAGCGCATACGCGGCGATGCTCTTGTGCAGGTCAGCGCGGGGTAACCGAAGGGGCCCCGCGGTCCCCCCATTCACTGAGCGCTTACGCCGCGATGCTGCACTTGGGTACTCTCCCAGAAAAAAACCATGCCAAACTAAAGTTTGGCGTTCCCAGGCAGTCTCAGATGTGTTCTAATCTCTCCTCTGTGTCCTCCGTGTTCTCTGTGCGAACCCCGGTTTTTCCTCTCAGGAAACTCTACAAACTAAAGTTTGTCGTTCCCAGTCGTTCCCATAGAGACAGGCCGACTGGAAGTCGGCCCCACGAATTGTCTTCGACCTTTTCTCTGTGTTCTCTGTGCCCTCTGTGCGAACCCCGTTTTTCCTCTCAGGAAACCCTGCCAAACTGAAGTTTAGCGCTCCCGCGGCGTTCCCAGGAAAAGGATATCGAAGGAGCCGCCGTATAAAACCGACGTACCTTCGGTAGCCGTTTTTCGATTTCTTTCGGTCAGTACGAGCCCCCTTTTTTCAGGACGTTCTACTAAAGTGTGTATACATTACTTGAGACACCAAAATGCCCTTGTGGAGGTGAAATGATGGGCTTCCTACAAGCTGTCTATAAGCTGGCTCAAAAAGATAGCGTGAGTAAAAGCGATCTATGGTCGCGGCTCGATCTGCCCGGTGATCCTGAAAACGGGCGGGTCATCCGAGTTGGTCTGAAAGTCTCCGCTTTTTGCGCCCCTTATACGGTCACTGGTATTGGAACGATAGATGTCGCCGATCTGTTGGCGGGCGATCTCTCCGAAGAGCAATGGAAAACACGGTATCTTTTTAGAGAGCCTTCTAGTCCGTCGACGGGTTGGAGATATACGCCGATAATAAAAATCGGCCAACCTACAACCTACGAAAAATTCGAGGAGTCGTGGCAAAAATTTCGTAAAACTCTTTCTGAAAAGACCTTCCCGGATTTTGAAAATAGCGGCGTTCTGGCTCCGGGTTCTACCGAAATCATCATCGTCGCTTTGGAGGAAAGAAAGCAAGAGATTTTCTCGTATATGGAAAAAAAACGCCCGCACACGTTGGTTTTCGGTATCGAGGAAAACGGCATTTTTCATTACCCGGGGGATCTCCAGCCTTTCGTCGATTACTGCGCGCACAAGCTCGGAAATCTCTCGAAGCCGTCAAGCGGAGGGATATGCAGCGTCTGCGCCGATCCATTGACAAACGTGTTCCATTTGGACAAAATCTTTTCTTTCGCCACCTTTGATAAACCCGGGTTCATTCCTGCCTTGAATTCCAACAATAAAGGAGGCGTTTTCCCTATCTGCGAACGGTGCTTTGATACGTTCACCCGGGGGAGGGCGATATTGGACCGCGATTTCACGGATTCGGACACTCTGCGCGGTTACAATTTGTGGGTCATTCCGGAGGTCCTCGGCGGTACGACGGGAGAGAAGATCACTCAAAGAAGTTTTGAGGACTATTTCAGAAGTAAGAAAACCTCTTCGGAGGCGCAAGTGCTACGGTATTTGACCAGTCTCGGTGAAAACCTCGTATTTCATTTCGTCATTTGGCAAAAAATGCAAGCGAAAGAATTGCTGCATCTGATGGTAGAAGACGTCTCCCCGAGTTGGCTGTCTACCCTCGAAAACCATTGGAAAGCCATCCGAAAATGCCTCTATCCCGAAGAGACTCCCGCCGCTAAGGATGACTTAAAGTACATGTTCTCCTTCATTTTCTTCATATTTTCCGAGCAGAGTCAGAAGAGCGACGAAGATAAAAGCGTTTTGACCAAAATCGCTATCGAGATCGTGTCGCGACTGCTGAGTAGACGATCCATTGACACTTTGTGGCTCAAATCGATATTCGTCTCCCGTTTTCCTTCGCTATTTTCTGGCCCGGGGAATCCCGAATTCAGCCTGCAAAAACAGTTAATGTTCATTGAATACGTTTCTATAGTTAATCAGTATGTAAATCGAATTACGAACTAAGCTTATAATAAGGAGGGCAACGATGACGCTCGGTTTCTTCGAAGAGTTTCAGGATCCATACTTGCATTCTCCCGAAGGCCAGGGAGTTTTTCTCGCCGGAGTGTGTCTAGGCCAGTTGGCGTTCCGGCAAGTCCAAGACAATGCAAAAATAGAAGATTCGCCATTATTCAAAAGAATAAACTTTGGAAAAATGACGATGAGGGACTTACAGCGCCACCTCTCACGAGTTCCAGAACTGACCCGCGCCTATCGTGTCGGGAATGCCGCTACCCTCGAGATGATTATGACTAAAGCGGGGGCGCTGATTCTTCAAGCCGGCTCCAAGGAAATGGGCGTTAAAGGGAATTTTGCTTTCACAATCGCCTTTATGAACTCTTTTGAATACATTAAAAAGATGTTTAAAGACGCTAACGACGATAAGGAGGAAAAAGATGTTCAAGAGTCGTAGAGAAATACTCTTTTTATACTCTGTAAAAGACGCGAACCCAAACGGAGACCCCTTGAATGCCAACCATCCCCGTTATGATGAAGAAACGGGTCAAGTCTTAGCTTCAGACGTGCGTATTAAACGGACAACCCGTGACGAATGGATAGCGCAGGGGGAAGAGGTCTTGGTCGATGGAGAAGCCGTGACCCTTTCGACAAGATATGGGGACTTGAAAAAGAAGTACGGAGAAAGCAACGCGGAAGACGTAATCGCGCATTGTATAGACGCGCGGGTCTTTGGAACGACCTTCGCCGTGGGTAAAGAAGCCTTTTCCTGGACCGGTCCCGTTCAGTTCAAATGGGGACGTTCGCTCCATCGAGTAAAAGTCGAGCTCGTCCAAGGAACCGCCGCCTTCGCCACTAGTGATAAGAGCACTCAGCGCTCTTTTCGCAACGAGTACATTGTCCCTTTCGCCCTTATAGCGACAAGCGCCATATGCAATCAAAACGCCTCGCGTTTCACGCGCGCCACGGACGATGATTTGGCGAAGCTGACGAACGCGCTCTGGTACGGAACACAAAACTTGATTACCAGAAGCAAAATGGAGCACACGCCGGTGCTATTGATAGAAATAATCTATAAGGAAGGGCACTCTTCCCACATCGGGAGTCTCGACGAACGGGTGTCTATATGCCGCCCAGATGGCGCCCCGTTTACAGAAGAAGAACAATACAAAATTCGTTCCTGGAAAGACTTCACCATCGATCTTTCTTCCTTGCAATCGAAATTGAACGAACAAGAAGATCGTATCGACTCCGTTTCTTTTATTCTCCACTCCGATGCGCGGGTGAAAGGGTTCGAGAAAGATCCTGTGACGAGGTAAGGAAATGGCCTGCGTATTTGACATTTCAGGAAGATACGCGATGTTTCGCAAATCGTATACAACGACTTCTTCGATCTCCTTTCCTTTCCCACCGCCAACCGCAGTCGCGGGGATTATCGGAGCCATCCTCGGTATTGTGCATAATGCGCACCGCAGCGCCGAATGCGCGGACTACTGGAACGAAATGGGTGGAACGAGGGTAGCTATCGGGATCAATCGTCCGATAAAGTGGTATCGAACTGGGATCAATTTCACGAATACCAAATCCAACAAAACCTCTGATCATACGCAAATAAAACACCAATTCATCAAAGAGCCTTCTTACCGGATATACGTGGATGGCCCGCTCGAAGATCGCTTATGCCAATGCCTAAAAAATCAACACTGCCACTTCTCTCCTTACCTGGGTGTTGCTTATTGTGAAGCGCGGATTGATTGGGTGGGACAGTACCCTATCCGTCAGGCCCAAAAAAACCGAAAACTCGATTCTGTGCTGCCTTTAGGTTCCACGATGCCGAAGATCGATATACGAGAAACGGGAAGCATCAATCAAACGCTCATGCCACTTCAGATGAGCGAGACGAGAATGGTGACTAAAACAGTGAGCGTATTGTATAAAACTGAAAAATCGCCTATCGTATTCAGGGAAGCCGATGAAACAGAGGTGATGGAGGTTGGAGAAGACGTCATTTCCTGGTTTGCTCCGTGGTAAAAGCCATCCCCACAAGATGCTGATCGATCATCTGAGGGGGGTCGAAAGAATCATACGTGAAATCACGCGCTGGCACGAACTCACGGTAGATTCAAAAGACCTGGAATTAATCGCCTTATCCCACGATATCGCGAAAGAGCATCCGCAATTTCAGATACATCTATTTAATCCCAAGGTCCGGTATGCGCACGCCGGACCTTCTTCTTTTTTTACGCTACATCAATCCGAAGACGTCTTGCTCGCGGAATTGGTGAGGAACCATCACGGCCAATTTGAGAATATCGACGCTGTCAGGAATTATTGGTTTTCTCGAGAAACAGAAGAAATCAATAGAACGATGAGGCAGATACTACCCAGTCTGAGCCTGACTGAAACGTTGTTTTGTGATATTAAAGATAGGTTGCTTCAGGCGGAATGGAACGAGGAAGACTGGTATCGGGCGCGCCTGTTGGCTTCTCTATTGACTACCGCGGATCGGATGGATGCGATGGATATGGCCCCATTTCAGTATGAGCTGCCCCAGAGAAAACTAACCTACGAGCAGCTATGCGGCGAATTCCCCTCTTCAGAGGTTACGAATTGGAGGATGAGGCTGGCGCGCTTCGTATTGGATAAAATACGAGATATGGAAGAAGGAAACCTATATACCCTAAGCCTTCCGACCGGAGCCGGAAAAACTATGTTGGGCATAGAGGCCGCCTTGAGTATGCAGCCCAAAACGATCATCTATTGCCTGCCTTTCATCACCATCGTCGATCAAGTTGCCGAGATCGCCCAGAGGATCTTCTCGAGCGTCCAGCAGGATCATCACCTCATTGAAGTAGAAAACCCGTTCATCCAAGCCTACCGTTATTGGAGCGAACCCGTCGTTGTCACAACCTTCGCCCATTTTTGGGAAGTGCTCTACAGCCCGCGAATGAACGATACGATGAACTTCCATCGATTGAAAGACGCGTTCGTCATTCTGGACGAAGTTCAATCCATTCCTTCAGACTATTGGAGTGGCTTCGGGAAAACCCTCCGGTTCCTTTCTAAAAAAATGAACACGACGTTTTTGCTTATGACGGCGACTCAGCCCGCCATCGCAGAAGGCGCCGAACTCGCTCA
The DNA here is from genome assembly GCA_002071085.1 of Thermotogota bacterium ADurb.Bin062. Lineage (GTDB taxonomy): Bacteria > Thermotogota > Thermotogae > MWEM01 > MWEM01 > MWEM01. The sequence continues at coordinate 3,315 of MWEM01000041.1, read as the reverse complement.
ACCGGTGAAAATGGATTCTATTCAAAGCGCCCCAAGTCGTTATGAGGTTAAGAGGGTAGGAAAGGTACCTCTTCAAACGCTAGGCTCTTTACTTCCGGAAAGCGGATCCGGCTTAATCATTCTCAACACGCGACAATCGGCTCTCAAAGCCTACCAGCTCATAGCTCAAGGAGAGAGGAAAAGAAAAATGTTCTTCCTCTCGCGATGGGTCACTCCATTTGACCGATTTCACCGTCTGAAGACCGTTAAAGAGTATTTGGAGAACAAAAGAGAGTGTTTGCTCGTTGCTACGCAAGTGGTAGAGGCAGGGATCGACCTCGATTTTGACTGGGCGATTAGAGATATGGCGCCGCTCGATAGTATTATTCAGGCGGCAGGGCGGTGTAATCGAAATCGGTGCGCTCAACTTGGAACCGTTTATATACCTGAATTTTTATCGGAAAAAGACCACCCGTTGACTAGCTATGTGTACGACTCGCGACTTCTTTCCAAAACGAGAAAGGTCCTTCCTGATCACTTCTTAGAGAAAGACTCTCCCTTTTTAGTCGAAAAGTATTACCAAGAACTCCAAAAAGCGGTCGCACAAAAAGAGGCCTGGAAAGACATTACTACCGGCAAATGGGGGAATCGCCATTCGCTGATAAGCGAACGGATTCCCGAAGCGCTGGTCTTAATCGAAACCGATGGAAGTGTCGCAGAACTGTTCGAAGAAATCAGAGGCTTGCCAACAGGCATCGAAAGCATTGACAAGCGCAAGAAGCTTTGGAATCAGTTGCAACGACACGCAATTAACGCGCCCAACGGTATGATGCAAGCTTGGATTCGCGAAACAAGCAGCTTTTTTATAGATGAGGAGCGCCCTATCGTCGAAGAAATCGAAAACGGGATATACATCGTTCGCGCTCGAGAAAAGGGAGGTGTCTATTGCCCCGACACAGGATTTTCTGCTCCGCCTTCCTCAACGGAAGAAGTGGGATACGAATGAAGAGAACCCGAAGGAGGGTATCGGATGGCTTTACGGGAAGACGATGAACGATTGATCACGGGGTCGGCAATACTTTCCTATCACACCTGCGCCCTTCAAGCTTGGTTAACTATGAGGAGGTTCGCTCCCGATCAAGATAACCCTTTCTTAATAGTCGGCAGGCATATACATCGAAATAGCTATCACGAAAAAGGAGAAAAGGAAATCGAGTTGCCTGGCGCCAAAATCGACATCATCTGGACAGAAGAAACAGTAACGATCGTTGGAGAGATAAAAAAGTCCTCCCGTTCTGTAACTGGCGCCAAGCTTCAGCTGCTATTCTATCTAAAACTACTCGCAGACCGGGGAATCAGAGCAGAAGGAAGAATTATGATACCGGTCGAAAAGAAAACGATCGAAATCCATTGGAATGAACAAGCCCAAAAAGAACTTGAAGAGGTCATCGATCGTCTTAAAGCGCTTTCGGAAAGCGAAGCCCCGTGCCCGGAGAGGAAAAGCGCTTGCGGGAAATGTGGGTTCGCAGATTTTTGTTGGTCTTGAAGCGTTCTCGCTTTTCTAGATAATGACAGGTGAACGCCGTATCACGCACGGATAATAACCTTTCTATGGAGGTGGAAGATTGACTCCGCTTTATCTGTTTAAGAGCGGGACGTTTCATCGGGAAAACAATACCCTAAGCATTAGGAATGATGAGGAAATTAAATATGTTCCCATCGAAAATGTCTCCGAGATAAAAGTATTCGGTGAAGTAGACATCAACAAGCGCATACTAGAATTTTTGGCTCAAAACTGGATTCCTATGCATTTTTTTAATAGATTTGGCCATTACACGGGAACCTTCTATCCTTATGAATACCTTTCAAACGGTTGCACTGTACTACAACAGGCCTTGTGTTACCAAGATAAAGACAAACGCCTCGCCATCGCCGGGAAAATTCTTGAAGGGGCGAGCGCGAATATGAAAAGCGTTTTAAACTATTACAACCGTAGAAAAGGTGGATTCACAGAAACGATAGAGGGAATTGAGAACCTTCGGAAAAGGTTATTGGAGGCACGAAGTATAGAAGAATTGATGGCAATAGAAGGAAATATCAGAGAACTGTACTATCGCTCTTTCGACGATATTGTCAATAACGCTCTGTTTAATTTCGAAAGAAGAAGCAAGAAGCCTCCTGAAAACCATTTGAATACGCTTATCAGCTTTGGGAATAGCCTGCTCTATTCGACAACGCTTACCGAGCTGTACAAAACGGCCTTGGACCCGCGGATAGGGTTTTTGCATTCAACGAATTTTCGTAAGTTTTCTCTGAACCTAGACATAGCCGAAATATTCAAGCCAGTTCTCGTTGACCGCACTATCTTCGCGCTGATCAACAGGGGTCAACTGTCAGAACAGCATTTTAAGGGTGTAGAAGGCGGAATACACCTGAACGAACAAGGGAAAAAGACTTTTATTATAGAATATGAAAAACACTTAAACCAAACGGTTAAACACGAAAAGCTTAAACGAAATGTCTCCTACAGGACACTCATTCGGCACGAGGCTTACAAATTGATCAAAGCGGTATTGGGAATTCAACCATTCGAAGCCTATCACTATGCATAGAAAGGAGGTGTCCTGAATTATACGTAATTATGGCTTATGACGTAAATGAAAAACGTGTAAATAAAATTCTAAAAATCGGCAGGAAGTACCTCACTTGGGTTCAGAATTCACTTTTGGAAGGAGAGATATCTGAAGCAAAATTCACGAAACTCAAGTTGGAAATCCAAAAAAAAGCCAAAAAGGATGAAGACACCGTATGTTGGTATATTATGAAGGAAAAGAAATGGCTAAAGAAAGAAAATTTCGGAGTAGAAAAAGGAGAACCAAGTTTTATGATAGATTGAGCGAATCACGTTTTATCTGGACCTCGTTATATCACCGGGCTATTGTAGCGAAGTGCCAGGCATTGTTTAGGTAGTTTTTCCTCAGAACCTCCGCCTAGGAGCGCAGGCATTCAGTCTAGCGCGTTTTAGAAGAGAATAACCTTTCCGTCAGAGCCCTGAGGGCGCCGCACTATAGTGGGGCATATTTACTGGGACCGCCAACTTTTAAGTTGGCAGGTCTTTTCAAAACCAAAAGATAGTTTCGCACAGAGCACGCAGAGAGTACAGAGAGAACGCAGAGAAACGCTCTGGGAACGCCAACTTTTAAGTTGGCATGTCTTTCCAGGACCAAAAGATAGCCTCGCACAGAGTACACAGAGGGCATAGAGAGAACACAGAGAAACGCCCTGGGAACGCCAACTTTTAAGTTGGCATGTCTTGAAAAAAGGTTTCGCACAGAG
>MWEM01000040.1 GCA_002071085.1 Thermotogota bacterium ADurb.Bin062 | reverse complement strand
GTCGATTGTAGTGGCCAACTTTTTTGAGAAAGTGGCTTTTATCGCCGTTTGTAGCACTTTTAGTCGAAAGTTGGGGGATGGTCACCGAGCTTCAAATAATGTATCGAAGAGCCAAAAAACAAGGCCAGAAATCGATCGCGCGATTTTTAGTCCACGTAGTCATCGTGGCGTAGAAGGGGCAAAGGGCGGATCGCGGGGTCGTAAAAACCACTTACCCCGCGATAACACACACAATCATCGCGGCATAAGCTCCCCTACTTTTCGCGGGGGCGCGATACGCTTTAGTGCGGCATGGCTTTTTCTTTTCACTGGGAACGCGGAACTTCCGTTCCGCCTGCGTTCTATGGTCTCTCCGTGCCCTCTGTGTGAAACCTTCTTTTGTCTTTTTAAAGGTATGAAGACATACCGAACTCAAGTTCGGCATGTTCTTAAGAGTAGAAGATAATAGAGAGGATTGCTGGACTTCGTTAGTATCGCGGGGTCCCGTTGGTTACCCCGCGATAATCTTCGTACACTAATCCGTCTCCACTCGAAAAAGTCACAAAAGTGCAGGGCGAGCCGGAAGGTTGTGGGTTACTTGCTGTTACCGTTGATTTTGGCGATGAAATCGTATGACGCCAAATCCAGGTGCCCGTGGCCGGAGAGGTTGAAGACGATCGTCTTGGGCTCACGATTCGCCTTGCACTTTTTCGCTTCCTTGATCACGGTGGCGATGGCGTGGGCGGACTCGGGCGCAGGGATGATCCCTTCGGTCAGAGAGAAGATCTGGGCGGCTTGGAGGATCTCGTCTTGAGCCAAATCATCGGGCCGAACGTATTTTTCTGCGACCAAGCGGCTGACGATCGGGCTCGCGCCGTGGTAGCGAAGTCCGCCAGCGTGGATAGGCGGCGGCAAGAAGTCGGAACCGAGCGTGCACATTTTCAAGAGAGGGGTCAGGTGGCCGGTGTCGCCGAAATCGTACCGGAATTCGCCCTTCATCAGAGACGGGCAGGCCTCCGGTTCGGAAGCGATGATCTCCAAATGGGGGTCTTTCAACCGGTCCGGAATGAAGGGGAGCACGAATCCGCCGAAGTTCGATCCCCCGCCCACGCAAGCGACCAGGATATCGGGCTTGACGTTCATTTTCTTGAGCTGTTTCTTGACCTCTTGGCCGATGACGGTTTGATGGAGCAGCACGTGGTCCAAGACGCTTCCGAGGGAGTATTTGGCGTTCTTGCTCTTGACGGTCACCTCTACCGCGTCGGTGATCGCCATGCCCAAAGAGCCGTTGCAGTTGGGGTCTGTTTCCAAGACGGCGCGGCCGTGCTCGGTTCTCTCACTCGGGCTCGGGTAGACTTCGGCCCCAAAAAGGTGCATCATCTGTTGTCGCGCTGGCTTCGTCAGATAGCTCACCCGGACCATATAGACCTCTACCGTCAAACCGAACTTTTTTCCCGCATAGGCGAGCGCGCTTCCCCATTGCCCCGCCCCGGTTTCCGTCACGAGCTTTTCGATCCCTTCCCTCTTGTTGAAGTAAGCCTGCGCGAGTGCGGTGTTCACTTTGTGGCTCCCACACGGACTCACGCTTTCGTCTTTGAAATAGATTTTCGCAGGAGTGTCCAGGTACTCTTCCAACCGCGTCGCGTGAACGAGCGGAGACGGACGATAGACGGCGTATTCGTCGCGGATCGCCTCCGGAATCGGTACCTCTCGCTGAAGGGTGAACTCCTGTTCGATCAGACCGTCCGGGAAAATGGGCTTGAGGTCTTCCGGCTTGGCCGGCTGATTGGTGCCGGGATGCAAAATGGGATCCAGTGTAAAGGGAAGATCCGCTTTCACGTTATACCAGTAGTATGGAATCTCCTCCGGTGACAAGATGCACTGCTCTCTCTTTTTCATACTCCATAACCCCCTTCTATTTGGTTTGAGTTTTTTTCAAAAAAAAAAGCGGGGAACTCTTCGTTCCCCGCTTCAGACTTATCTGAACCCTTTTAAGCAGCCAAAGAGCTCCCGTCCGAAACGGGGAGTCTCCACCACCAAATGGACTTACAGGATAGGGCCGCTTTACAGGGCGTCGCGTTCATCGTTTTCCTCCGAATGAAATTTCCCCTATTGTACCAGAAAAAACGAGCGATGTCAAAGAAACGATTTGTCCGTCTTTTTTTGAAATACCGGCGCGCATCACGTCCGAGAGGGATCGACGCATACTCAGCTCATAGAGCGGTTTTATGGAGTCCGTGCTTCGGAATTATCGGTTATTGACTCAGCCTCTCGTGTGAAAAAAGCCCCGTTGATTTCTGCGCATTGGCGCGGCTCAAAGAAATAGAGATGTTTGGTCTATAATGAAAGAGCGAAGGGTTTGCCATTTCTACGAAGTTTGTGGTAAAATGATAGAAGTCGCGAAGTCGATTCGCGAGGTTTTTGCTTATTCAACAGGGGTATGGATGATAAGGGGGAGGAAGATGCGGAAAAAAGCGTATTACCTCGTACTTTGGATGTTATTGGTGTTATTCGCTACGACGCTCTTGGGTGACCCCGACGTGGTTATCACCCAGGTGACGATACCCACGACCTTACCGCTTTCGCAACCGGTCGTTGGAACGCTGACCACGGCTCCGACCTTTCAGACTGAGCCCGTTCCGGTTCCGAACGAGCCTGCGCTGCCGATGATCTCCGTAGAACCTGAATGGGCGATATTCCCTCCTTTCGATATCGATTTCGAGCTGTTAACCGCCTTTCGGACCTCTAACGGCTTCTTCTCGCAAGACGGCTTTCAGCTTCGTATCCAACAGAACCTCTTACCGTTGTCCGCTATCGGGACGCTTTTCTCACTCAACGGGGCGACACCGACGCTCTTAAAATTCGGAGCCGATATAGAAAAGGTCCTCTCCGGTGACGTCAACCTTTCGGCGATCGGTAATACCGATTTTCACTTTGGTCATACCGTCGATCACTTCGGTATCGGCGTGTTCGTAAAAGACGATCTCGACTCCCGGCTGTTTCTGCCCGCATGGTTCGCTCAAACCCTCGCGGGAAAGATACCCCCCGCGAACCATGCCGAAGATTTTTCGGGCAGCGTAATCGACGTCCACCTTTCCGCGGGAGTTTTTGCGGCGTTGAAGTTCGATTACTTTCAGGTGGCCGGGGAGATCGGGATGTACACGCCGGTCTTGACCTCGCATTTCAATACCGGATCGAACCTGGTGAGCAATGGCACGACCTACGCCGGAACGGCCACCGTGACCGGCCAACTGTATTCGTCCGCCGATCTCGGAGCCCTCGATTTGTTCACGTTACCGCATGCGCTTTTAACCAGCGGGGGTTGGAAGGCCGACCTGTCCATTCTGATAGGAAAAGAAAAGACGCTCGCAGGCTTTTCCGTCTCGAACATTCCGATTACCGACGCGAAACTGAACTTCATCGCTCCTTGGAGCCTTAACTACCAGGCCAGTTCCGGATCCGCAACGCCCACGTTGACCACGACGGAAGCCTTAATCTGGACGCCGGCAGAGCATACCTATAGGATAAAAACCACCTTTGCCGGTTTTATCAACGTGCCTATGGCTGAGGTTGGGTTTTTCCAACTACACGGGAAATGGCGCCCTCTATCGGGCACGGATATCGGCGGAATGCTCCATTTTTTCATCACCGACGGGTTCTCTCTGATGGGCGATTTTACCTATAATACCACGGGTTTCTACTACTACTCCGTGGGGCTTGGTTTTTACGGAAGCAAGACGCGGACGAACGTCGATATCGGTATCGGCTCCAGGCTGTTTTTCGATTACGCAACGCTCACATCTCCCAGGATATCCGTCAGCTCCTCTGCTAACTACTAAACATGTGACCGTCAGGTATCTTTACCTTGATCGGCCCGTTAAATTTCGATTAGGCTGCGCGGTTGCTTGCAAAAAGGTCCGGGAATTGATATAATCGGCGTCGAAAAAGTATTGTCTTTGGGAAAGGAGGAGCGCTATGGCCTGGATATGCGCGGTCTGTGGGAAGAAACCATCCACAGGGAATAGGGTCAGTCATTCGCATCGCAAAACGAAGCGGAGATGGAAACCCAATCTTCAGAACGTTACGGTCGGTTCTGAAACTGGGAACAAGAGAATCAAAGTCTGCACCAAGTGCCTTAAAGCGGGAAAGGTCAAGAAAATTGCATAAAAAGCGCGGAAAGGCGCTTTTTTTCTATGTTGGCTGAGATACCGGTTAAAAGATCGCTAAGGATGGTTTTCATCCTTTTTTTTGTCGCCGACTGCTTATTGCTTACGGCCTTCCTGTTCTTTCCCGCTTGGATCGGGCTGAAAGCCGCTTTTCTTTTGTACGCCGTCGGAGTCGGTATCCTCGTCCACCGGTTTTTGAGCGCGACTCTCGTCTGCGATCCTCTGGAAGGTTCGATCCTTTATCGAAAGCAAGGGTACCGTTTTGAACGGGTTCTTTTTTCAAAAAAGCGATTTGGCAATCATTTGTTGTTTATGGTAAGATTACGTGATGACAAAGTGGTGCGTTTGTCGCTGAGACCCTATGATTTAGCGAGCGTCAAAGAGATTTTTTCACTATAAGGGTAAAGGGGTGTTAGTTTTGCCTGAGAAGAAAAGGTATAACGTCCGTATCAATCCCGAATTTTGTAAATCTTGCGGTATCTGTTATACGGTTTGTCCGACGAAAACGATAAAGAAAGGAACGGCAAACGCGCCGAAGGTCGACGACCCGGACGCTTGCATCGGCTGCAAGCAATGTGAACGGTTATGTCCCGAATTCGCGATTGACGTGTCCGAACGGGAAGGGGAATGAGCCTATGATAAAAACAGGAGAGTACGTACTGGTATCCGGAGACGAGGCCTGCGCGTACGGGGCGATCAGCGCCGGCTGTCGGTTTTTTGCCGGTTACCCCATCACGCCCGCGACGGAGATCGCCGAGACCTTTGCGCAGGAGCTTCCTAGAGTGGGCGGGACCTTCATACAAATGGAAGATGAATTAGCGAGCGCGTGCGCCATCATCGGCGCGTCCCTCGCCGGGGTGAAATCGATGACGGCGACGAGCGGCCCCGGCTTTTCGTTGATGCAGGAAGCCATCGGTTACGCGGCGATGACTGAAACACCTAGCGTCTTTGTGAACGTCATGCGCGGGGGCCCTTCTACGGGGATGCCGACGAAGGTTTCTCAAGGGGATATTATGCAAGCGCGTTGGGGCACGCACGGCGACCATCCCGTGATCGCGCTCTATCCCAACAGCGTCAAAGAAACCTATACCCTTATCGTTCGCGCCTTTTTCCTGGCTGAGCGTTTCCGCGTTCCCGTCATCTTTTTGATGGACGAATCCCTAGGCCATCTGAGAGAAAGCATCGAAGTTCCGCCGATTCCTTCGGAATGGATTCTTCAGCGTTTGGCTGACGACCTGGGGGACGAGGAGATCTACCATCCGTACGAAGAGGTCAGCGGGTTCATCACGCCCCTGCGTATGATGGGAAAGAGCCGGTTTCACGTCTCCGGTTTGGTTCACGATGAGACCGGATTTCCCTTAGGCACCTCGGATGTCGCCGATAAGCTGGCAAAACGCTTGGAGAAGAAGATCCAATTTCATCTCGATGAGATCATCAACTACGAAGAGTTCATGGTAGAGGATGCCGAAATCCTCCTTATCGCTTACGGGTCGACCTCTCGAAGCGCACGGCAGGCCGTCCGTATGGCCAGAGTGGATGGCATCAAAGTGGGCCTTTTCCGACCGATTACGATATGGCCCTTTCCGAATGCGCGCTTGAAAAAATTGATTTCCAAGGTGGACGCCGCGTTAGTCGCCGAGCTGAATATGGGTCAGATTTACAAAGAGGTCTCTCAACTCAACAAAAAAGGAAAGCTCCTGAACTTGATCAATCGAGTGGACGGGGAACTCATTTCGCCCGACCAGATACTTCAGGCGATCAACGAGCTGAGGATCCAGCTGGACGAATATTGACCGAATCCTTGTTAAGGAGAGTTTTTCGTGGAACGTAGAGTCGAAATCATCATAGACGCTCAAAAGATGAACGCGTTTTTGGTTTTCCATCCCCCAGACGGAGATACCCGAGGCCCTGAGAGGTCCGAAATTGATGAGGTCGTACAAGCGCAAAACATCCGTTTCGGCATTATGGAAGAAAAGATAAACGCGTTTTTATCGACCTATATTCCCGGCGTCCCTCATCCCTTTGCGCGCGGCATATTGGCACAGCCCTGTCAAGACGCGGATATCGTGTTCAACTTCGATATGGAACAATTGAAAGCGTTTTGCTCTGGAAAGCTGTCTCAAAGCGATAAAAACCTCTATCGGAACTTTATCGTGAAAAAAGGAACGCTGATCGCAAAAAAGATACCGGCCGTGGAAGGAAAACCCGGTACCGACATCTTCGGCTCCGAGGTTCTACCGAAGGCGCCAAAAGACAAGTCCCTACTGATATACAAAGGAAAGAACACGGCGCTCATCGATAATGGCCTCCGATTGGTATCCGAGGGAGAAGGCATCTTACAGCTGGAGGGAGAGCGAATTAACGTCGACAACGTCTTGTTCGTGCGCGGCAATGTCGACGTCGGTATCGGCAACATCGAATTCGAAGGCTCCGTCATCGTCGAGGGTATGGTGATGCCGGGAATGGTCATCAAAGCGCGAGACGACATCAAAGTGTCGGATATCGTGGAGGGGGCCACCTTGATCGCGGGCCGAGACATCGAGATCGAAGCGGGCGTGAAAGGCCGGAGCAAGACGTTCATTTCAGCGGGTAGAGACGCTAAGGTCAAGTTCATCGAGAACGCGGAGCTAGAAGCGAAGCGGGATATCCAGATTTCTAACGCAGCCGTTAATTCGACGGTACGTTCAAAAAGAAATGTGATCGTGGTGGGAGACCCCGGAAGCATCATCGGGGGCTCGGTCTCAGCGGGACACGCGGTTGAGGCGAACGAAATCGGTTCAGACATGAACCTCAAGACCTCCGTGGAAGTGGGGATCGATCCCGATATGCGGCAGAGAGCCGCTTTGCTGCGTTCTCAAATCGCGCTCAATATGGACAACCTTAATAAACTGACCCAGATCGTCAAGAAGCTGAGGGAACTTCGGAATACCTTGGGTGACAAGTTTCCGCCTGAAAAGATCGAGTACTTGGTCAAGTCCATTAACGCCATCAACAACCTCAACGCGGAGACGCCGGGTCTGCAAGCGGAATTGGAAAATATCTTAGGGAAGATCGCCGAATCCGCGGTCGGTTCGAAGATCGTCGCGCGAAAGCTCATGAAACCGGGGACTGAAGTCACCATCAGGGATCACAAGTTTTACGCGACTCAGGCTTACGAAAAGGTGATGCTGGTTTTGGAAGACGGAGAAATACGCTTGGGGGGCTATCGGCCCGAGGGGCCCTAAGCGCGTACAAATCGGACGCAAACGTGTTATAATACGGGGCAAAAAAACGGAGGCGTGTTCCGAACTGGCTAAGGGGCCGGTCTCGAAAACCGGTGAGCATATTTGCTCGTGTGGGTTCGAATCCCACCGCCTCCGCCATCTCATTTTTGCCAACTTATAAAGAGGTGATACGGGTTATGGAGTTTTTATTACGAGCTTTCGCGGCGCCGGATACGGCGGCGGGAGCCGGAGCGGATTCCGCTGCCGCCCCGGCGGGCGGATTGGGTTCTTTTGGCTTGATTATCTGGATCGTCGTACTATTCGCGATGTTCTACTTTTTGATCATCATGCCCCAAAGAAAACGGGATAAACAATACAAAACGATGATGAACGAACTGAAGGTTGGGGACAAAATCGTCACTATCGGAGGAATCATAGGAAAGGTCGTTTCGCTGAAGGAACAAACGGTCGATATACAAACCGCCGACACCAGATTAGAAATCACCCGCCGATCGATCTCCGCAATCCTTGGGAAATCTACGAAAGACCCTAACGAAGCAGTACAACGCCAATAATTCAGTTAAATTACGGTAAGGGAAAGAGAGGGGAAGGTCTTTGAAAGCGGACAGAATACGTTTGTTTTTTGTTGTCGTGATTTTGATCGTCGCCCTGGCGTCGATCTTTTGGCCGAATAAGAGCGAAGCGTTCCTGGATTCCAGCATCAACATTTTCTTTCAGAACATACGGTTAGGCTTGGATATTCGTGGGGGAACCCGACTAGACTACCGCGTCGTGGTCCCGAAAGATATAGAGAGAAGCGCGGGTACGATCGCGGATGAAGTGGTCGTCGTCGTTCGCCAGCGTTTGGATGCGGCCAACTACACCGAGGCAGTCGTTTCCAAAATCGGCGGCGAAGATGCCCGAATACGCGTCGAGATACCGGGGATAGACGACCCGACGATCGCCGAACGCTTGGTCGGAAAGAAAGGGCAGCTCTATTTCGGAGAGATTTTGGAGCAACAGACTGCCGCCACGATGCCGGACAAGCGCATCGGCATCAAATATGCGAACGCGTTGTGGGTTCCATCGAAGGATAAAACCCCGAACAACGAGCGAGTCTGGTATCTCTTGAACCCGTACGTTACCGTCGGCTCGCAAAAGCTTTACTTGGGCGGTTCGGAAATCAAGAACGCCAAGGCCTCCGTCGATACCCAAAAAGGAGGGTTTAAGATCGATTTGGAATTCACCGCGAAGGGCACCGAACTGTTCGGAAAGATCACCGCTGCCTTCGTCGAACAGCAACTGCCGATCGTTCTGGACGATGTGGTGCTGGTGGCTCCGCAGGTGATGTCGGCGATTCGGAGTTCCAACGCCGAAATCTCAGGTCGCTTCACCGCTCAAGAAGCGATGGAGTTGGCCGCACTTATAAAAAGCGGTAACCTGCCGGCGGACCTTCAAAAGCTGGAAGAAAGAACCTTGGGGCCAACCTTGGGTCGAGATATCATCACGGTCAGTTTGATCGCCGGGATGTTCGGGCTGTTGATCGTCCTCGTTTACATGATCGTCTTCTACGGGCTGAGTGGTTTCATCGCCGACCTGGCGCTGATCTACAACACCGTCCTCATCTTAGGCGCGATGGCGCTCGGTAAGTTCATTCTCACCTTGCCTGGTATCGGAGGTATCATCCTCACCTTTGGAACGGCTATAGACGGCAACATCATCATCATCGAACGGATCAAAGAGGAGATACGTGCCGGAAAGACGGTATTGAACGCGATTACCGCCGGTTACTCGAGATCATTCTCCGCGATATTCGACTCCAACGTGACCTCGATCCTGGCGGGAGTCGTCCTCTACTATCTGGGTACCGGTACGATAAAAGGGTTCGCCACCACCCTGATCATCGGTATCCTCGGAAGCATGTTCGCGACTCTGGTCGTTTCTCGCGTGCTCACCAATATGGTCTCCTCCAAACTACACTTTCGGGTAAGCAAGGAAATCGCGAAAGCGGGTGACGTGAAATGAGTATAAAAACCTTCGATTTTTGCGGGAAAAAGAAGATATTTTTCGCCATCTCCCTGACTCTGATTGCGATATCGCTGATCTCCATCTTCACGCGGGGATTTAACTTCGGGGTGGACTTCTCTGGCGGAACGGAGTTGATCTTCAAATCCAATCGGGATATGACCGTGGCCGCTTTTAGAGAACAGATCGGCGGGATAGAAAAAGCCCTGGCGGCGGCCAATATCTCTAAGCTCTCTCAAATGGGGGATCAAGAACAAAACGAGTATCGGTATTCCGTTACGACCGTGCTGTTCTACGAATCCGATCAGAAGCAACAGCTGGAAGGGTTAGCGCGGGAGAGCGGATTGGAGATCGAAAGCTACAACTCCGTCAGCGGGTTCGCGGCCGAAGAGCTCCGAAGCAAAGCCATCTGGATCGTGATCTTCGTTTCCGCTATATTACTCGTTTACATTACCTTCCGCTTCCGTTATGAGTTCGGCATCGGCGCGATCCTGGCCTTGCTCCAAGACGCCGTGATCACCCTCGGCTTCTACTCCCTGTTCCAGATACCGTTCGACGTGTCCGTGGTCGCAGCCATCCTGACCTTGCTGGGTTACTCGATCAACGCGACGATCGTCATCTACGACCGCGTCCGGGAGAATATGCGGCTGATGCGGGGCAAAGGCATAGCGGAGATCATCAATACGAGTATTTGGCAAACGATGACCCGAACGGTGCATACGAGCATGACGACCTTCATCGTCGTCTTCTTCCTCTTGGTGTTTGGCGGAATCAGTCTGAGACCCTTCGCTTTCGGGCTCACGGTCGGCGTGGTCGCGGGAACCTACTCCTCGGTCTTCATCGCTTCTCCTCTGATCTCAGGTTTTCTCCAAGGCAAAAAGAAGAAGTCCTATTCCTGATAAAAGGTATCCATAAAAAAAAGACGCTGATCCAGCGTCTTTTTTTTGGTCCCCGGTAGGGGTCTATTGGGCTTTCGACCGAAGGGCAAATAGAAGAGCACGAAAATACACCCCTCATAAAAAATTAGGCGGACGATTGTCCGCTTAAATGTGAGGGGTTCATTCTCTTTACACTATTTAGACTGAACCCCTTCGGAAAAGTTCAAAGTGTTTTGCAGGAAAGAACGAATATATTGGTAAACATATGGCTACGGAATTATTTCGATGCTATTCATATAAGGGATCAAGCGTTTTGGTACCGTGATCGATCCATCGGGGTTCTGATAGTTCTCCAGAACCGCGATCAACGTACGGCCGACGGCCAGACCGGACCCGTTCAGGGTGTGGACGAACTCCATTTTGTTTTGGGCGTTACGGTAGCGCATATTCCCGCGTCGGGCCTGAAAATCCGTGTCGTTGCTGCACGAAGAGACCTCGCGGTACTTCTGGTAGGAGGGAAGCCAGACCTCCAGATCGTAGGTCAGCGCCGCCCCGAAACCGAGGTCGCCGGTGCATAGGAGAACGACGCGGTAAGGAAGCTCCAGGAGCTGTAAGATCCTCTCCGCATCCGCGGTCAGTTTTTCGAGCTCGTCGAAGGAGGTTTCGGGAGTGGTGTATTTGACCAATTCCACTTTCTCGAACTGATGGACCCGTATCATCCCACGCACATCCTTGCCGTAACTCCCGGCTTCGCGGCGGTAGCAGGAGGAGTAGGCCACGTATTTCAAGGGTAGCTCTTTCTCAGAAAGGATCTCGTCGCGGTGCATCCCGGCGAGGAAAATCTCGGCGGTAGGAATCAGGAAAAAATCGTCGGGGTCGGTCCGATAGGCCTCCTGTTCGAACTTCGGTAACTGCCCGGTTGCGAACATACTTTCGCGTTTCACCAGATGCGGCACGTTGACTTCGACATAGCCGTGTTCACGCGTGTGCACGTCCAGCATAAAAGAGATCAACGCCCGATTGAGGGTTGCCACCTTGTCCTTCAGCACGACGAAGCGCGATCCGCTGAGTTTGGAAGCGCGCTCGAAGTCCATCATATTCAGGTTGGAACCCAGATCCCAATGCGGTAGGGGTTCGAAATCGAAAACGCGCGGCTCTCCCCAGCGGCGGACCTCGACGTTATGGTTTTCATCCGTGCCCCGGGGAACCTTATCCGAAGGAATATTCGGGAGGAGAGAAACGATCGCCTGTTGTTGGGATTCCAACTGCGCGAGTCGCTCGTCATTGGCTTTGATCTGGTCGCCGATGGCCTTACTTTTTTCGACCCAGTGCGAGACGTCGGCCGATTTGTTTTCGGCCTTCTGCTTCGCGACCAGCTGGGATAGCGTGTTGCGCTCGGCCTTCAACGCGTCGGTTTGAGCGACCCACTCCCTTCGTTGCGCGTCTAAGGCCAAGATTTGGTCAACCAAATCGGGGTTGTCGTTTCTTATGGACAAGGCTTCTTTGATGTGGTCCGGTTCTTTTCTTATTTTTTTAATATCGATCATCCCACCCTCTCCTTCCTGTCGCTTGCGCGAAACGCCCGACAAGTTTTCAGATGTCGCGCGCTATTATAGCATATCGGCTTGCGCCTTATTTTTCCTTTTTCCGCAACCAGAGTTGGTTCGGAGATTTCTCCATCCTCGCTTCCCTGAGGAAAACGCCTTCTTTGGCATCTCGAAGATCTTCAACGGTATAGAAGGCTTTAGGCTCGAAGCGGTGTATGATCTGCACCGCCATAGCGATTTCTTTTCTTCTCACGATCGTGTACAAGATCTTCACCGGCCCCTTGCTGCCCCATCCGTCGGCTACGGTCACCCCGAAACCCGCTTGTCTCAAGGCGTTCACCAAGGGTAGCAGGTCATTTCCGGAGATCATCCGGATACAGGCCTTCCCGATGGCGAGCTTGTTTTCGATGACCATCCCCAGGTAGTTGCCGGTTGCGAACCCGGCCGCATAGGCCACCATATAGAAGGGGTTGTCCACACGAGCCATCAATTGACTCATCACGGATATCCAGATGAAGACCTCGACAAACCCAATGATGGGGACGATAGCGCGTCTTCCTCGCGCGATTAAAATGATCCGCAACGTTCCCATCGACACGTCCAGTACCCGGGCGGAAAAAATTAAAGCGGGTAAGACGACCCAGTGAAAAACCTCGGAGTCTATGAACCCTCGCCAATCCACAGCCGTTCTCCTCTCTCTATCCCCTTTTGGGTGATTATAACACAATCATTTCACACTTTTACCGGCTGATGTGTGTCAAGCTATGGGGTGTAATCAAGAAACAAGGCCAGAATCGATCGCGCGATTTTTAGCCCACATAGTCATCGCGGCGTAAGCGCTTCTTATTTTCGCGACGGCGCGATACGTTTTTGAGAGGGCATAAGGCGGATCGCGGGGTCGTAAAAACCACTTACCCCGCGATGAACCTCTTAGTTATGCCACTCCATAACTTGACTCACACTACCGACTGATGGCCTTTGGGAAGGCCGAACTACTGGGAACACCCTGGGAAGGCCGAACTTTAGTTCAGCATGTCTTTTCTATAAACACACAAAAGAGAAAAAAGAAAGTTTTGCGCGTTAACCAAAACCCCAAACCCGTTCCCAGGGGAACCCGGCGCGCGTGGCGTTCCCAGCCGCTTCCGTCTGTTCATTGACAAACCGTCACGGAAACCTGTAGAATTGGATCATTCGGTACATCATAGGGGGTGTCGGTATCCTGACCCGTCGTTTGGTATGCGTCCTCTTTTTCATCTTGTGCCTTTCTTTTGCCTTTGGCCATCCACAGATAGAATACCGCCTATCGCGCTTGGGTTACGAAGACGGGGCGGATCTATACGGCGTTCATTCGCGCATCGCATTTTTCTTTCCAAGACCGTCCATTCCAACGGATACGGCGTTGACTATCCGCCTACGCTACGCATACACCGACTTGGCGGGACCCAAGACTATGGTCACCTTTCTTGTCAACGGACGCCCCATCGCCTTGAGAACGCTGCCTAACCGGGTGGGCGAGCTCACGGTCTCCCTGCCGATGGAGTGGGTTCCCGGCTGGCAAGGCCTGACCGTAGAGGCGCTGGTCACACTGGATTACTCCGAGTGTGACAACAAACCGTTGGCAAAAGAATCCCTTTGGTTTTCGATCGAGCCCGAAACGACCTTCTCCTTTACGGGAAACCATGCACCGCCGAAGACGATCGTCGATTTCTTTCGGGCTGGAGGGTACGCGTCGCCATTGCGATTGGCCTTAACCGAGTACACGTCCTCGTCGTTGAAAAGTCTGTGTCAAACCAGCCTGTTGCTCGGGTATTTGTCCAAAGGGCTGAAAAAAGAGGTCTCCCTCGTTTCCTCCCTACCTGACGCGGGACACGGGGTATTGTTCAAACCGGGGGCGGGAATACGGTTGAACGGCAACACGCTGATCGTAGGGGACGACGCGGCCCGTTTGTTATCCTCCGATACCTTGCCGCTTCTGGCTTTTCAATCTGTCGATTGTCCATCTATCGGCCCCGAACCTCCTCCCTTAAAGCAGATCACATTCGAAGCATTGGGATGGGTGGACCAAACCGTCGAAGTGGTCTATACGGCCGAACAGACGTTGGGGTTCTCGGCGGACGCGTTCGGTGGCATTCCGCAATCCGCGGTTCTCGAGCTCGAGGTATCCGCGGCCCATTTCGAGGAAGAGGAGACGGTGACCCTCGCCGTCTTTCTCAACGATCGGTTAGTCGGATCGATGGCGCTTGATATAGAAACTCCCGTGAAAACCGCCTTCATCCCCTTGCCGGCGGAAGATTTCCACGGCTACAATCACCTTCGATTTGAGGCTAAAAAATATAGAGGGGAGTGTAAAAGCGTCGGTTTGGAGATACAATCCGACTCCCTTATACGCTGGGAGTCCGTGGAGCCTATGGTCCAAGCGCGGTTTTATGACTTTCCATACTTGCTTTACGGTAAGACCGGGATCGTAGTCTCTACGGTTTCGAAGGAGACGGCGTCTATCCTTTCGACGATTATGATGAAGAAGGGAGAGGGTTCGCTCCGAACGACCGCCCCCGAGCTGTTCACGCCCAACGAGGTCAAAGAGAAATCTCCGCCTTTCCAACGATGCGACTCCTTCTTCTTCCTCATAGACGAGACGGAGGTCGACCGCTTCTTCCCTGAAATTCGGATTCACCCTGGGTTGCGGCTCATACATCCGAAGACGGGATCAGTGATGTTCGCTCCGGACGCAACCGCCTCTTATGTTTTGTTGTTTGTGGGCCAATACGAAGGCAAGCCGGCGCTTCTAGGCGCCGTTCACGGGGCGCCTACGTTGTTTGAAAACATCACGGAAACACAATGGCGCCGGCTAAAACAGGCGCCCGGCAACTTGGCGCTGTTGACTGAAGACGGGCAAGTGGTCAGTTTTACCGTCGGCGACGCCTTATCGGTAGGGGATCCGGCGCTCACGGTCGAGCGGAAATTGGATCTCAGGCGTATTCTTTGGATCCTGGTCATCGTCTCCGCTCTCATCATTTTCTTGATCTCCTCTTATCGTAAAACCTCTTCCAACCGATGACGAGTGTAGAGAACGCCGAAAAGCGGGTTCTTCGCGGAGTGTGCTTGTGGACAAACGATTAGGCGCCGTATTGATAGAGATGGGGATCATCACGCCATCACAGCTGGAAGAAGCGTTGACGATTCAAAAACAGAAAGGCGGTCGCTTGGGCTGGCTGTTGGCGACTATGGGGTATGTCAGTCGGAACGATCTGTTTCGGGCGTTGAGCGCGCATTATGGCCTGCGTTTCGCCACCCCCGAACTCTCCCATCTTTTGGAAACGGTGGATATCGAGCTCGCCCAAAGGACCCCGAAAGAAGAGGCCCTACGGTTGCAAGCCCTTCCCTATCGGATAGAGAATCGGACGCTGATCCTTCTCAACGCCTACCCGGGTAATGAACAGACCGCTCTTTTCTATAGAACGCTTTATCAAGTCGATCGAGTAGAGGAATGGGTCGTTACGGACCTGGATATTTTCAACCTGGCCAAAAAGGTATACGGAGACCCTTTACTGAAAGAGGCGGTTTACGGTCTGTTTTTTCGAAATCCTGAAGAATCCGCTTACAGAGTTTTCACCTTTAGACAGTTTTCTTTCATCCTCGCGTCCCTCATCCTGCTGGGAATTATCACTGCCCTTTACCCCTTCGAGACGCTTCGGGCGTCGCTCTTCGTGATTCAAACGCTGTACGTGATCCTGATCGGATTCAAGTTCGTGCTCAGCCTGTTTGGAACGGTGGATGAGATCACCTATCGAGAGAAGCCCGATGAATATCAGAATTTGGAGGACAGCGATTTACCCGTTTACACGGTTTTAGTCCCTGTTTTTAGGGAACCGGAGGTGGTCGGAACCTTGATCGAGGCGTTGAAGAGACTGGACTACCCCGCCAACAAACTCGACATCATCCTATTGTTGGAGGAGGTGGACCAAGAAACCCTCGCTGCGGCGAAGGCAGCCGCGCCTCCCGCCAACTGGCGGTTTTTGATCGTACCGAAGTCCAAACCGCAAACCAAGCCCAAAGCCTGCAACTACGGCCTGCTGTTCGCCCGCGGCAAGTACTTGGTCATCTTCGACGCCGAAGACGTTCCTCATCCGGACCAGCTGAAGAAGGCGGTGCTGGCCTTTGAAGAGTCCGACGCGTCGACGATCTGTTTCCAAGCCGCGCTGAACTACTTCAACAAGGACCAGAACCTCCTGACCCAGTTGTTTACGTTGGAATACTCGTTCTGGTTCGACTATATGTTGCCGGGCCTATACAACCTCAACCTGCCGATTCCCCTCGGCGGGACGAGCAACCACTTCCGGGTGGACGCGCTGAAAAAAATCGGTGGGTGGGACCCGTTCAATACCACCGAAGACGCTGATCTGGGAATTCGCGCCGCCGCGGAGAAGTACAAAGTGGGGATCATCCGGTCAACCACCTACGAAGAGGCGACCTCGCGTGTCTGGAATTGGATACGACAACGTTCCCGTTGGATCAAGGGGTATATGCAAACGACTCTCGTCTATAATCGACGTCCGTTAAAGCTGATACAGGCGATCGGACTAAAACAGTGGTTGTCTTTCCAGCTGTTCATCGGAGGCACTCCGATTCTCTTTCTGATCAATCCGATCCTCTGGATTCTTTTCGGCGTCTGGATCGGTTGGAATCCACCGTGGCTCTCCGAGCTCTTCACACCGGCCCTGTTGTTCCTGTCGCTCTTCAATTTCCTGATCGGCAACTTTCTAGGCATCTATCTCAATCTCCTGGGGGCCTTCCGGCGGAAGTACTATTCGTTGACGTTCATCAGTTTGTTGAATCCCTTCTATTGGCTGTTACATTCCTTTTCCGCCTATAAAGCGCTTTGGCAATTGCTACGCAAACCCCATTACTGGGAAAAGACCCACCACGGATTCGCGCAACCGGAGCGGCGGAAGGAAGACGCGGCGTGAATCGGGTCACGCGGTTGCCGGTTTTGTTCCGATCGAGAACCTTCTGGGCGCTCTTTTTGTTGCTATTTGCCCTATACTGGTTTCTGAACCTGCGCTTTCAATCGGCCGCGCTGTATTCTCCCCACCAGCAATGGATTCGGTTTCACGCGAAATGGTTGATGCGCGTTTCTTTAGAGGGAATGCGTGCGGTTGACTTCGAAATCCCGCCGCTGAACTTGCTTTTGCATATCTTGCTCGTGTCGGATGCCCACCGCATCTTCCTTTCCGCGCTCGCCGGTTTTCTCGTCGCGTTTTTGATCCTGTATGGCTTGGCCAATGTCCGCACGAAGACCGTCAAGTTGTTGTGGAGCCTGTATTTGGCGCTTTCTCCCGCGCTGTGGTTTTCCTGCCTGTTTTTACCCGATTACGTCTTGTACCTGATTCTGTATTGCTTGGCCTTCTATTTCTTGTTAGAGTTTTCGGTAAGCGAACAGGTTTTCTATCTCTTCGTTTTTGGATTGCTGTTCGGATTAATGGGATTGATCCGCTTTGAAACCCTATGGATGTCGATCGTGGTCTTCGTCTATTTCCTGCTGCGCTATGGAAAACGAGGGCTGTTCCTCTATTATGCCTTGGCCGCTCTATTTCCGTTAGTCTCCTTGCAGCTTTCCTGGGTTTTCTTATCCCTGATCTTCAAAGGGGAGGCCGCCACGCTCCTGCGCCATTTGTACGTCGATCCTTTTTTTGCCTTTGCCGCCTTTTCGAACCCTATCGAGCAGTTTATGTTGCATATGACTTGGCCTTTCTTTTTCTTATACGCTGTGACCATCGTTCGGCTCGGGACCTATCGCGAGTTTTTCCGTTCCGCGCTCTTCTTTTCCCTACTGATCCCATTTTTATCTCCTTTCTTCCTGAAAATGACGGTGCAGGAGCTGTGCCCGGTCACCTTCGCGTCGCTTTTCA
This sequence comes from Thermotogota bacterium ADurb.Bin062, assembly GCA_002071085.1. Taxonomy (GTDB): domain Bacteria; phylum Thermotogota; class Thermotogae; order MWEM01; family MWEM01; genus MWEM01. The sequence continues at coordinate 2,109 of MWEM01000040.1, read as the reverse complement.
TCATCCACTACCTGATCCTGTTCCCTTACATCGGCAGCTTGTTCAATGAAAAGCGTCAAAAGCTCTTCTACAGTGCGTTTTTGGTGGGGTACTTCCTATTCACCCTCTTCGCGTTCTCGGTAACGCCGGAAGAGCACGAGGCTCTCTTCTTTAAGCGACTTGGAGATGCGAACTATCCGATACCGGCCACTGCTGAATCGACGATCGGTGCGACGCTGTCGGGAAAACCGTTGATCGCGGACGAGAAATCCACCTACCTCGTGTTGCAGCATCGGTCGGACCTTGGAGGCATCATCCACCCGAATCACCCGCTATACTCTAGCGCGCTCTTCACTCCTTCTGCTTTCGCGAAGGCGATAGTAATGCGAAAAGGCGAAGACCGGGTCTATCGGGAGTACCTGAAAGCGGTTGAACGAGGGAAGGAGTTTGCCGGATTCGCGAAGGTTTGGGAAGACGACGCGTACTTAATCCTAGAACGAATACCGGACTCCTAAACCGATGCCTGGCATCGGGATCGAAAGCTCTGGAACGGCATTCACGATCAACGTCGCTTCGATAAAGACGTCCAACCGGTTTTTATTCCGATTCAACGGTATGGGGAAGATCACACCAACCGGCACCCGCAGCCCGAGGTTCCGAAGGTTTGAAAAGCAGAATCCGATCCCATAAAAAACTGGAATCCGATTCCGATTGATGATCAACCAGTCTCGGTTGAGCCATAAGATGTCCGTGTAAACCGTCATCCCACCGTTTTGGAGAAAAGACCATCCGAAGCCGAAGTCGAAACCCATCCCGTACTGAAATTCGTAGAGCGCAGTGCCGCCTGCTGGCTGCCCTAAGATGATCCCGGCAGAAAAATCTGAGTAGGCGAACACGGTGACGAAGCACAATCCTATTAAGCACAATCCGAACAATCGCATTCTCAACACATCGATCCCCTCGTAGGAAGTCACAGCAGATTTCGCTACACAGCCGCCATAGGGGCGGCTATCCGCGATTATACCACAGGTTTCGGTCTGACGAAGGGGCAGGTGTGGGTCAAACTATGAGGTGACATAACTAAGAGGTTTATCGCGGGGTAAGTGGTTTTTACGACCCCGCGATCCGCCTTTTGGTTTTAATACGCCGCGATGGTGCGCCTGGGAACGCCGAACTTTAGTTCGGCATGTTTTAGAAGAGTAAATGATGGTTTCGCACGGAGAACGCAGAGAACACAGTGGAAACATAAACCTGGCGTTAGCGCTCCTAAGCACCTCTCTTCTTTATAACCTTCGTGGCCTCCGTGTGAGCTTTTTTTCAAGACATGCCAACTTAAAAGTTGGCGTTCCCAGCTCACGAAGTATCGCGCCGTCGCGAAAAGAAGAAGCGCTTACGCCGCGATGAGCCCGTACAAAAGTGTATCGCGCCGTCGCGAAAAGAAGAAGCGCTTACGCCGCGATGACCTCACGGACTAAAAATCGTGTGGCCGATTCCGGTCTTGTTTCTTGAGCGCACTCCATAACTTCTCACACACGACCCATCAAATCGCATTCAAGCCTTTTGTCAGACTATCTACATCAAATGCTTTTTTAGCTCTTCCTCGTTTTTCATATCGATTAGCTCAAGGCCCAGGGAGTCAAGTTGCTCTATTGTAAGGGACTTCAGCTTTTCGAAATACTTTTTCGAGGCCTTAGGGAACTTTTTGGATATTAGTTTCCAAAGCAATTCTTCTCTTCCCTTTTCCATTCCCTTTTCCATTCCCTTTTCTAAGCCTTCTTCTCTGCCTTTCAAAATCCCTTTTTCCATTCCTTCCTGTCTGAGCATATCCGCGATTGTTTGCATCTTTTCGCTCCTTTCTTCCGATATCGTTTTCATCAGTTCTGACAATTGTTGGAAATACTCCCTTCCCATCGTATCGAACAGGTAGATCGTACAGACCTGGAAAAACCGTTCATTCGCTTCTGTCCACGACAATTCCGAAATCGTCAATGCGACTCGGAGCATCACTTCTCGAATCGCTTCTTTTCCCTCGAGCGCTCTCATCCTTATGACGTCCAAATAGATACGAAGACGTTTCGCCCCTTTGACCTCTTCTTCTCTCAATGACGAAATTTCAAACAGTTCATATTT
>MWEM01000039.1 GCA_002071085.1 Thermotogota bacterium ADurb.Bin062 | reverse complement strand
TTCTCCGCGCCCTCTGTGCGAACCCTGTTTTTCAAGACACTTACAAAACAGTATCGCGCCGTCGCGAAAAGAAGGGGCGCTTACGCCGCGATAACCCACGAAGTTCGGCGTTTCCAGGGCGTTCCCAAGGCATTCTCAGGGCTTTCTCTAGAATCTTTTCTCTGTGTCCTCCGTGCGAACCCAGTTTTTCAAGACAAGTACAAAAGCGTATCGCGCCGTCGCGAAAAGAAGGGGCGCTTACGCCGCGATGATCATGCATGGGAGCGCACCCAGTGAAGAGATAAAAAACCCATGCCAAACTAAAGCTTGGCGTTCCCAGGACGTTCCCAAGGCATTCTCAGGGCTTTCTCTAGGATCTTTTCTCTGTGTTCTCCGCGCCCTCTGTGCGAACCCTGTTTTTCAAGACGCTTACAAAACAGTATCGCGCCGTCGCGAAAAGAAGGGGCGCTTACGCCGCGATAACCCACGAAGTTTGGCGTTCCCAGGGCGTTCCCAAGGCATTCTCAGGGCTTTCTCTAGGATCTTTTCTCTGTGTTCTCCGTGCCCTCTGTGCGAACCCTGTTTTTCAAGACACTTACAAAACAGTATCGCGCCGTCGCGAAAAGAAGGAGCGCTTACGCCTCGATAACCCACGAAGTTCGACGTTGCCAGGGCGATCCCAAGGCATTCTCAGGGCTTTCTCTAGAATCTTTTCTCTGTGTCCTCCGTGCGAACCCAGTTTTTAAGACGCGTACAAAAACGTATCGCGCCGTCGCGAAAAGAAGAGGTGCTTACGCCGCGATGATCGTGCCTTGACACACAGGTCATTCAAGGTTTCTTCGGTAGAAGGTCGTCCCGCCGTAAAAAAATGAGAGGAGCTTTTTTTGAGCCACGAGCTCCTCTATCAGAGAAAAATCGACTCTTTTTCTCTCTAACAGGAGTCTTAGAGTGCTTTCTCGAACGGGATGGACGGATGTGATCGCCAAGATATCGTATACAACCGCATCGGTTACGAAAACGCGTTCCTCGTTCTCATCACCTGTGATACACTCGATCTCGTGTGGACAAACACCTCTAACCTGCTTCACGATCTGTCCGAGGGTTTCGGCATTTGGCCGCTCCACCCCGCTTTCTGCTGGTGGCCTCGTAGGAACCATTAAGTAGGATTTCTTAGGCCTTATCGAGGACAAGGCGCGGGTGATATCCGCGATCTCGGATTCATTATCATTCATCCCTTTAATCAACATCGACTCGGTGACGAGAATCCCGCGATATCGCCTCGAAAAGGTTACGATCCCTTTTAACATCTCCTCGTAATTCAAAGAGCCGTAGGGGCGGTTGACCTTTCGCCACATCGAATCATTACCCGCATCCACCTTCAAAGAGACCCAATCGGCTTCCATCAACGCGTCTCGAACTTCTTCCATTCCCATCAGCGAGGAGTTGGAGATCACCGCCACCTTCAGTCCGTGAGCCTTCGTGTTTTCTATCTCTTTTTTTAGGCACAGATCCAATGTGGGCTCACCGCTCGGCACGAAGGTGACCCAATCCACGGGCTCATTCGTTTCTCTGAGTTGTCGAAGTCTTTGGGTCAGCTCTCGATCGATCTCCTCAGGAGAAAAAAAGGATTCGCGCTTCACCTGCATCGGATAAGTTCGACCGAGCTGACAATACACGCACGCGTAGCTACAGGTCTTGGCGGGAATATGATTGATTCCCAAGCTCTGACCCAAACGACGGGAAGTGACTGGACCGAAAATTAACATTCGCCTACCGCCTCCCTTTCGGATGTCATCCCAATACGTTATCATAGCACGAATAGGCCTTCGAAAACTGGCCTATCCTCCGGTTTTAAGTTTCCCCACCGCGAAAACTATTCCGAACAAAAATCGACCGCGCATCCTTCACCGATATGTGCTATAATCCTTATTGTTTCATTTCATCTATACCAAATGGAGGTGTTTGTATGAAGTTGAAAGGGATGTTTCTTGTGGGTATTCTGCTGATCTGCGCCGTCTTCGCCGCCACCATCGAATTGACCGTCTGGACGCACGAAGACCCGAACAGGACGCTGTTGGAAGAGCGGTATATCGAAGAATTCCAGAAGCTTTACCCGGAAGTCTCCGTCAAACGCGTCACCTATCCTTCAGCGAAGATTAAGGAAACAGTATTGACTGCTTTCTCCGCCGGCAAAGGCCCGGATATTTTCAACATGGAAGTGCAAGACGAGTATCCCTACATCGTGAACCGAAGGGTGGCTCCGGTGAACCCAGCGGCTTTGGGATACAAAAACGTGGAAGAGATTTATGCCGCCTATCTCGAAGGCACCCTCGATCCCGTGTCTTATCAGGGGAAACTGTATGGGGTACCCTTGGAGATCACCAACTGGTGTATTTTCGTGAACACGCGGTACACCAAGGCGCTTGGGCTGGACTTTGAAAACAACTATCCGAAGACCTGGGAAGAGTTAATGGAAGTATCGGACAAACTGACGCTTCGAAACGGAGAGATCATCACTCGACGGGGTTTCGACTTTCGGTATCCTTACTATCTCACCATTTTCACCCCGATGGTCGAGCAAATGGGTGGCTACCTGCTCAACAAAGAAGGAACGGAAGCCATTATCAATCCTCAAGCTTGGGTGGAAGTACTAACCTTTATGAAGGAATGGGGCCCCAGTGGACGCAATCTTGGTTCTCCGACTTACACCGCCGCGAGAAAGAACTGGAATAAAGACGATGGGTCAATCGTTATGATCGAGTCCGGACTCTACCAAATCCTTCGGCTGAAAGCCGAAAATCCGGAGCTCTACGAAAGCAAGGAATGGATGGTCATCCCCTGGCCCGTCTTCGAAAACGCCGTGAACCACGTAAAAGGAAATTATTACGGGCACTACTACGTGGTCAACGCGCAATCCTCCCCTGAAAAGCAGGAATGGGCGTGGAAACTGATCGCTTATATGTTGAAGCATACGGGCGAATACTTCGAAGAAGTCGGTTTAATCCAACCGACGTACGAATTGATGGAGTCGGAGGTTTTCAAAAACTTCCCTTACGCGAACGTCTTTATGGAGGATATGAGCCAAGCGGGGTGCGTGTTGCTGCACCAGGCGGGGCCACGCTTGGAACAACTCATTCGCGAAGCAGTGGAATCGGTCATGCTGAGCGGAGTTACTCCGGAAAACGCCGTGAAGACGCTTAAGGCGAAAGCGACCGAGGTACTCGAGGACTATTAAAAACTTTACGTTTCATATTCGAACGGGAAGTCCTTTAGCCCTTTAAAAAGGGCTTCTCGTTTTTTCAAGGGGGAGTTATGAAATCTGGAATAGAGAAGAAGAAAGCGCGTTGGGGATGGTTTTTCGTTTTGCCCGCGATTATCTATTTTTCGATTTTTAGCTTTTTTCCGATCATAAACGCCTTCCGCACCAGCTTGTATCGTTGGAACCTCCTTTCGCTCAACCCGCCGCGCTTCGTGTGGTTTGAAAACTATATCCGGCTCTTTCAATCGGAGGCCTTCTGGAATTCGGTGAAGGCAACGGCCATCTTCACGGTGGGCACCTTCAGCTCGTTATTGATCGGAGGGCTGGCCTTGTCGATCTTGATCTTTTCACGAAAACGCTTTCGAACGTTTTTTCAGATGGCGTTATACTCTCCGGCAGTCTTATCCACCGTCGTTGCCGCGACGATCTGGTTATTGATTCTGGATCCCAGGGGGTTGGGCAATTCGGTGTTGAACGCCGTACTAGGGACGAGTGGTAAAGACTATCAGTGGTTCGCTAACCCCGATATGTCGCGAATCTCAACGATCATCATCTACTTCTGGAAGTACATCGGCCATTTTACGATACTGTTCATCGCCGGCTTGTCATCCATACCCTACACGATTCATGAGGCCGCGATCATCGATGGCGCCGGACCTTGGAAAAAGTATTGGCGGATCACCTTCCCGTTGCTGAAGCCGACGGTCGTCTTAGTTTGTGTTCTCTCCCTCATCCAATGTATGAAATCGTTCAGCACGCAATACCTCTTCGTACAATCGGGCGCGCCGAGGGCGCCGATAGACGTCCTGACCCTCAGCATCTACGATACCGCCATCCGCGACCATCAGATCGGCAGGGCCAGCGCGATGAGCATCATCCTGTTTCTCACCCTCATCCTATTCAGCTGGGCGCAACTGAGATTGAGCCGAAGCGAAGAAGTGAGTTTCCAATGAGCCGCGCGGACAATCGTTTAAAAAATACGGCGCGGTCTCTGCGTGAAATCGTCTTCGATCTGATCTTGCTGGTCGTCCTCGCCATCGTTTTGGTACCCCTGGTTTTTATGTTCACCGCCTCGTTTATGGAAAGCAAAGAGGTGCTGACGATGCCCTACCGCTGGATCCCCTCGTCTTTTCATTGGGAGAACTACGTTCAGGCGATCCAGGGAAACGATATGAAATACTTTTACGCCCGCAACATCCTCAATTCGCTGATAGTGGCGATCACGGTCACGCTGACGAATTGCGTGTTCGCGGCGATGACCGGTTTCGGTTTGGCCAAGTACCGTTTCTTTGGAAAAAGAGCCGTTTTAATACTGGTTATGGCCACGATGATGATCCCTTTTGAAACGATTATGATCCCTCTCTATATGCTGGTGAACAACTTCGGCTGGCAGGACTCTTATATGGGGCTGATTATGCCATTCCTTGTCAACGCCTTTGGTATCTTTATGATGCGCCAATTCCTGCTGACCTTCCCTGAAGACTTGTTGGACGCGGCGCGTATCGATGGGTTGAATGAGCTATCGATTTTCATTCGTGTCGTGATTCCCAATTCTATACCAGCAATGACGGCTTTGGGAATCCTGACCTTCAGAAGCCAATGGGACAGTATGTTGTGGCCGTTGTTGGTGACGCAAAGCGAAGAGATGAAAACGATCCCGTTGTACATCACCAAATTCACCACTGAAAAATACACGAACGAGGGCGCGCTGTTGGCCGCGGCGGTCATCGCTAGTATCCCGCTGTTTGTGGTATTTTTCTCTTTGGCCAAGTACTTTATCCAAGGCAGCTCCGTTTTTTCTGGCACGAAAGGGTAACGTTCGTAGACTGTGCTATAATTGAATATGACGCTTACGGAGATGATCGCCATGCATATAGAGGATTGGACACCCTATTGTTTCATCATCCGTGACCTTCTCTACGACGGCTCTTGGGAAACGATGAAGAAAGACGCCGAGGGGAATACCTTTCTCGAGCCATTGATCCAACAAGCGCAAGATTTGGAAAAGCTCGCGGGAGAGTCGCTGCCCGGTTCCCTCTTTCTACCGACGGGGGCGGTAGAGATCGCTCATTTCTTTTCACACCACCAATGGGAGATGTCCCGACTGGTCCTCTCAAAGATGGACGGACTCTACGAACTGGCCTCCGCAGCTTTGGAAGAAGAAAATTACGAGGAAGCGCGCGCGTTAGCCGAACTCTTGGAGGGTATAAAACAAGAGAACGCCTATAGCGAAGAGATATACGGTTCTTTGGCCGTTTTAAAAGGGGATTACGCGCAAGGTATCCAACATCTCGAAATGGCGATTCGGTTGGATCCGCGATTCGTCCCTGCCCTCAGCTCTTTAAGTCTTGCATATTTTAACACTCAAAAATACGAAAAAGCGATCGAAACCAGCCAACATATCTTAGAAAACAGACCCGAAGACCTCTTGGCGTACATCACGATCGTCGACAGCTATATCAACCTCGGATTGGCAGACCAGGCTCTAGAAACGCTTCGACGTATGAATCAAGCGATCCCGAGCAATGTCACAGGGAAAATCCAGCTTTATCGGATGCTCCGTGAGCACCGGCGTGACGCAGAGGCCGACGCGGTTCGGAAGGATATTCTGACGATCTACCCGTCTCAGCCTCACGAGCTGGAAATCTTCGTCACGCTCCTCTTCGAAACCGGCAATTTTGAAAAGGCCGAGTTGGAGATTAACGACTACCTCGCACGAAACCCACACCATACTTACTTAAAGATCCTACTCATCGTCCCCTTGATAAAAAAAGGGTTCATACAAGAAGCCCGACGTATCGTCGAAGAGTTTAAGGAGCAGAAGGTTTGGTACTATTTTGGAAAAAAAGAAACGCTCGGGTCTTTTATGAGTGAATCCGAACAAAAAGGATGCGGTCTTATATGATGCTGGCGATAGCGGGCGGCAGCGGCTCTGGTAAGACGACCGTCGCCATTCGGTTATCCGAGCGCTTGAAAGAGCATTGTGCGTTGTTAAGCATGGACTCCTATTACGTTGACCTCCCTCCCGGCATCAATCCCGGAGATTTCAATTTCGACGCGCCGTCGGCTTTCGATTTCACCCTTCTGAAGAAAGACCTAATGGAGCTGAAAGCGAGCCGCCCGATCCGGATACCTTCCTACAGCTTCATTACTTATCGGAGAGAACCGGGTCTGTTCACGGAGATGAAGCCCAGCTCTATCGTGATCGTTGAAGGGATACTGGTCTTGTACGACCCTGAGTTACGAAAGCTCTTCGACTTCTCCATCTACGTTGAAACCCAAGATGATGAGCGATTGTTGCGGCGAATCGAGAGGGATATGGTCGAACGGCAGCGCTCGATCGAGAGCATCATTCGCCAATACCGACGTTTTGTCGCCCCCGCTTATCGCAGTTTTGTGGAGCCACAGAAGCATTACGCCGATATCATCTTGCCGAGCGGGGGATACAACGAACCGGGAATGGAGATCATCTACAACGCGCTCGTACAAAAGATGCGCCAGAGCCGGGAATAGAAAAACGCGGTATCGATTGTGGATACCGCGTTCTTTGTTTCGTTGATCTCGTCTGTTTCGATAATGGATTATTCCACTTTCACTTCGATCGAGCGAGGTTTGCTTTTCTCTTTCTTCGGGAGCCGCAACTCCAATAGGCCGTTCTCGTATTTGGCGGAGATGTCTTCCGGTTTTGCGTTCTCTGGTAAGGTGAACTGCCTTTTAAAACAGCCCGTTCTTCTTTCGACGATGTGGTAGCTCTGGTCTTTCTCTTCTTTCGTTTCCTGCCGGACGCTCTCTACAGAGAGGACGTTTTCTTCGACCGAAATCTTGATGTCTTCTTTTCTAAGGCCGGGGAGCTCAAATTCAAAGACGAATTCCTTTTCGTTTTCATAGACGTCCACGCTGGGTATCTTACACCCTTTCGGAGCCATCGGACTTCCGCCTCTTAAAAACGCGCTGAACACATTGTCGATCTCTCTCTGCATATCCACGAAGGTTTTGTAAAAATCGTCTTCCCTTGCTTTCCGAATCATAATACTCATAAGTGACCCTCCTTTTTCATTATTTTCTTCTACCTATATAGACGTTAGTTCTCTGATTTTATTTCGTGCTTATTATTAGACCTTAGTCGTTCTATATCAAGTATCGTTATGTCTTCAGACGTAAGAACAGTGGTGTTTATTCTCATCCCCCGATTTAAAAAAAGAAAAGGCATCAGAGATGCCTTTTCTTTCTTCTTTATACAGAGCTTACTTGAACAGTTCAAGCAGATTGTTGTTTTGGAAGATCGAAACTGCGATCAAGGACACCACCGCCATGATCTTGATCAGGATGTCGAGAGAGGGGCCGACGGTGTCTTTCAGCGGGTCGCCCACCGTGTCCCCGATGATGGCGGCGGCATGCGCCTCCGAATCTTTCTTGATCCCCGGGACGTTTCCGGATTCCAGGTACTTTTTCCCGTTATCCCACGCCCCCCCCGCGTTCGCGGTGTAGATGGCGAGCATAATCGCCGATACCGTGGCGCCCAACAGAACCCCGCCAACGAATTCCGGGCCTAACAAAAACCCCGAGACGATGGGTGTGGTGACGGCTAACAGCGCGGGGAAGACCATCTCGCGTACGGCTCCGGCAGAAGATATCTGGATACAGGTTTTGTAGTCCGGACGCACTTCGCCGGTGAGGATACCCGGTTGTTCCTTAAACTGTCGTCGGACCTCTTGAACCATATGCCGCGCCGCTTTCGTAACCGCTTCGATCAGAACGCCGGAAAAGAAGTATGGTAGCGCGGCTCCGATAATGATTCCGGACAAGGTCAAGGTATTGACCATATTGAGGATCAGCGCGTAACCGCTCGTATCCGTAGGCTGCGCTTGCGAATACAAGAAAGAGGCAAACAGCGACAGCGCGGCGAAAGCGGCAGAGCCAATGGCAAAACCTTTTCCTATGGCTGCCGTGGTATTCCCTACAGAGTCCAGTTGGTCCGTGATCGCGCGCACTTCATGCTCCAACTCCGACATCTCACAGATACCGCCGGCGTTGTCCGCGATGGGCCCGTAAGTGTCCACGGACACCGTGGCGGACACGAAAGAAAGCATCCCGATCGCAGCTAAAGCCACCCCGTATAACCCTGCGAAGTAATCGGCCGCAATGATAGCAAGGCCGAGGACAATGACTGGCAAGGCGGTCGATTTCATCCCTAGCGCCATACCTTCGGTGATCGTTAAAGCCGTCCCTTCAAGCGATGATCTGCCGACACGCTGAGTAGGTCGGTAGTCGTAACTCGTATAGTATTCGGCAATTAATCCGATCGCGATACCGCTGACGATTCCCAAGATCGCGGCATACCAAGCGGATAGCGGACCGAACCGAAAGCCGGCGGTCCACACGGCTTCATCCTTGAAGTAGAAGTACGAAAACACACCGTTGATCACAATCGTCGAGCCGGCGGAGACCCATGTGGAGTAGTTGAGCTCCATACGAGGATGGTCGGATACTTTCTTGACAAGCAGAAACAGGATACCCAGGATACAGGAGATGATCCCGAAAGAGGCGAACAATACCGGATAGGTCATCAGCTTCGTAACCAACGCTTCGGGTAACGGTGAAGCCGAGGTCATCGTGGTATAGTACATATAGGAAGACAGCACCACCCCTGAAATCAATGCGCCGACGAAACTCTCCAGAAGATCGGCACCAAGCCCTGCAACGTCTCCAACGTTATCTCCGACGTTATCCGCGATCGTAGCGGGGTTTCTTGGGTCGTCTTCCGGTATGTGCGCTTCGGTCTTCCCCACGAGATCGGCGCCCATATCGGCCGCTTTCGTGAAGATACCGCCCCCGACTCTGAAAAACATCGCGATCACCGAGCATCCCAACGCGTAACCGGAGACGGTCATCGTGAAGGGGATAAAACTCACACCCATCCAGTTGGTGACAATTCTTATTTGCCCGATATGCATCTGTCCCATCCACTCCCCAAAGACCACATACACGATCCAAAGCCCTAAAAGCGCGAACCCTCCGACACATAGCCCCATCACCGATCCGCCGCGGAAGGCCACTTTCAGCGTTTTGCCCAAGCTCTTGGTGGTTCTGGCCGTGTTCGACACGCGCACGTTCGCGATGACGGCGATCTTCATCCCTACCCAAGCGGCGCTGGCGCTCATCAGGGCCCCGATCAGGAACGCAACGCCGGTGTACCAAGAAACCGAGAGCCAAAGTAAGGCGACGATGACGATGGCGATCATAGAAATAACTTTGTACTCATGTCTTAGGAAGGCATCCGCCCCTTCCTTAATGGCATCGGCGATATCCACCATCTTAGGCAGACCTGGATCTAGTTTCTTCACTCCGAAAAAGTTGACGGCGGCCAAGGCTAAAGAGCCGACCACGGCGATCAAGATGATTACTGCTGTCACAAGAACCCTCCTCCATAGACTGTATCATTATCGGACAACCACTTTCCGTTGAATAAAACATCGACGGGCCGCAACCGTTCCAACTCGGGGAAATTGAGAGTAAACGGGTCTTTGTCGAAGAGTAGCGCGTCGGCACAACCGCCTTTCCTGATGTTTCCAACGCGTTCTTCATCGAACCCGCTCTGAGCTGATCGGAACGTATAAAATTGAAAAACCTCTCGAATCGGGAAAAATCGGAGCGCCGCTCTTATGTTGGGCCATGGATCCACTGTTTCAACGGGCGCATCCGTGGATAGAGCAATTGGGACCCCTTCTTCGTACAGGGCTGTGAAGGGGTAACCGAGCGTGCGATACCTCTCCTCCCCCAAGACTTTGGGGGCCAAGAGCACGTCGGAATCATAGAAAATGGGTTGCAAACTGACCCATAAGTTTTGGCGTTTAATCCGGCGGATTTGATCGCGACTGGCCAACTGAAGGTGGATAAGGCGGTGACGAAGCGGGTTATCGGATGGGGCGCGCCGTTCGAAGCTCCTTAGGGCGATTTCCAGCGCCGCGTCTCCGATGACGTGGACACACAGCGAAAGCCCGTTCTTTTCGCACCCCTTCACAAACCGATCCAATTCTTCCGGCGCACAGTAGACGACCCCACGATAGTCGGTCTCCCCTTCATAAGGAGCGTTCAAATAGGCGGTACGAGCCCCGAACGAGCCGTCCAACAAAAGCTTCACAGCGCGGATTCGTAGATGATCCCCAAAATCCCCGAAGTATTCTTGCGGTCTTTCCATCCATTCAGAAAAATCCGATTCTTTTTGTGGAAGCATCTTTTCGTAGATGCGCACCCCCCGGTGATTGAGGAGCAGAGCGCGTAATGTCCGGTAGTCGACGCGGCCTAGATCGTCGCTATGGATTGTGGTGACTCCACAAGACAAACAGCGAACCGAAGCATCTCGCAACGCCTGGGTTAAAGTCGTTTCGGTGAAAAGGGAGCCTGTGGGTATCGCCTCGAGCGCGCGCTCTTTCAGAATCCCGCGACCGATGTTCGAGCCATCCACCTCGTCCCAACGCTCAAGCCGGAATGCCTCTACGGCCTGGCTATTGGCACACGCGCAGTGCCCGCATTTACGAGTCAGCACGACCGGCCGTTCGGAATCGATCCGGTCTATCACCTGTCGATCGGGAAAAACGCCTAGTAAACCTTCATCCCAACCTCTGAGCCATACAACCGGATGTTTGACGGAGCGAACGACCTCGGTTAAGGCGGAGATCGACGACAGCCCCGATAAAGAAGGAAAAACGGAGTTTAACCCTATCCCCAACAAGTGGGCGTGCGAATCCACGAATCCGGGCAACAAAAAGTGACCCGATAGATCTCTGGAGGGGCCGGACAACGGTTCTCGCTTTTCGAATAACCCTTCCCCGGGCACGTCTATATCCGCGATCTTTCCGTCCCGCACGGTTAGATTTCCCGCCCGATAGTCCTTAACCGAAGAGTCCCAATATAGGGCATTGAACAAGTACACCCGTTTCCCCCCTTACATTCGCCGATTTCCACACCAGTTTTCGCCGTGGAAAAGACGTGCTCGCGCGGAAAGCCCTCCTATCCAAAGCTCAATAACGAGGAGAGAGTTCTTGAGCTTGCGTCTCTCGAGCAAAAAACAGGTCCAGGAATCGCTGTAGATCCTCCTCTTCTACTTCATCCACGTCTTCGAAGTAATCGATGTTTTTTCGCTTATCCTCAGAGAAGGCTTCTGCCGATTTCCACTCGATCGCTTCCTCCGCTTTCTGCGGGTGGGCTGACTGGGCCTCCGAAATCATCTTCTGAGCTAATTGAATGACTTTTGACACATCTAATTCATCGAATATCGTATCCGCCCCTGCCGCGGCGTCTTTCACCGTTTCTCCTGCCGTTGCCTCCGATTTAGCGGCCTGTAAGATCTCATTTTTCGCGATCTGGGCGATCTCTTCTTCGGTCAACGCCACGTCACCCGTCGCTCTTTTTTCTACGTCTATCTCCGGGTTCTCCGTGAAGAAACGGGCGATATCCTCTATCTCGGCCGATGCCATCTTCTGGATATCGATCTTCTCTTCAAATGGCGTATCGGTCAGTAAAAGCAATTCGGCCTCGTCGTTCTTGGAGGATACAGATATCTGTGAGATCTCGGGATGACTGGGACTAACGGTGACAGGGATCGCGTTCTTGGCCAGTACTAATCGAACGGCCAAACGACTGAAAACGGCGAACTTCAATTCCATTAACAGCGAGAGGGATAGTGTCACTGCGAAAACAATTCCGACGATCATCGGGATCGACAGGCTCTTTTGACCCGCGCTATTCGTCTGACTCATAGTGGATAAGGGGGTCGTTTCGGGTACCGGCGCAGTGTTTTGAATCGGAGTGAAGTAATAAAAACCGGTGCCCATTTTTCCTTCGATATCGCTAATCTTATTCAGAAGATCAACCGCTATCGGATTGTCTCGGTAAAGGCTCAAATTCACTTTCGCGATGCTGTAGTTCTGGTTCTTGAAGGCGCTGACGCCCAACATAAATTTCGCGTTTGGGGTCTTCGCTTCGAGGTCCGGATCCAATTGGAGCGCTCTGGACAAGTATTGCTCCGCATCGACGTAATTCCCTTGGTTATAGGCGTTCTGCCCTGCGAAGAACAAGGACATCGACTCGTCTTTGTAACTTTGAGGGAAAAGGACGACGTTCCCCAAAAGAATCGCGATGAGGACCCATAGAACGTGTTTCACGGTATCAACCCGATCTTTCGAAGGCCGAATTGCCCATTTTCGGAGGTTAAAACCCACATTTCGGCGTTACGGATCTGCGCGTCAATGACTTCGCCATAGTCTTTAAGATCGAAATACGACCCTTCTGACGGTTTTGGTGATAGAGAAAGGCCGGCCACCTTATTCCTTCCCACCGCGTAGACGGCATTATCCGTCGAGAGTAGTTTGAATCCCCCTATTTGATTGGAAGAGGCTTCATTGACGATCTTTCCGTCAAGACTCAGCGCCACAAGACGATAGGCGGAAGTGAGAATAAACAAGCGGCTTTGTTTCAGAAGACCGTCTAAAAAATGTTCGTTGGGTTTAATCGGTTTGTAGATCTCCACGATTTCTTTTCCATCGTAAAGGTAGAGACCGATATCGGTCAATATATAGGGATAGACGCCGTAGAGAATGATCTTCCCCGTCATACCCGGGATGCGGAAGGAGGAGGTGGGGGTCTCTAATATCAACCCGCCATTGTCCACCAAATAGTATTGGAGATCCCCCGTGAAGGCCATGGATCTCACTTTCCCACGGATACCCGGATAGGCTTTGGTGAGTCCGTGAGTTTTCACGTAATGGTAGAGGATTTCTTCGCTAAAAAACGCCAGCTCTCCGTTGTCTAGGGCGAAGGCTTCGACCTCTCCCTTAAAAATGCGGGTCGGCAGACCGTTCACAATACGGATCACGCCTTCGGCATCGAAGATGAAATCTCCTAATCCGTTGGCCACGAAACCGTAGGGAGATTGGACATCGGGCAAAGGAATCCGAAAACTCGGATAATGTACCAGCCGATTGCTGAGGTAGAAGTTTTCGGGCAGGGCCAACTGATGGTAGTCCTGGTGACCGGGAACGTATCGATGTAAGCCGGTGGTCGTGCCTGTCGAGGAGGGCGTAGCGACGCCGTTTTCTTTGACCGTTGCGGTTTTTGTCGTTGTGGCGCCTTCTATGACCGGAAGGGTCGAAACCAGTCTTACTTCGGTCGGTTGGCCGGTTGTCTCTTGCTCAACCCGAACTGCGCTCGTGGCCTCAACGGTCGAGGGAATAGAGGATTCTGTCCGAGTAGCCCGAGGGGAGAAGGCCTCTCCAACGGATGAATCCTTATCCATACTGCTCTTCCAGGAATCAATATCGACCCCGGCTGTTGAGACAGGTGTCGGCAAAGAAACCGTCGTCGCTTGCGCATACGTCTGAGTGCCAATCGTAGAAAACTGGAAGAGGCTTAAAGGACCCGTTAGGGCCTGTGTGCCGGTAGACACCAATTCCGGATACTCGTAGCTCCATTCTCGGTATAGGTCGTCCTGATACTTCGGAACAGCGACCTCCTCAATGCCTTCTTCCAAAAATTGCTTGATGAATAGCAAGGTCTCTTTTTGAACATAGTTCTCATAGAAAGAAAAGTCGAATACTTTCCCGTATAGGTTTTTCAGGCCTTTGGGGTTTTCTATCGTCGGCAAAAGCGCGCTGTAGATCGAAACGACCCCATCCCCTTTCGTAGCCGTCAGCTCAGGGTAGAACTTCGCGAGCTGAGACCTCTCGATATCGTCCTGGAAACCTGGGGAGCTACCCCCTATAAAGGCGTATTCTATGTCCGTTCTGATCGACTGCGCGAGTTCTTCGACGATCTTGCTGTCAGGGAGCATTTCCGCTGCGTAGGCATTCACCTTTTCGAGATAGCTGAGGTTGTTCTTTTCGATGAAGCGAATGGTGTCTTCTTCCAAACCATAGAGTCCGGCTAAGACGGCTTTTTCCTTCCCGTAAAGAAGATTGAGGAACGACGGGTTGACGATATTGGTGCCACCGTTTGGCGTGCTGATTAAGACGACCTTACGCACGTTGGTCACGGGGTAGTTTTCTATCGCATAACGCGTAATCAAGCCGCCTACCCCGTGCGCGATGATATCCATCGGCTTCCCGTAGTTCTGCAAGGCCTGCGCTAATTTCGATGCCTCGAAGGCGATGTAACTGGTGCGCAGCGTTTTTTCGAAGAAGTTGGTCGCTTCGCTCACATAGTCCATCGACCGGGTTTCCACCAAGGGATAGCTGTAGGACCAGATCGTCCGATCAGGGAAGGCAACTTCCCAGATATTGTTGCCCTGCGGGTTGACATTCGATATGGTATTCGGCAAAAAACCCAAAAAGTTCCGGTCCACACCGGGCACGATCAGTAGGTGGGGTTTTAGCGTTTCTCGCTTCTCTATCTTCTTCTGAAGTCCCCATTCGACCTTATCCGGGTTCGATACCCGTATCCCGATTACGGAGCCGTGATAGGAACGCGCCTCAACCACTATCGTGTCGTTGATTATCTTCACTTCCGCCCCTGAAAAGGGTTGGGCGATCGGGTTCTTGGGATCGTCGATATAGTAGAGTTCGATATTGTTGAAACCCGAGCCGAAATAGAATTCGGAAGGAAAGACATACCGAAAAAGCATTGGCACCAACGCGAGATCATCTCTACCGTCCACGGGTAAGAGCTCGTATAGGTTTCCGGTAAACCGGCCCAGCGATTTTAACGCGTAGAGCGGGTCTCCGGAGCGGATCAGTCGAATTGTGAAATCTTTCGTATAAGGAAAGGCGCTGGGCGGGATGACGATACTGAAATCGGTGATTTCGGCTTTTGCCTCGGACTGAACGGATGCCCGCGTAGCTTTGGAGACTCCTCTTTGTTTTATAGCGAGTAGCGCGAAGATGGCCACCAATACCCCCAACGCGACGAGGATCACCAAAGCCAACAGACGATGAGAGAGAAGGAAATCGATAGGCTGTTTGAGCACGCTCGGCAGCTTGAATCCTCCGCTAACTCCCTTTTCTTTTGCCTTTTTCGGCTCTTTCGAAGCCTTAGGAGGTCTTTCTTTAGGTGTTTTCTTTGGTTTCTTCCGCTTCTCTTCGTTAGCCATCGGTGTTGCTCCCCTAGTTGCGAAAATTCGAATCCGGTTTCTCCCAGGTCGGTTTTATTTTCTCCTGATCAGTTCTCTGCTCTCGTTCAAAAAACACACGAGCGGGTTTGCTTGCGAAGAACTCGAGTGTCTTCCTATTTCTTCAGTCGCTTCCCGCCATAAACGATCCGCTTGCTCTTCCGCCTCTTGAAGTGTTTTCAAGCGGAGTATCGTTTGCTTCCCCGATTTCAGATCCTTTTGGGGTGTTTTACCCAGTTCCTCGAAATGACCTGTTTCATCTTTAATGTCGTCATACATCTGAAAGGCCAAACCAATCTTTCCCGCGCTCTCGTCTAAGGCCGCCAAAGCCTTGGCCGGTATCTGTTTTAAGATCGCGGGCGCCGTGATGGCGAACCGGATCAACCCCCCCGTTTTGAGGAGATACATCGCTGTCAACTCTTTTTCTGACAGCGATAGTCCCGTTTTTTCGTAATAGATGTCGTAAGCCTCGCCTTTGGCTAGATCCATAGCCACGCTTAGGAAAACGTCGATCAGTAGATCATTTTTCAACGGAAGGAGGGTTTTCACGGATAGAAAAAACAGCTCGTCCGCGCATATCACGGCCAACCCTTGGTTGTAGCGCTTATGGGTCGCCAGGCGCCCCCTTCGGTAATCGTCATCGTCTATTTCGGGGAGGTCGTCATGGACGAGGCTGGCCGTGTGTAGGATCTCCGTTGCAGCCCCCAGGCGATAGGCGTCCGATTCGCTCGCTCCGAACGCTTCCGCACTATAATAACATAATTGGGGACGAAATCGCTTTCCACCCGAAAGGAAGGGGTAGCGGATGATTTCTTCCCAAAAGGGTTCTCTTTTCCCTGCGCAAAGGGTTTCAAAAAGGATTTGTTCGAAACGATCGTTTTCGAATGCCGTATGGATGACCTCCTCAATAAGGCGTTTGATCCGAGCTCCGCGTTTCGGATAGTTGCCAGGGGTGGTCGGGCTGGTTCACGCGGATAGACAGCTCGTTCATCGTGACCTGATGGATGCATTTTTGTTCCTTCATGTAAAAGAAGCCTCTATACGTGATCCCTTCCGGGGTGTATAGAAGGTAAATGAGGTGCGTTTGCACCTCTAGCGACACCATTTCGAGCAGCGCCCGCGGTACGGAGAAAGCCCGAGCCCCGTAATCGAAGACACAAAGAAACTGCAATCCAGTTCCGATTAAGAAAGCGTAAGCTCCTACTCGGTAGATCTCATCGCGTCGCAGCAACCCGATAGAAAAGTCTATCGTCGAAAAAACCCGTTCGCTCCGAAGGTCTCTCTGGCAGCGCCAAAAAAGTATACGCCCGTTCGTGTCGACGAGGACCGGCAATCGACGATAAAAAACCAAGTTGTACTTACCGGGATAAGAACTCTCAAAGTCGTCGTAGTCTTGCGCCGTATCCACAAAAAAGAAAGGGACGGAAGACTGCGCCAACGGCGAGCGCGACCCGATGTACACCCGCTGTTCCATAGACTCCCTTTTTCACCCTTCCAATCCTGAGAACAATTTTATCTCTGCGCAGCCGATGCAGAAACCGGTTTAAGGTATTCGAGAAAGGTATCCTTTATGTATCCGACGAGATAGAGCGACCCGGCGGACAAAATCGGCTTTTCTCCGCCGGAAAGCGCCAACGCCCGTACGCAGGCTTCGCGGTGGTCCTTGATCAACTCCGTCTGAACACCCTCGAGCCGTTCTCGGAAAGCCTCGGCCACCTCTTCTATCCGTACCCTGTCCCCCGCTTTGGGTTCGGTCACGATCACGTGAGAGAGGATCGGCGCAATGACTTCGATCATCTTTGGATAGTCTTTATCAGACAGGATACCCGTCACGAAGATCGCTTTTTGTTTCCCATAATAGTCCCGCCATGCTTTGACTAGGGTTTCGAAAGCTGGAGGATTGTGACCGCCGTCGATGATGATATCGGGCGCGGTGGCTATCCGCTCAAACCTCGCAGGCCAAGAGATTTTCCGTAAAACCGATCGTACCGTCTCCTCTCGATAGGGGATACCGGTCCGATCGCAGAGCCGCCGATAGGCGCAGATCGCCGTCGCCCCGTTCAAGAACTGGTGACGACCGTTCAATCGCACTGAAATGTCTTTAAGCGCGTAACCCGGTTCGAAATAGTCAAAACGGTTGTCATCGATCGCACAGAGACGGGGGTAATAGGAATAGCCTTCACCGAGACAGAAAGCGGGACTCTCCATCTTTTTCGCCCGGCTTCGTATCGTCGCGGCCGCTTCCGCTGAAATCGCGCCACAAACGAGCGGGACCTTCTTCTTAATGATGCCGGCTTTTTCCCCCGCTATCTTCGCCAGGGTGTTTCCCAAGGATTTCATATGGTCGAACCCGATGCTGGTGATTACGCAAACCTCGGGCCGAAGGATGTTGGAGGCGTCCAACCGTCCCCCCATTCCCACCTCTATCGAAGCAAAATCCGCTTTCTTTTCTCTGAAGTACTCGAAGGCCAAGAGCGTGACAATCTCAAAAAAACTGGGTTTCATCTTCTGATCCAGGCGATCCATCCTCTCGATCGCCGGATACACGGCGTTGAGGACGCGCAACAGATCCTCGTCGGAGACCGGTTCCTCGTTTAGGGTGATCCTTTCGCTAAAGTTCACCAGATGAGGAGAATAATTCGCCCCGACCGTGTACCCCATATCGGTGAGAAAAGCGGAGATCATCCGCGTGACAGAGCCTTTGCCATTCGTTCCGGCAACGTGTATGGAACGGAAGGCTCTCTCCGGATGCCCCAGCTGCCTCGACAACTTGAAGATCCGTTCGAGTCCCAGCTTGATCTGCTGGTGAGGACGCGACTCGTACAAAAAGGAGTAGAAGTCGTCCATCGTTTTAAAAATCGGTTCCATTCTTCGTCTTCTGACCTCCTAACTGGTAAACGTACACGATCACTTGAGCAACCGCCTTATACAAATGCGGCGGGATCGCGGAGTAATAGTCCAACTCCAGCAGTTGCTCGACCAGCCCGCTATCGCTGTAGATAGGGATATCATACTCCAAAGCCAGCTCGACGATACGCTTGGCGATTTCTCCTTTGGCTTGCGCGATGACCAGAGGAACGCTATCCGTTTGTTCATCAAACCGCAAGGCAACGGCGCGCGTGACTTGATCTATGGGCGTCTGATAGACCGGAGGCTTTTTCTTCGTTAAACGGTTGTCAGGCAAAGCGCGAAAAACCCCTTTCCGTTCCGGATATCATCTTCGCTTTCTGAGCGATCACTCTGTCCTTTTCTTGTAGGGACTTGATCTGGAATAGCCTGACGGAGAAACCGTCTTCTCTTAGACGCCGAATCAGTTTGTGCGAATGGGTCGTCAGGAATGGCCCGTGTCGCGGTTCCGTGTACAAAACGATATCCAGTTGTTCATTAGAGGAAAAGGTGTCGACGAGGACCGTGCCGAGGCGCTCGGTTTCCGCCTCTATGATGATCCGGTAATAGTCGTCCGCTTGGTACCCGCCGGTAGGTTTCCGGTTGTGGAACAGATCGACGCGAAAAACACCGCCGTTCAAATCGAAGAAACCTGCGTATATCATATCATACTGCGCGTTATTCCCTATATGGAGCACCCGGTCGAGGGGTTGAAAGGGCAGCGGTCTTCCCTCTTTCGTCTCGGGCAGGGGCATTTCTCTCCCAACGCTCACGCCTTTCGCTTCAGCTGTGGAAGAGGTTTGAAGGGGGGCCCGTTCTAAGCCTTCGGAAGGGCGCTTCAATCCCTCCTGGATCCGATCGCTTTCTGACGACGGGGCTCTTTGGAGCGTAGTCGGCCGGCTTTCCCCTTCCGCTTCCTTTGCCCGCGAAGGCGTTGACGCGGGGTCTCGCGCTTCGGATGAAGCGGCCGCTTCCGAACGCGGTTCAATAGGCCTTTCCTTTTCCGCGATGGAAGAGAAGACTTCCTTCAAGTCCCTCAAAGTCCGTTCTATGACTTCTACAGGGGTACCCGTCTCCGCAAGCCTATGAGCCACTTCCGGTCGGATTAGGTTTTCAAACAGGGTGGAAAGGCTTCTTTGGAAAGTTTGTTCGCCGAAAAACCCCAGTTTCGACGTTTCTCGTGAAAGCGAGACGATCATCTGCGTCCATCGCGAACCGACTTCGGGCGTTATCCGTTCGGATAACGCGGAGAGCTCGGGGCGTGAAATCACCCTTCTCCAGAGAGAGCCCGGGTCCGGAGGGTCCGTCAGAACCTTCGCGAAAGCCTTAACCGGGGCGGTAGGCGCTTCGCTCGAGACCTCGGGTTTTTGCAGTATTTTCAGAATCGTTTCCAGTAGTTGACGGTCTTCCTTGCCGATCACCGCCGCGCGCGCGTCGAGTAAATTCGAAACCTTCCTCGCCAAAGGAGAGAGAGGAGCGGCCCCGTCGGCGAACGCCCGAGACGGCACTTTCGTAGGGGTTTGTGACTCCTCGGCTTTCGGGTCCTGCGGCTCGAGGCTCTCGGTTGAGGTGTTCGGCGAAACCGTTGGCGCGATTCGCCCGGTGGGAGACGGAATCCGTAACGGCGTATTATCCGCCAGCTTCTCTTTGCGTTCGTAGTATTCTCTCATCTGAGTGGGTTCCGAAAGAACTTCTTTCAAAGCTTTCACGAGTCGGACCAAGAGCGCGTCCGCCTGGTCATCCCCTACCAACGGGCTTCCGACTGTCTCTTGTTTAATCGAGTCAACGACTTTCGACTCAATCGATCCATCGAGGCCCGACATAGGCAACGCCAATTCTTGTGTTTTCGCTACCTCGACGGTCTCCGCCGGCGCCGTACGCAATCCCGGAGTCCCCGTA
Organism: Thermotogota bacterium ADurb.Bin062; assembly: GCA_002071085.1. Lineage (GTDB taxonomy): Bacteria > Thermotogota > Thermotogae > MWEM01 > MWEM01 > MWEM01. Next base: position 198 of record MWEM01000039.1, on the reverse strand, counting down.
TTCGGCTCTGCGAGTGGAGGGGAAGACAAAATCGCCTTCGACGGTAGGTCCACTCGAGACGGCGCCGATGGGCGAAAGCCGCTATCGGGGTCTTGTCTGGCCGCAGTCGTCTTATGTTCGCTAAAAGATGACAAAAACGTCGAAGAGGGACGCAGCCGCGCGAAAATCGATTCTTTCGCTACGCCTTCACGCGCTATT